>NZ_JAAQWY010000006.1:0-197017 GCF_012985765.1 Pseudomonas sp. WS 5071 | reverse complement strand
AACACGGAGAACCGGTCGAAAAAGCTCTCCGTACATGATTTTTCGGTCACTTTTCGTCCAATGACGCTGTAGGTGCCTGGAAAATTGCAACTTGCCGCGGCTGCACGACAAGTTGATCGGAGCATCCCTAAGGGCTTTTTGCTCCAGCAACTGGGCTACATAGTCAGGCGCGGGATTAAGAGCGATGGTCTCGCCCAGGTTTTCAGTGAGCAAGATGCGCCCGCCGAGCCATGTCTGAATATTGTTGGCCGTTGTGCTACCCATCTCACGCAGATAGCTGTCCAGATCGTCGCGAATGGCAGTGCGCTGCAGGTAGTCGTTGTACAGCGTAAATAGCGAAAAAGCGGCTATTACGATCAGGGACGCGGCAAGCAGGATTTTATGACTGAAACGCAGATTTTTGTTCATGGCTTGAAGGGTCCGCTAAGGTCTAAAAGTGTGATGCCTGCTGACATGAAATGCGCCCAACATAGAAACCACTGACAGAACCTGAGCGATTCCTACATTTATTTGCGCTCTTTCCGACATTAAATTCGGATTTTTCTGGTCTAGCATTAACGTTGTATCGACGTGTTACCGCGAAAGATTAATTTAAGGTGGAAAAATGCCTGATTCCTCAGCTTTAGTTCTCGGTGCCGACCTTTCGGGTCAGCCCGTCGCCCAGTCATTGCGTCTGGCCAATCGTCACGGCTTGATTGCGGGCGCTACGGGGACAGGTAAAACCGTCACGTTGCAACGCCTGGCAGAGCAGTTCAGTGATGCGGGCGTGGCAGTGTTTGCCGCCGACATCAAAGGCGATTTGTGTGGTCTGGGGGCCGCCGGCAATCCTCAGGGCAAAATTGCAGAGCGGATCGCGGGCATGCCGTGGCTTAATTTCCAGCCCACGGCTTATCCAGTGACGCTGTGGGATATTCAGGGCAAGACTGGGCATCCATTACGCACAACCCTGAGTGAAATGGGGCCGCTTTTGCTAGGCAGTCTGCTGGAGCTGACGGACAGCCAACAATCAGCGCTGTATGCGGCGTTCAAAGTGGCGGATCGCGAAGGCCTGTTGCTGCTGGATCTCAAAGACCTCAAAGCGTTGCTCAATCATCTGCGGGATCATCCCGAAGTGCTGGGCGACGACGCGGCGCTAATGACCACCGGTTCCAGCCAGGCGCTACTGCGACGACTGGCGACCCTGGAGCAGCAGGGCGCTGAGGCGCTGTTTGGTGAGCCTGCGTTGCAGTTGGAAGACATTTTGCAGCCGGACAGTGACGGACGCGGGCGCATTCATTTGCTCGATGCGAGCCGGTTGGTGCATGAAGCGCCCAAGGTCTACGCGACCTTTTTGTTGTGGCTGCTGGCCGAATTGTTTGAGCAGTTGCCCGAGCGCGGTGATTCGGACAAGCCTTTATTGGCGCTTTTCTTTGACGAGGCGCATCTGCTGTTTGCCGATACACCGAAAGCGCTTCAGGATCGACTGGAGCAAGTGGTGCGCTTGATTCGCTCCAAAGGTGTGGGCGTGTACTTTGTCACGCAATCGCCAGCGGACTTGCCTGACACCGTGTTGGCGCAATTGGGGCTGCGCATTCAGCATGGATTACGCGCGTTCACGGCCAAAGAGCAGAAGTCCCTCAGGGCCGTGGCCGACGGGTTCCGACCCAACCCGGCGTTCGATGCGCTCGCGGTGCTAACGGAGCTGGGCACCGGCGAGGCTTTGGTCGGCATGTTGGAGGATAAGGGCACGCCGGCGATGGTGCAGCGGGTGCTGATTGCGCCACCTCAGTCGCGCATCGGTCCTTTGAGTGACGCGGAACGCGCCAGGCTGATTGCCACCTCACCCCTGCAGGGGCGGTACGACAAGCCGATAGATCGAGAGTCTGCTTACGAGGTGCTCATGGCGCGCAAAGGCGGTGTCTCTGCGGGGCAAGCCCCGGCCGAGCCCAAAGAACCCGGTTTTCTGGATCAGGCTGGGGAGTTCCTCGGGACGTCGACAGGCAAGGCATTGCAGTCGATGGCGCGTCAGGCCGTCAATCAAATGGGGCGCCAGTTGGTTCGGGGATTGCTCGGGTCATTACTGGGTGGCAGCAAGCGTAAATAAAGCAGCGGCTACGCCGGACCGGATTTTGGTTTGCCATGACTGGCGAGCCGTTCAAGGGCGGCTCGCAGTGCGGGGTCGGTAATTCCGTCAGCAGTCGCCTGGATGGTCTGGGCGGCGTCTTGTGACAAGTCCAGGGTGTGGCCAGCCACTTTGGCCAATACGGTAGGCGGCTGCACTTTAAATAAAATGCGGGTCAGACTGGCAAATTCATCAAACGCCTGCAATTGACGTTGCAGGCGTTTTTGCTGGTAGCGTAACCGCGTCGCCCAGTGGCCATCCGTGACAATCAGTAGCAGGCTGCCTTCACGCCACGACGCCACATGGCAGTGTTCGCGGGCGGCGGGCTGGAGCTGGCTTTCAAGCAAGCGTTGCAGGTGGGCCAAGCGCTTGGCGTGGCCGAAGATGGCTTTTAACGGCTTAGCCTCGCGCAGCAGGACAGAGGGTGCCCGTGCTGGATGTGGGCGAAATGCCATGTTCAAACACCTGAGAAAACTGAGGCGCAATCTTAGCAGAAACCGGCCGTGTGGCTGCGCTTGATCCGCTAACTGAAGACTTTGGCTGCAAAATCAATGAGTAACTTCTTGCTTTTATGGGTTGAAGTTCAGCAAAAAGCCCTTATTTTAATGAAGCCCCGTCACAACGCTGTACCAGTATCGTGGAATAACGCCACTTTCCTCACCGCCGTTTCCGGGTAGAATGCTCGCTCGCATGCGGCCATCAGGGCTGCTCGGGCGACTCTCGGGGCCGCCCTCCATCCCTATGTGTGGAAGATCCTGCCGATATGTTTGCGCCTTTGTTAAAGAAACTTTTTGGAAGCAAGAACGAGCGCGAAGTTAAACGCATGCTCAAGAAGGTTCAGGTCATCAATGCCCTCGAAGAGCAGATGGTTGCTCTGACCGACGAGCAATTGCGTGCCAAGACCGAAGAGTTCAAGGCCCGCATAGCAAAAGGTGAGACCCTCGATCAACTCCTGCCTGAAGCTTTCGCGGTCTGCCGTGAAGCAGGCAAGCGCGTCATGGGCATGCGCCACTTTGACGTCCAACTGATCGGTGGCATGACCTTGCACGAAGGCATGATCGCAGAAATGCGTACCGGTGAAGGTAAGACCTTGGTAGCGACCCTGGGCGTTTACCTCAACGCGTTGTCCGGCAAGGGCGTGCACGTTGTGACGGTGAACGATTACCTGGCGCGCCGGGATGCCAACTGGATGCGTCCGCTTTATGAGTTTCTGGGCCTGACGGTCGGCGTGGTTACGCCGTTCCAGCCACCACAGGAAAAGCGTGAAGCCTACGCCGCTGACATCACCTACGGCACCAACAACGAATTTGGCTTCGATTACCTGCGCGATAACATGGCTTTCAGCATGGAAGAAAAATTCCAGCGTGAGCTTAACTTCGCTGTAATCGACGAAGTCGACTCGATCCTGATCGACGAAGCCCGTACGCCGCTGATCATTTCCGGTCAGGCTGAAGACAGCTCCAAACTGTACACCGAAATCAACAAGCTCATTCCGCGTCTCGAACAGCACATCGAAGAAGTAGAGGGCGAAGTAACCAAGCCGGGTCACTTCACCATCGACGAGAAGACTCGTCAGGTCGAGCTGAACGAAGCCGGTCACCAGTTTGTTGAAGAGATGCTCACCCAGATCGGTTTGCTCGCTGAAGGTGAAAGCCTGTACTCGGCGCACAACCTGGGCCTGCTGACCCACGTATACGCTGCACTACGCGCTCACAAACTGTTCCACCGCAACGTTGAATACATTGTTGAAGACGGTCAGGTGCTGCTGGTTGACGAACACACCGGTCGTACCATGCCGGGTCGTCGTTTGTCCGAAGGCCTGCACCAGGCTATCGAAGCGAAAGAGGGCCTGAACATCCAGGCAGAGAGCCAGACGCTGGCTTCGACCACCTTCCAGAACTACTTCCGTCTGTACAACAAGCTGTCCGGCATGACCGGTACGGCTGACACTGAAGCGTTCGAGTTCCACCAGATCTACGGTCTGTCGGTGATGGTTATCCCGCCGAACAAGCCGCTGGCACGTAAAGACTATAACGACCTGGTGTTCCTGACGGCCGACGAGAAGTACGCAGCCATTGTGGCCGACATCAAGGACTGCATGGCCAAAGGCCGTCCGGTACTGGTGGGCACCGCGACCATCGAAACGTCCGAGCACATGTCCAACCTGTTGAAACAGGAAGGCATTGAGCACAAAGTTCTGAACGCCAAGTTCCACGAAAAAGAAGCTGAAATCATTGCACAGGCCGGTCGCCCGGGCGCGCTGACCATCGCCACCAATATGGCAGGCCGTGGTACGGACATCCTGCTGGGCGGTAACTGGGAAGTGGAAGTGGCGTCTCTCGAGAACCCTACTCCTGAGCAGATTGCCCAGATCAAGGCCGATTGGCAGAAACGTCACCAGCAAGTCCTGGAGTCGGGCGGCCTGCACGTAATTGCTTCCGAGCGTCACGAATCGCGCCGTATCGACAACCAGCTGCGCGGTCGTGCCGGCCGTCAGGGTGACTCGGGTTCCAGCCGTTTCTACCTGTCGCTCGAAGACAGCCTCATGCGCATCTTCGCCTCTGACCGGGTGAAGAATTTCATGAAGGCCCTGGGCATGCAGTCCGGCGAAGCGATCGAGCACCGCATGGTGACCAACGCTATCGAAAAGGCCCAGCGTAAGGTTGAAGGTCGCAACTTCGATATCCGTAAGCAATTGCTGGAGTTCGACGACGTCAACAACGAACAGCGTAAAGTGATTTATCACATGCGTAACACGTTGCTGGCCGCCGACAACATTGGCGAAACCATCGCTGACTTCCGCAAAGATGTCCTCGACAGCACGATCAGCGCACACATCCCTCCACAGTCGCTGCCGGAGCAGTGGGACGTTGCAGGTTTGGAGTCCGCCATCGAAAGCGGCTTCGGCGTGAAGTTGCCAATCCAGCAATGGCTCGACGAAGACGATCACCTGTACGAAGAAACCCTGCGCGAGAAGCTGCTGGCTGAGCTGATTGCGGCGTACAACGAGAAAGAAGAGCAGGCGGGTGCTGAAGCGCTGCGCACGTTCGAGAAGCAGATTGTATTGCGCGTACTGGATGACCTGTGGAAAGACCACCTGTCGACCATGGATCACCTGCGTCACGGCATTCACTTGCGCGGTTATGCGCAAAAGAACCCGAAGCAGGAATACAAGCGCGAGTCTTTCAACCTGTTCTCCGAGCTGCTTGATTCGATCAAGCGCGATTCGATCCGCGTGCTGTCGCATGTTCAAGTGCGTCGCGAAGACCCAATCGAAGAAGAGGCACGTCTGCGTCAGGAAGCTGAAGAGCTGGCGTCGCGCATGCAGTTCCAGCATGCAGAGGCGCCGGGTCTGGATCAGCCGCAGGCCTTGACCGAAGAGCTGGAAGGCGTAGAGGTCTCAGACGTCACGCCTGCTACCGACCCTGTTCGTAACGAACAGAAGCTCGGCCGCAACGAGCTGTGCTACTGCGGTTCGGGCAAAAAATTCAAGCACTGTCACGGGCAAATCAACTGATAACCCGTTTCATCTGCTGAAACACCTGCGCCGCGACCGGCATTAGCCGTCGCGGCGTTTTACCATTGAATTCCCGCCATTTAAGGGCGGCGCAGACAGCTTATTGAGGAGCGCATCATGGCAGTTGGTCTTGGTCCTTTGCCCACTTTGCACCCGGTTGCGGGTTTTGAGCTGGGGATTGCTTCAGCCGGTATCAAGCGTCCCGGGCGTAAGGATGTGGTAGTGATGCGCTGTGCCGAAGGCTCCAGCGTGGCGGGCGTCTTCACCCTGAATGCGTTTTGCGCGGCCCCGGTCATTCTGGCCAAACAGCGCGTGCAAGGTCCTGTGCGATATTTGCTCACCAACACCGGCAATGCCAACGCAGGCACCGGGGCACCAGGCCTGGCAGCGGCTACCCGCACCTGTGCGAAACTGGCCGAATTGACCGGTGTGGACGCCAGCGCTGTGCTGCCGTATTCCACCGGTGTGATTGGCGAACCATTGCCGGTCGAAAAAATCGAAGGCGCGCTGCACGCGGCGCTGGACGATCTGGCTGAGGATCACTGGGCAGAGGCGGCCATCGGCATCATGACAACCGACACCTTGCCCAAAGGGGCGAGTCGTCAGTTTCAGCATGAAGGCGTGACCGTTACCGTTACCGGGATCAGCAAGGGCGCGGGCATGATTCGCCCGAACATGGCCACCATGCTCGGTTACATCGCGACGGACGCCAAGGTGTCGCGCCAGGTACTGCAAGATCTGTTGCTCGACGGCGCCAACAAATCGTTCAACCGCATCACCATCGATGGCGATACGTCCACCAACGATTGCTGCATGTTGATTGCCACGGGCAAGGCCAATCTGCCTGAAATCACCGAAGCCCGCGGCCCTTTGTTCGACGCGCTGAAACAGGCGGTGCTGGACGTGTGCATGGAGGTGGCGCAGGCCATCGTGCGCGATGGCGAAGGTGCGACCAAGTTCGTGACCGTTGAAGTCAATGGCGGCGCCAATCACCAGGAATGCCTGGACGTCGGTTATACCGTGGCCCATTCGCCCCTGATCAAAACCGCACTGTTCGCGTCCGATCCCAACTGGGGCCGGATCCTGGCAGCCGTGGGCCGTGCCGGTGTACCGGAGTTGGATGTCAGCAAGATCGACGTGTTTCTCGGCGAAGTGTGTATCGTCAGTGGCGGTGCCCGTGCGGCGACCTACACCGAAGAGCAAGGTTCGGCAGTGATGGCGCGCGAAGAAATCACCATCCGCATCGAGTTGGGCCGCGGTGCATGCAGCGAAACCATCTGGACCACCGACCTGTCCCACGAGTACGTCAAAATCAACGCCGAGTACCGGACCTAAGTCGTCTCGACATCGCGTGCCAGTCAGGCAAGCTTGTTTGGCTTGATGGGCGCGCTAACGACTTACCAGCGCACGTGAGCGGCTGCTGATTCGGTAGTCCACGTTCAAAGCCTGGCAACAGGCGGGATTAGAGGAAGTTCAAGGGTGAAACGAGTTCATGTGGCTGCGGCCGTCATTCGAGGCACTGACGGCAGAATTCTGATTGCTCGTCGTGCTGATACACAGCATCAAGGCGGTCTTTGGGAATTTCCCGGCGGCAAGGTTGAAGCCGGAGAGTCTGTCAGCGCGGCCTTGAGCCGTGAGCTGAAAGAAGAGCTTGGGATCGACGTGACCTCGGCTCGTCCATTGATCACCGTGAAGCACGATTATCCCGACAAGCACGTGTTGCTGGATGTGTGGGAAGTCTCGGCGTTTACCGGTGAGCCTTGCGGCGTGGAAGGCCAGCCTTTGGCGTGGGTCAGCCAGCGGGATCTGGCGAGTTACGCATTTCCTGAAGCCAATAGACCGATTGTGGCAGCGGCGCGTTTGCCTGATCAGTACCTCATCACGCCTGACGGTTTTGAAGGGCCAGAGTTGCTACGGGGCTTACAGAAAGCCATCGCGGGCGGTATCAAACTGGTTTCCTTGCGCGCGCCCAAAGGCTATGACCCTAAGTACCGGGATTTGGCGGTAGACGCCACGGGGCTGTGCGCAGGCAAGGCGCAGCTGATGCTCAAAGGGCCGCTGGAGTGGCTGGGTGATTTTCCGTCGGCCGGTTGGCATTTGACGGCGGCGCAACTACGTAAATACGCCGCCAAAGGCCGGCCGTTTCCTAAAGATCGCTGGTTGGCGGCGTCGTGTCATAACGCTGAGGAATTGGCGTTGGCAGAACAGATGGACGTTGACTTCGTGACGCTGTCACCCGTCTTGCCCACAGAGACTCATCCAGATATGGAGCCTTTGGGTTGGGAGCAGGCGCAGCACCTGATTGCTGGTTTTAACAAGCCGGTGTTTCTGCTGGGTGGGTTGGGGCCTGATGATCGTCAGCAGGCGTGGGACGTCGGCGCGCAAGGTGTATCGGGCATTCGCGCGTTCTGGCCCCACGCATGACCTGACGTCACAGCGTGTGCCCGAAATGTAATCTGTGTTCTCCCGTGCAAGCGCACTGACGAGCGCTTGCGCCTCAATCAGCGGGTTTATCTGCGGCCTGCCACAAGACTTCTGCAACCCCTTGGCGCTTGGCAATCAAGCGTGCCGTCACAAACAGCAGGTCTGACAACCTGTTGATATAGGCCAGTCCAGGGCCGTTGAGCGGCTCGACTGCATTGAGATGTTGGCAGCGACGCTCGGCACTGCGCGCGAGGCAGCGACACACATGCGCTTGGGCGATCAGGGTAGAGCCTGCTGGCAAAATGAAGTTTTCCAGTGGTCCCAGCTCCTCGTTCCAGCGATCAATCGCCGCTTCAAGCCGTTCGACTTCGCTCAGGTTTAACGCCTGATAAGCCGGCATGGCCAGCTCGCCTCCCAAGTCAAACAGTCGGTGTTGGCATGGCGTCAGCACCTCGATCAGTTCGTCCAGGCCCGGCGTCCGGACGCTTTGCTCGTGTAACCCGGCGAGCAAGAGCCCCAGTTGGCTGTTAAGCGCGTCCACTTCTCCAATCGCCTCGACCCGAGGATGATCTTTGGACACGCGCCGGCCATCGCCCAGGCCTGTTTCGCCCTTGTCGCCGGTGCGGGTGTAAATCTTTGATAAGCGAAAGCCCATGGTTACAGTTCCGACTTGGTAGTTTCGTGGACGGGCATCAATGGCAGACGCAGCGTGAAGCACGTGCCTTGACCCGGGGTTGAGTGCACTTCCATTTGCCCTTTGTGGTTATTGGTAATGATGAAGTAGGACACGGAAAGACCGAGCCCCGTGCCTTGGCCAACTTCCTTGGTGGTGAAGAAAGGCTCAAAAATACGTTTGCGCACGTTTTCAGGCATGCCTGCGCCGTTGTCTTCCACCTGGATCTCAGCCCAGGGTGGATTCAGTTTCGTGCGCAGGACGATGCGCCCGGGTTCGGTGTTGCCTTGGCGCTGATGAATCGCCTGGGCGGCGTTTTTCAACAAGTTCAGCAGCACCTGTTCCAGCTCGTTGGGGATGCAGGGTACGGGCCCGAGGTGAGGGTCAAACTGACGAATGATGGCCTGGCCTTTGAAGTCGAAACCGATGGCGAGGTCGAAGTCATTGCTTGCGATGTCGACCGCCTGATCGATCAGCGCCGACAGGTCGCAAGGGCTCATTTGGCGATTACTGCGGCGACTGAAACTGAGCATGTGGGTCACGATTTTGGCTGCGCGGGCCCCCGCCTGTTGAATGCCATCCAGTAGCTTAGGGATTTCTCGGGCCTGCAAATAACGGTTTATCGCATCAAGGTCAACGCCTGTCAGCGCGGCTTGCTCACTATTCTTGGGCAGGTCGTTGGACAGGCGCCGCCGGATGTTTTGCACATTATGCAAAATGGCCCCCAATGGATTATTGATCTCATGCGCCATCCCCGCCGCGAGACCGCCCACAGAGAGCATCTTCTCTGACTGAACCATCATGTCTTCCATGGAGAGCCGCTGGGTGATGTCGTCGATGCGGATCACGGCGCCGCGTCCGCCACCCCCCATCAATGGATAGAAAGTCAGTGCGTAATGTTTGGGCTCATCACCTTGAGGCCAGGTCACGCGCTCTATTTTGACGACGCGATGGTGGGCGATGGTGTCTTTGATTTGCGTCAAGAAAGGTTTCAGAGGTTCAAATGCCAGATAAACCGGTTGATTCAGGGCCTCATCCAGCGGCGTGCCGGAGAGGGCGCTGGCTTCCTGATTCCATTGCGTGACGTAGAGCTGTTCGTCCAGTGCGATCAGGGCGGAGGGCATGGAATCGATAATGCTGTTGAGATAAATCTGAAAGCCGGTGAGTTTTTTCTCGATTTTGCTTCTTACCTGCACTTCAAGTTCGAGCTTGCGATTGGTATGGCGGGTTTCTTCTGCCAGCGCCTGGGCTTGATCGTAGGCTGCCTGTGCTTCATCTCGGGCGCGTTTGAGCTCCTGCTCACGCGCTTCGATACGCGAGAGCATGGTATTGAACGCTTCAGCGAGGCTGCCGATTTCATCGTTATTGCCCGGTTTGGCCCGTAGCGAATAGTTCTCCTCGCGCGTGACCTGGCGTGACAGCTCTTCGAGCTGATAGATGGGTTGTGTGATCAGGCGCTTGATCTGGCGCGCGATCAACAGCCACAGCAAGACACTGAACACCAGAATTCCGAGGCTGGCGGTGAACGTGCCGGTATAAAACGCCATGGGCAGTTCACTGCTGGCCACTAGTAACAGATGCCCGCCCTTCGGAAGCCGGGAAGTGTGATGGCTGCGCAGCTCAGTCAGGCCCCAGGCTTGAATTTGGTCAAAGTGTTCGGGTAGCGCCAGACGATCGCCGTGCTGCAACTGTGCCAATAAATGGCCAGACGGGTCATAAATAGCACCGGCTCGGAGGGGGGCGTAGGTGCCAATTTCTTTAAGCAGGGCGTTGGCGCTCTCAGGAGAATCCAGCGCATGCTCCATCAGCGCGGGGTTGGATACCAGACTGCCCAAGGTCTGCAACGCTTGCGGCGCGGTGCTTTCGTGGGAAATCCAGTAAGCCACGCTGATGAATGTCAGGTTGGCCACCAGCAGCACGGTTGCCAGCAGCACAAGCAGGGCGGCCAGCAGCTTTTGGCCGACCGGCAGGTTTTCGAGGCGCTGGCGCAAAGACATGATGGGCCCTAGTGAGTGCGTGAACGGGCAGGTTAGCGCGGCGTTCAGTGAGAGGGCAAACCGAGGTGCTTCAGGTGGGCTGTCAACTGTTGGTGGATAGCATGTAAGTGAGGTGTGTCCAGGCCACTGCGTTGCGCCGCCTGGCAGGCATACCCGGTCAAATAGCTAATCTCTGTGCGCCTGCGTTGTGCCACATCCTGATACATCGAGGCGTAATTGTTAGCTGTGGCGTCAATCACCCGGTGCACTTCAGTGCTCAAATTTGCCGCTGCCTCTGGTTGTGCGCAGATTTCAAGCAGGGCGCCGAGTTCACTGCACAGCGCATCCACTGTGTGCGCATGTGCTTTCAGTCCTCCGTTTCTGCATTGATGCAGCACGGTCAACGGGTTGATTGCACAGTTGAGCGCCAACTTGCGCCACAACCGACTCAGAATGTTCGGGCTCCACTCATGACTGATGCCGCTGTGTTGTAGCTCGTCAAGCCATGAGGGCGCGGCGCCCTGTTGAGGGTCACCTAGCCAGTTATGACCCTGCCCGGCAAAGACCACGCGCCAGTCGCCCTCACGAAACGCCCCCTCCGTGCTGGAGGCAAACAGGCAGCGCGCCCGTGGAACCAGAGCGGCTACGGCTTGTTGGCTACCCAGTCCGTTTTGCAGCAGGATGAGTTGCGCGTCAGGGCTCAAACGGTGAGCGATACGAGCGACGGCATGCTCTGCGTCATACGCTTTGCACGCCACTAGCAGGCGTATGATGGGTTCTGCGGTGTCGAGGGTTTGCGCTGCAATGGGCCACAGAGTGGCTTTGTTTCCTTCGACGAGGGTCAAACCTTGCGCCGTTTTGTAAGCGTGTAATCGCGCCTCATCGCGCAAAATCAGCCGTACGTCATACCCTGCCCGTGCCAGGCGGGTGGCCCATAACGAACCCATACTGCCAGCCCCCAGAATGTGCCAAGGCGTTGAAGCCAACCGTGAGGTGCCGCTATCGGTTTGTGCAGACATGAGTGCTCGCCCGTGAATGAAGTCGAAGAACCGTTATAATGCCCGCGCATTTTAACTGTCAGGTCAGGCGTGCTCCATCTGTGTTGAGCGCGCCCTTTATTATTGGAGAAAACACATGCCGTCGTTCGACGTGGTATCCGAACTGGACAAGCACGAAGTCACCAACGCAGTCGAGAACGCTGTCAAAGAGCTGGACCGCCGTTACGACTTAAAAGGCAAAGGCTCTTTTGAGTTCAAGGAAAAAGACCTGACGGTCAACCTGACTGCCGAAGCTGACTTCCAACTGGAAGCAATGATCGAAATTCTCAAGCTGGCCCTAGTCAAGCGCAAGATCGATGTGCAGTGCCTTGAGGTCAAGGAAGCTTACGCGTCGGGTAAGCTGATGAAGCAAGAAGCAGTGCTCAAGGAAGGTATCGACAAGGAGATGGCGAAGAAAATCGTCGCTCACGTCAAAGACGCCAAACTCAAGGTTCAGGCCGCCATTCAGGGTGAGCAGGTACGCATTACCGGCAAGAAACGCGATGACCTGCAAGAAGCCATTGCTGCCTTGCGCGCCAAGACGTTCGATCTGCCATTGCAGTTCAACAATTTCCGCGATTGATTAATGATCATTGGCCATGGGGGAACCTCTGGCGATCATCGGCGTCCGAGTTTTTCGGGCACTGCAGAAACGATTGAGCGGGTAGCGTTCAGTCGTTTCGCTGAGTAAATGACGTCGCCGGGTATCGGTACAAGGAGATATAAATGGACTTGAACGCTGAAATGGATCACTTGATCCAGGCTTCGCAAGCCTGGATTCCGATGATCATGGAATACGGTAGCCGCGTGCTGCTGGCCTTGATTACGTTGGCTGTAGGCTGGTGGTTGATCAATCGCCTGACCGCAAAGCTGGGTAATTTACTGGCGCTGCGCAAGGCTGATCTGGCGCTGCAAGGCTTTATCAGCAGTCTGGCCAACATCATTCTCAAAGTGCTGCTGGTGGTGAGTGTTGCCTCAATGATCGGCATTCAGACCACCTCATTTGTGGCGGCGATCGGTGCGGCGGGTCTGGCGATCGGTTTGGCGTTGCAGGGCAGCCTGGCGAACTTTGCTGGTGGGGTGCTGATACTGTTGTTCCGTCCGTTCAAGATTGGTGACTGGATTGAAGCGCAGGGCGTGAGTGGTACCGTCGACAGCATTCAGATCTTCCATACTGTTCTGCGCACCGGCGACAACAAGACTGTCATCGTGCCCAACGGCAATTTGTCCAACGGCATCATCACTAACTACAACCGTCAGCCGACGCGCAAGGTGGTGTTTGATGTTGGCGTTGATTACGAGGCGGATCTGCAGAAGGTGCGTGAGGTGTTGCTGGCGTTGGCGGATGACCCGCGCGTACTCAAAGATCCTGCTCCGGTGGTTGTCGTGACCACGTTGGGTGACAGTGCTATCACCATGTCATTACGCGTGTGGGTTGATACCCCGAATTACTGGGATGTGCTGTTCATGTTCAACGAACAGTCCCGTGATCGTCTGAAGGCTGCAAATATCGATATTCCGTTTCCGCAGCGTGTGATTCGCGTGGTTCAGGAGTCGGCGGCAGAATAAGTGGCCGTGAATAGCCTGAGTCAGACACGTGTGTGATTGATCAATTAAAGGGGCGTGAGCCTCTTTAATTGTTTTTGGTCTTCACTTTTCAGTAGTCAGCGCTACATTGCGCTAACGGTAGGAAGTTAGTTAGCTTGCTATATTGCTGAGCCCGGACATTAAAAAGCCATGCCCTCTTTGAAGGGCATGGCTTTTTTGAACACTATGCAGTTAAGGCATTAACGCACTTATTACAAGATGTTCAGCGGGTACTCAACGATCACGCGAACGTCGTTGGTATCAACGCCGTAGTTGCTGGTGGTGCGATAAACCGAACTACGCAGGCGGAAGGACAGGTCTTTGGCCGGGCCTTCTTGCATCACGTATTTGCTCTCGAAGTTGAATTCGTGCTCTTTGCCTTCGCCTTCGGAGGTGGAGATATTGTCACCGTTGACATATCGGGCCATGAAGCTCAGGCCGGGTACGCCGTAGCTGGCCATGTTAAGGTCGTAACGACCCTGCCAGGAGCGCTCGTCCTTGCCGTTAAAGTCGGAGTACTGCACGGAGTTGGCGAGGAAAATAGAGCCGCCGCCGTCTACGCCGTAGTAGTAGCCGCTATCACCGGTAGAGCGCTGGTAGGCCAGGGTGAACTTGTGTGCGCCCAAGCTGTAGGCTGCTGCCAAACTCCAGATTTTGTTGTCGACGTCGCCCGCTAGCTCTTTGCCTTGGCTAGAAGTGCGGTAGCCGTTGAAGTCGAAGTTCAAGGCCTGAGATTCAGCAATCGGCAGGGTGTAGTTCAGGTTGATGTATTGCTTTTTGAAGTAATCATCAACGTCCGACGCTGCTACGCCGCCGACAAAATTGTCGGTGAACTGGTAGGTTGCGCCAGCAATATTGGCAGCCGTCAGGCCGGGTTCACCCGGACCGTTGATGCTGTCACGACCCATGCCAGTCTGGGAGCTCAGCGCGGTGAAGCGACCGGCGCTCAATTCCAGTCCCTTGATTTCCTTGCTGGTAATCAGGGTGCCGGTGGCTACTTCAGGCAGCAAGCGGCTGTCATCTGTGGAGAATACCGGGCTGGCTACGAATTGGTTGCCGTACTTCAGAACGGTGTCGGAGATGCGGAATTTTACCGCTCCGCCCATTTTCGACTGGGTATCTTCCGGATCGCCATTGCCCCGAGTGGCGAACAGGCCGTTACCTTGACGCCCTGCGCCGCCGTCCAGGCGCACAGTACCCATTGCGAAAGCATCCACGCCCACACCTACGGTGCCTTGAGTGAAGCCGGATTCGTAGTTGAGCAGTTCGCTCAAGCCCCAGTCTTCGCGATAACCGTTTTTGAAGCCGCCACCTTCTTTCGCGATGTTGCCAGCGCCATTGCGGTAGTCACGGTTCATGTACAGCATGCGGGTTTTGGAAGTCAGGGTGCTGTCTTCAATGAAACCCTTGGCTTCGTCCTGAGACGATGCCATTGCGAACTGCGTAGTCCCGGCTGATACAGCCAGTGCGATCATGCTCCACTTCATCACGCGCATCGTGATTTGCTCCTTTGGTTTTAGGAAGAGTACTGCCGTCCCACCTGAATTTTTATCTGGGGCGGCTCTTTCTTTTTGTGTCGGCGCAAACTTATATCACGCCGGCCCTATTGGCGATACTTACCCTCATAAGCTTTCAGCTTCTTTACAGCTGTGTCGCAAAACACGTTTTTTAAGTCGTAAATGTGCTGCTGCCAGGGGTGTTCGTACATGTTGTTGAAACTGTTTTGGGTGGTTGGTGTGGTGGGTTCTGTCATGGAACCACGGATTTAAACCGCCACTTATCTGCGGCTGGTCTATTGTTGATTATCGTAGCCCCGTTACATCCTTGAGCGCGCATCATCGACATGGACATGCTCTATGCAACAAGCATGCTCAAAGCTCGACATCTTTAGAAAAAAAATATTCATCGAGGATATCCAGCGTTCGTGCGGTCTGAGGCCGAGGGCTATGGACGTCAGGAGCAGGCGTTTCCGTATTTGTGTTACCCAACCTCCAGTTATTTAAATTGTGAGAGCGAAAAATGTTACCGGTTAACACCCGGCGCGCGAGCGGTGACGTTTGACTGCACTGAAATCATTCGGGCTGTGCAATTTTGGTGCATCTTTGTTGAATCACTGTTGCCTTGAGGCGTGAAGCAACTCTGGATCAGGGGTATCCTGCACTTCGCTGGCGGGCAGTTGATGAGTCTGGCTGCCTGTAAAATTACCGTTGCACAGGAGAACATTCAGTGTTTGTTTTGGATTCTCGTCTCAAACAGGATACGTGGCTGATGGGAGATTTCCCGTTGTGCAGCCTTCTGCTGTCCAATGACTCCAATTACCCCTGGTTCATTCTGGTGCCGCGACGCGAGGGTATCAGTGAGTTGTTTCAGTTGAATGATGATGATCAGCACTTGATGTGGCGTGAAACCACCGCATTGGCACGCGTGCTGAAGGATCTGTTTGCAGCGGACAAAATGAATGTGGCCACATTGGGTAATGTGGTCAAACAGATGCACATGCATGTGATCGTGCGGTACGTCACGGATGCTGCATGGCCCGGCCCGGTTTGGGGTAAACACCCGGCAAAGCCTTATGCTCGCGAAGAGGTACTTAGTTTGCGCAGCAGGTTGAAAGCGGTACTCGGTGAAGAGTTGATAATTTCGGAGGGCGTGCTGTGACGCTTGAAGCTCGTGTGACAGATCTTGAAACCCGTTTGGCTTTTCAGGATGACACCATCCAGGCGCTGAATGATGTGCTGGTGGCCCAGCAAAATGCCGTAGATCGGTTGCAGATGCAGATTGCTGCTTTGCTTAAGCGCCAGGAAGAGATGGGGGGGCAGTTTGAGTCGTTTGAGGACGAGGCGCCCCCACCACATTATTGATCCTTCAGACAGATGATAAAAAACCGCGATCAGCCAGGCTGCTCGCGGTTTTTTATTGGGCGGTTAAATCAGCGGCGTGGCAGTGCCGCGATCACGTCTTCAGCCTGGAGGCCTTTATCACGGTTCATTACCGAAAATTCCACGCGCTGGCCTTCTACCAGAACGCGGTGGCCTTCGCCGCGAATGGCACGAAAGTGCACGAAAATATCATCGCCGGAGTCGCGGGAAATGAAGCCGAACCCTTTTGATGTGTTAAACCACTTCACGGTGCCGGTATCGCGGTTAGTCATGTCGTAGTTTGGTGAAGCTGACGACGGGGAGGACTTGTAAAAGCTAACCCCCAGATGTAGCAATACGGCCAAAAAAGCAGGCGCGAGGCTTAACAAAACTGCAGGTTGATCGCCGATCGGCAACAGCAGGCCAAACAGGGTCAGGGTTTGCAGAACCACAGACAGGACAAGCAAGGCGCTGACCAGATTTTGCAGTTGGTGGCGCGCACCTTTATTCCAGAACGGTATGACAGGGGCCAGGGTCAGGTTGAGCAAGCCGAGAAAAGCCAGGTATAGGGCATCGGCGTGTTGCGGGTAAGGGATAGCTTCAGACTGTAGGCTGGGTATAAAGGACAGCAGCAACGCCGCTGCTCCCGTCACCAAGTGGACGATTTTCAACATTTCGATTAACTCACATTAAGACGGATCGCAAGGAAGAGCTGATTGGGCACGGTTCGCTTCTGAAAAAAATGAAGGCGTTGGACACGTGCGGTGATCAGCCTATGCGCCCTCACCAAGCCTCGGTGGAGGCGACACGCTGCCTATTTAACAGTAAAGCGTGAAGCTTCTCAAATTATGCCTTCTGAACGGCAAATAAAGGTGCTTCCTTTGAGTCGGTAGGATTCGTCGTTTTCTAACAATGCTTTTGTCTGGGGGCGGCGTTTGATTTGTTGTGATTGTGTTATGGCTATATTTAAGAGGGGGCGGGATACTTTGGGTTTCCTTATGTGTGATGAATTTTGTTTCGCTTTGAAGTTGGGTTGTTTTGACATAAAGGCTATATATATTTGTTTGAGGGTTGGTGGGCTGGCGGGAGGGTGTATCAGGCACAGCAGTACACATATATATAGCGCGGCGTAAAAGTTGGCTGTAAGTCCATGCTGTATTTTATTTTATTACTGGGGCGAGGCATCAGGCTTGTCCGGATTTAAGTGGTGATGGCTCCGTGTGGCTGGCGTTTGAGGGCTTGAGGCTGAGCGTTCAAGAATTCATCCGGTGCAGCGGGAGAGCTCCTACGTATTTGCGGGTGAGATCCGCTGGATAAGAACTTTTACATAATGTTTTATGTAAGGGTGTTTCAAAGAATATTAATTAACTTAAATGGTGTTGCGATGGAGTGCTCTAAATATGGGGCGATTAATCAGGCATGAAGGGGTGGGTGGCAGAGTCGTTCAAAGGGTCAAGATTGATCCTGCTATTCTCGATTTTGGGATGTCGTTGGCGCGACCGTTATCGCGTTCGGTCAGGTTAAATGGATTTGCAACATGTCTGCGTCTTGAAGAGGTGTACTGGAAGGTGTTGTCGGACATTGCTCGCAATAATGATTGTTCAATAAATGCGTTGTTGTCGTATGTAGACAGGGAGGTTCATCTGCGGCATGGCGGGGTGAAAAACTTCAGCGGGCTGATTCGGGTTGTGTGTGTGATGCACCTCTCTAATGCTGTACGGGGATCAGCTGAGGCTCCACAAAAGCAGTTCTTTTGGGGGTGAGTGACCTTTAAGCCAAGCGAGTGCGCGTGTTCAGCTGCTTGTAACCGCTCAATATTTATGGTGCCTTTAGCTTCATATGGCCGTTCGCGCGGCTGCAAAGGCACGATTTACCAGATATAATCTCGCCCTTTGTGGCCCTCTGTAGGAGGGTGCCGCTATCGGATAGTCGAGATACGCCAATGCCCATGTACGATTATCAATGTGCTTCCTGCGGTCATCAGTTGGAAGCCATTCAAAAAATCAGTGACTCACCGCTGATTGATTGTCCTGCCTGCCAGGCGCCTGAGTTGAAGAAACTGCTGTCCATGCCTGGCTTTCGCTTGAGTGGCACGGGCTGGTATGAAACAGATTTCAAGACAGGCTCGAAAAAAAATCTGGCAGGCGGCGACAAATCCGACTGAGATCGAGCGAAAGCAGTCTGAATATGAGCGGGGTCTTGCGTGTCACTAACCACTGGTAATGGTGCGCAAGGCCTCCACCGAATTTCGAATTACGAGAAGTGAAACTACGACCATGATGCGCAGCCATTATTGCGGCCAACTGAACGAAAGCCTGGAAGGCCAGGAAATTACCCTTTGCGGATGGGTTCACCGTCGCCGTGACCACGGTGGGGTGATTTTCCTCGATATCCGTGATCGTGACGGTCTGGCCCAAGTGGTTTTCGATCCGGATCGTGCTGAAACCTTCGCTGCCGCGGATCGGGTGCGCAGTGAGTACGTCGTCAAAGTCACCGGCAAGGTGCGTCTGCGTCCGGCAGGTGCGGGCAACGCCAACATGGCGTCCGGTATGATCGAAGTGCTGGGTTACGAACTGGAAGTGTTGAACGAAGCAGAGACCCCTCCGTTCCCGCTTAACGAATTCTCTGATGTAGGCGAGGAGACCCGTCTGCGTTATCGCTTTATCGACCTGCGTCGCCCAGAAATGCTCGAGAAGCTACGCCTGCGTTCGCGCATGACCACCAGCATCCGTCGTTATCTCGACGAAAACGGCTTCCTGGATGTCGAAACACCGATTCTGACCCGCGCAACCCCAGAGGGTGCACGTGACTATCTGGTGCCAAGCCGTACTCATGCAGGCAGCTTCTTTGCCTTGCCTCAATCGCCACAGCTGTTTAAACAGCTGCTGATGGTTGCGGGTTTTGATCGCTACTACCAGATCGCCAAGTGCTTCCGCGACGAGGATTTGCGCGCAGATCGTCAGCCTGAGTTCACTCAGATTGACATTGAGACCAGCTTCCTTGATGAAAAAGACATCATGGGCCTGACCGAAGGCATGATTCGCACCCTGTTCAAGGAAGTGCTGGATCTGGAATTCGGCGAATTCCCGCACATGACGTTTGAAGAGGCCATGCGCCGTTATGGCTCCGACAAGCCTGACTTGCGTAACCCGCTTGAACTGGTAGATGTTGCCGATCAACTTAAAGACGTTGAATTCAAGGTCTTCAGCGGTCCGGCCAACGATCCTAAAAGCCGCGTTGCCGCGTTGCGCGTACCGGGCGGAGCGAGCATGCCGCGCAGCAAGATCGACGATTACACTAAGTTCGTTGGCATTTATGGTGCTCGCGGCCTGGCGTACATCAAGGTCAATGAGCGCGCCAAGGGTGTTGAGGGTCTGCAATCGCCGATCGTTAAAAACATTCCGGAAGCCAACCTCAATGTCATCCTGGATCGCGTAGGCGCTGTGGATGGCGATATCGTGTTCTTTGGCGCCGATAAAGCCAAGATCGTGAGTGAGGCACTGGGTGCGCTACGTATCAAGGTAGGTAACGACCTGAACCTGCTGACCTGTGAGTGGGCCCCGATGTGGGTCGTTGACTTCCCGATGTTCGAAGAGAACGAAGACGGTAGCTTCAGCGCCTTGCATCACCCGTTCACTGCGCCGAAGTGTTCGCCTGAAGAGCTGGAAGCCAATCCGGCAACCGCTCTTTCTCGTGCTTATGACATGGTGTTGAATGGTACCGAGCTCGGTGGCGGTTCGATCCGTATCCACCGTAAAGAAATGCAGCAAGCGGTCTTCCGTCTGTTGGGCATCAACGAGGCGGAACAGGAAGAGAAGTTTGGCTTCCTGCTGGACGCGCTGAAGTACGGTGCGCCGCCGCACGGTGGTCTGGCATTCGGCCTGGACCGCCTTGTCATGCTGATGACTGGCGCTCAGTCGATTCGTGAAGTGATTGCATTCCCTAAAACCCAGAGTGCTGCCTGCGTCATGACTCAAGCTCCGGGCATGGTGGACGCTAAGGCGTTGCGAGAGCTGCATATTCGTTTGCGTGAACAGCCTAAGGCTGAGTAATACGGAACACCGAAGGCGCATCCCCGGATGCGCCTTTCTCGTTGGACCGGAAATTTTATTGCTGGCTGGCCCTTCGGGCCAAGTTGGCAAGGTTTCAGACAAGGATTCGGAGTAGGTTATGGCAGGTCATTCTAAGTGGGCGAACATCAAGCACCGCAAAGAGCGTCAGGATGCCAAAAAAGGCAAAATTTTCACCAAGTGGATTCGTGAGCTGACTGTCGCGGCGCGTCAGGGTGGTGGTGACCCAGCGTCCAACCCAAGGCTGCGTCTGGCGCTGGACAAAGCGCTTGGAGCAAACATGAGCCGTGATGTCATTGATCGTGCTGTCGCCCGTGGTGCCGGTGCGGCTGATACCGATGACATGGTTGAGCTGAGTTACGAAGGCTACGGGCCTGGTGGCGTGGCGGTGATGGTTGAGTGCATGACCGACAACCGCAACCGGACTGCAGCAGCTGTGCGTCATGCTTTCAGCAAATGCGGCGGCAATCTGGGCACTGATGGCTCTGTGGCGTACTTGTTTGAGCGTAAAGGCCAGATTTCGTATACCGCGGGTGTTGATGAAGATGCCTTGATCGAAGCGGCTATGGAAGCAGATGCCGATGACGTTGTGACCAATGAAGATGGGTCGATCGATGTGTTCACATCATTTTCGAGCTTCTACGCAGTTCGCAACGTATTGGAGGCTGCAGGCTTCAAGCCGGCTGATGCCGAAATCGTAATGCTGCCCACCACGAGTGCCGAGCTGGATCTGGAGGGTGCTGAGAAGGTGCTCAAGCTGATCGACATGCTTGAGGATCTGGATGACGTGCAAAACGTTTACTCCAACGCCGAGATCCCCGAGGCTGTGCTGGAACAGCTTGCCTGATACCTCGCTGTAATCCTGGAAGCCGGAGGTGCAACGCTGCGATGATCGCAGGCTGTGCACCTCCGGCTTCTGCCTTTAAGCTGTCCGGGTTCATGCCCGAGGGCATCACTTCTAAAGCTGCAGGCGTTATGACTCTTATTCTTGGTATCGATCCCGGTTCGCGCATTACCGGCTATGGCGTGGTGCAGGACACCGGTCGTGGCTGTGTGTACGTGGCTTCGGGGTGTATTCGTACAGGCAACGGCGAAATGCATGAGCGGCTGCAGATCGTTTATCGCGGCGTGCGCGAAGTGATACAGACGTACGGCCCGGTTACGATGGGCATTGAAAAAGTATTTATGGGGCGTAATGCGGATTCGGCGTTAAAGCTGGGTCAGGCCCGGGGCGCAGCAATCGTTGCTGGCGGTGAGGAAAGTCTGGAAATCGCCGAGTACACGGCGACTCAAATCAAGCAGGCGGTTGCGGGTACCGGGGGCGCTAATAAAGAGCAGGTGATGATGATGGTCATGCATTTGCTCAAGCTGACGTCAAAACCGCAAATTGATGCTTCTGATGCGTTGGCAATTGCGTTGTGCCATGCGCACACGCGCTCCAGTTTGCTGCCTCACGGGTTGGGTGCTGCGCGCAGTCGGGGTGGTCGTCTGCGTCTATAGGGGGCGGGTGTCTCTGGTGTTGAGCGCTTTGGGTGTTTGAACGTGCAATCGTGCAGCGCCCCGTCTTATTAGTTAGCCATTGATCTGGCCTGAAAAAGGATCTGAAACGTGATTGGACGCTTGCGCGGTACTCTCGCTGAAAAACAGCCGCCTCACCTGATTCTGGATGTGAATGGCCTGGGTTATGAGGTGGAGGTTCCGATGACTACACTTTACCGCCTGCCTTCAATCGGTGAGCCGTTGACCCTGCACACCCATTTAGTGGTTCGCGAAGATGCGCAGTTGCTCTATGGTTTCAGTGGCAAGCGAGAGCGCGATTTTTTTCGCGAATTGATTCGGCTCAATGGCGTGGGCCCTAAATTGGCATTGGCACTGATGTCCAGTCTGGAAGTCGATGAGCTGGTGCGTTGTGTACAGGCCCAGGATACGTCGGCGCTGACCAAGGTGCCGGGGGTTGGCAAGAAAACCGCCGAGCGCCTGTTGGTCGAACTGAAGGATCGGTTCAAAGCATGGGAGCAGGTGCCGAGCATGTTTGCGCTGGTGCCCAATCAGCCGGATGCCCCTGCGCAAGTCGCCAGCGCTGAAAGCGATGCGGTCAGCGCGTTGATCTCTTTGGGCTATAAACCTCAAGAGGCGAGTAAAGCAGTGTCGGCCATCAAGGACAAAACGTTGAGCAGTGAAGACATGATCCGCCGAGCCCTGAAGGGAATGATTTAAGTGATTGAAGCTGATCGTTTGATAACCGCTTCCAGCGGACGTGACCGCGAAGAGGTTCAGGATCGCGCGATCCGTCCATTGAGTCTGGCCGACTATATTGGTCAGCCGGCAGTGCGCGAGCAGATGGAGTTGTTTATCCAGGCTGCGCGTGGGCGTGCAGAGTCGTTGGACCACACGCTGATTTTTGGGCCGCCGGGCTTGGGTAAAACTACCCTGGCGAACATCATTGCGCAGGAAATGGGTGTTTCGATTAAAAGTACGTCGGGCCCGGTGCTTGAGAGGCCAGGGGACCTGGCAGCCCTGCTGACCAATCTGGAACCCCATGATGTGCTGTTCATTGATGAAATTCACCGGTTGTCGCCTATTGTCGAGGAAGTCTTGTACCCGGCCATGGAAGATTTTCAGCTGGACATCATGATCGGCGAGGGGCCTGCTGCGCGTTCGATCAAGCTGGATTTGCCGCCGTTTACGCTGGTTGGGGCGACAACCCGTGCCGGGATGCTGACCAATCCTTTGCGCGACCGCTTCGGCATTGTTCAGCGTCTTGAGTTTTATGGCATTGATGACCTGGCGACGATCGTCAGTCGTTCTGCGGGAATCTTCGGTTTGCCGCTGGATCCGGAAGGTGCATACGAAATTGCGCGGCGGGCCCGCGGTACACCGCGTATCGCAAATCGGTTGCTACGCCGTGTGCGCGACTTTGCCGAAGTGCGGGCCAAGGGGCATATCACCAAATCTGTGGCAGATCTGGCGCTCAATCTCCTGGATGTGGATGAACACGGGTTTGATCATCAGGACCGGCGATTGCTGTTGACCATGATCGAGAAATTCGATGGGGGGCCGGTGGGGGTCGACAGTCTTGCGGCAGCGATCAGTGAAGAGCGCCATACCATCGAGGATGTGCTGGAACCGTACTTGATTCAGCAAGGCTATATCATGCGTACGCCGCGAGGGCGTGTAGTGACCCGGCATGCGTATTTGCACTTTGGTCTGAATATTCCGTCACGTTTGGGCGAAATGCCGAGCGCAGATGAATTCTCGAATGCGCAGGATGATTAATTAAGCCGTAATGAGTCGATTTTTTTGCCGTTTTTGATGTCACAAGGGCTGGCGCTGAAAATCCTGAGTCTTAAAGTCTAAGAAGAGTGAAAAACAGTGGTCTGGCGGATTGGCAACCTGAGGAGTAAGCACTAGAGTATGCGCGCGCAAAACAGGCTTGAGCCGTTCGCACATCGCTGTCGCGTTTATTACGAAGACACCGATGCGGGTGGCGTCGTGTATTACGTAAATTATCTAAAGTTTATGGAGCGGGCTCGAACCGAAAGGCTGCGGGAATTGGGGTTTGCCCAGTCCGAGCTGGTAGGGGAGAACCTGTTATTTGTCGTGCATTCCAGCGAGGCGCGTTATCACGCACCGGCGCGACTGGACGACGAACTGTTGGTAACTGCGCAAGTAATAGAACTCAACCGTGCCAGCCTGCGTTTCAAACAGCAGGTCTGGCGGGCTGCGGACTCAACGTTGCTCTGCGAAGGGCAGTTTTTGGTGGCCTGTGTGCGCGCCGATAGTTTCAAACCCCGGGCCATTCCCGAAGCTTTACGTACGGCCTTTGCCGACGTGAGCGGCGCGGGTAAACATTTAGAGCAGGAGATAAAGCGTGGAAGCTAACGTCGTCGACCATTCCTCCATGTGGAGCTTGGTCAGCAATGCCAGCATTGTTGTGCAATTGGTAATGTTGACCCTGCTGGCCGCATCGGTTACCTCGTGGGTCATGATTTTTCAGCGCAGCACCATGCTGCGCGCCGGTCGACGTGCCCTGGAAAGCTTTGAAGAGCGCTTCTGGTCGGGTATCGATCTGTCCAAGTTGTACCGCCAGGCAGGTAGCAATCCGGATCCTGATTCGGGCGTTGAGCAGATCTTTCGTGCAGGATTCAAGGAGTTTTCCCGTCTGCGTCAGCAGCCAGGTGTAGATCCTGAGGCTGTCATGGAAGGTGTGGCCCGTGCCATGCGTGTAGCAATTTCCCGTGAAGAAGAAAAACTGGAGCAAAGCCTGCCGTTCCTCGCGACAGTTGGTTCTGTGAGCCCTTACATCGGTCTGTTCGGTACGGTGTGGGGCATCATGAACTCATTCCGCGGTTTGGCGACGGCTCAGCAGGCCACGCTGGCGACTGTGGCGCCAGGTATTGCCGAAGCGCTGGTCGCTACGGCAATCGGTCTGTTTGCTGCAATTCCAGCCGTTATCGCTTACAACCGCTTTGCTGCGCGTAGTGAAACCCTTATCGGTCGCTACTACACCTTCGCCGATGAATTCCAGGCGATCCTGCACCGTAAAGTGCACACCAGCGAAGAATAAGCAGGTACTTTCCAATGGCTTTAATCGCTCGAGCTCGCAAGAAGCGCAAGCCGGTCGCCGAGATGAACGTGGTGCCTTACATCGACGTGATGTTGGTACTGTTGGTCATTTTCATGGTGACTGCGCCCATGCTCAATCAGGGTGTGAAAGTGGATTTGCCCAAAGTCTCCAGTGAGGCTTTGCCGCAAGACAACAACACTCAGGTTCTGACTATTTCGATCAAGGCTGACAAGACCTACTTCTGGAACCTTGGCAGCGAAGTCGATACTGAAAAACAGATGGACAAGGCCATGACCTTGCCGCAAATGACAGATGCCGTCACCAAAATCATTCGTGCTGGCAACGAAGGCGGCAAGCATACTCAGGTCTTCATTCGCGGCGACAAGTCTGTGGATTATGGCGCGGTGATGGGAGCCATGGGGGGCTTGCAGAAAGCCGGCGTCGGTAATGTTGGCTTGATCACAGAGGCTCCCTGATGCGCGAACAGCGGGAGCCGTCCGCCTCTGAAAACTATTTTTGGCCTACAGTTTGGGCCGTAGGGCTGCACGTTCTGATTTTTGGCATGCTGTTCGCCAGTTTTGCCATGACGCCGGAACTGCCTCCCTCGAAGCCGATTGTTCAAGCAACCTTGTATCAACTGAAGTCAAAAAGTCAGGCGACCACCCAGACCAATCAAAAGATTGCGGGTGAGGCAAAGAAATCTGCCGCACGTCAGACCGAAGTTGAGCAGATGGAGCAAAAAAAGGTTGAGCAAGAGGCCGTGAAAGCGGCGGAACAAAAGAAAGAAGAGGCTGCCGAGAAAGCAGCAGAGGCCAAGAAGGCTGACGAAGCCAAGGCCAGTGAAGCGAAGAAGGCTGAGGAAGCTAAAAAGGCGGACGAAGCCAAGAAAGCAGACGACGCTAAAAAAGCCACTGAAGCCAAAAAAGCCGAAGAGAAAAAGTTGGCTGATATAGCCAAGAAAAAGTCTGAGGAAGAGGCCAAAAAAGCCGCTGAAGAAGAGGCGAAGAAAAAGGCCGCCGAAGAAGCCAAGAAAAAGATTGTCGAAGATGCGAAGAAGAAAGCTGCTGAAGATGCCAAGAAAAAGGCCGTAGCGGATGAGGCGAAGAAGAAAGCCGCCGAAGACGCCAAGAAAAAAGCGGCTGCTGATGCTGCCAAGAAAAAGGCAGTAGAAGCAGCACGTAAATCGACCGAAGAGAAAAAGGCGCAAGCCTTGGCAGATTTGCTTTCCGATACGCCTCAACGTCAACAAGCCTTGGCAGAGGAGCAGGGCGATGAGGTCGCCGGCAGTTTTGATGACCTGATTCGTGCCCGGGCAGCAGAAGGTTGGGCTCGTCCTCCTTCGGCTCGCAAGAACATGACAGTGGTGCTGCAAATTGGCATGTTGCCGGATGGCACGGTAACTTCGGTTACGGTTGCCAGATCCAGTGGTGACGGACCTTTTGACAGTTCGGCTGTGGCGGCGGTCAAGAACATTGGCCGTTTAACGGAGATGCAGGGCCTGAAGCCCAGCGAATTCAATCCTTATCGATCATTCAAGATGACATTCACACCTGAGGATCTAGCCTTGTGATTAACTTTTTTCGAGGACTGCTCGTCGTCGTCTGCTGCTTCGCAGGGATGGCAATGGCAGAAGAAAAGAACATTCTGGTCACTAGCGGTAGCGACCGGGCCACACCTATTGCCGTGGTTCCATTTGGCTGGCAGGGCGGTTCCGTTCTGCCGGATGACATGGCTGAAATCATTGGCAATGACCTGCGCAACTCGGGCTACTACGCACCGATTCCAAAGCAGAACATGATCAGCTTGCCGACCCAGGCCAGCGAAGTCATTTTCCGTGACTGGAAAGCGTTAGGTGCCCAGTACGTGATGGTCGGCAATATTGTCCCGGCCGGCGGTCGTTTGCAGGTTCAATATGCCCTGTTCAATGTGGCCACCGAGCAACCGGTTCTGACCGGTAGTGTCTCCGGTACTGCTGAGCAGCTGCGTGATATGGCGCATTACATCTCCGACCAGTCATTTGAAAAACTGACCGGTATTAAAGGCGCATTCTCAACCCGTTTACTCTACGTAACGGCTGAGCGCGCCAGTGCCAATAACACCCGCTATACCTTGCAGCGTTCGGATTACGACGGTGCACGTGCTGTCACGCTGCTGCAATCGCGTGAACCGATTCTGTCGCCGCGTTTCGCGCCAGACGGCAAGCGCATCGCCTATGTCTCGTTTGAGCAAAAACGTCCGCGTATCTTCATGCAGAACATTGATACCGGTCGTCGTGAGCAAATCACCAACTTCGAAGGCCTTAACGGTGCCCCTGCGTGGTCTCCGGACGGTTCGAAGCTGGCATTTGTGTTGTCTAAAGATGGTAACGCTGAAATTTACGTAATGAATCTGGCGTCCCGTCAGCTGACTCGCGTGACTAACAGCCCGGCTATCGATACCGAACCGTTCTGGGGCAAGGATGGGTCAACCATCTACTTCACCTCTGACCGCGGCGGTAAACCACAAATCTACAAAACCACAGTTGGTAGCGGTAATGCAGAGCGCGTGACATTTATCGGGAACTACAACGCCAGTCCGAAGCTTTCGGCAGACGAAAAGACCCTGGTAATGATTCATCGTCAGGATGGCTTCACCAATTTCCGTGTGGCAGCGCAAGATTTGCAGCGTGGAAGCGTGAAAATCCTCACAGATACCAACCTTGATGAGTCAGCTACTGTTGCGCCCAACGGCACCATGGTAATCTACGCCACCCGCCAGCAGGGCCGGGGAGTCTTGATGCTCGTGTCCATTAATGGGCGCGTAAGGCTCCCTCTTCCTACCGCTCAAGGCGAAGTCAGAGAACCTTCCTGGTCCCCTTACCTGAACTGACGTGGTGATAGCTTTACGTTGCACTTAACACTTGGGGTTCATTAGGAGTTTTACGATGGAAATGCTGAAGTTTGGTAAATTTGCTGCGCTGGCACTGGCCATGGCTGTAGCTGTAGGTTGCTCGTCTAAAGGCGGCGACAATGCCGGTGAAGGCGCTGCTGTTGATCCAAACGCTGGTTATGGCGCAAACACAGGCGCTGTTGATGGCTCCCTGAGCGAAGAAGCTGCTCTGCGTGCTATCACTGTTTTCTACTTCGAATACGACAGTTCGGACCTGAAACCAGAAGCTATGCGCGCTCTGGACGTTCACGCAAAAGACCTGAAAGCTAACGGCGCTCGCGTTGTTCTGGAAGGTAACACTGACGCCCGTGGTACTCGTGAGTACAACATGGCACTGGGCGAGCGTCGTGCGAAAGCCGTTCAACGCTACCTGGTTCTGCAAGGTGTTTCTCCAGCACAGCTGGAGCTGGTGTCCTACGGTAAAGAGCGTCCGATCGCCACTGGCAACGACGAGCAGTCGTGGGCTCAGAACCGTCGCGTCGAACTGCGTAAGTAATTCGTCATGCGAACGTGCCGCCGTGCTGTAACTATTCTGACTCTCAGCCTCATGCCGCTTGCGGCCTGGGCTGCGGTTCCTGTGGTCGATGACAACTCTGGCTATAACAATAGCGGGGGGAGTTATCCGTCAACGGGTTACGGTGCGAGCGGCGCCTATGCCGGGGGAGGGGTTTCGGCCCCTGTCTCGGCACAGGGCGAGCTGTTCAACCAGTTGCAACAAATGCAGGAACAGATTGCACGCCAACAGGGTGTAATCGAAGTTCTGCAGAATGATATTTCGCGCATGAAGCAAGAAAGCCTGGAGCGATACCAGGAACTTGATCGGCGTATTGGTGCTGGCATTGCTCCTGCTGCCGCGCCTGATAATTCTTCATCTGGTGGTGCCAGTACGACCGCCAGTAATACGGCTGCACCTGCTCCTCAGGCTGCTGCCAGTTCTGAGCCGGGTGATCCGGCGAAAGAAAAGCTCTATTACGATGCTGCTTTTGACTTGATCAAGGCTAAAGACTTCGACAAGGCCAGCCAGGCGTTTAGTGCCTTTTTGCGTAAATACCCTAACAGTCAGTATGCCGGTAACGCTCAATATTGGCTGGGTGAGGTGAATCTGGCTAAAGGTGATTTGCAGGCTGCAGGCCAGGCGTTCGCCAAAGTCAGTCAGCTTTATCCCAAGCATGGGAAAGTGCCTGACTCGTTGTACAAGTTGGCTGATGTTGAGCGCCGTTTGGGGCATGCCGATAAGGTTAAAGGCATCCTCCAGCAAGTGGTGTCCCAATACCCGGGCACCTCTGCAGCGCAATTGGCCCAGCGCGATTTGCAGCGCATGTAAGCTATCGAGTGTTTTCATCGAGAAACCCGCGCCTGTCGCGGGTTTTTTCGTTAGAATCCACGCCCTTTTATGAAATACGCTCTTCTGAGTACTGCGTTGGCAGATTCCTTGGAGTGCCTGACGGAGGCGGACAGCCTGTTTAGCTGTTACGCCCGTGGCGGATATGCAAGACACATTGAGAATTACCGAAGTTTTTTACTCGTTGCAGGGTGAAACGCGAACGGCTGGCTTGCCTACCGTTTTTGTTCGCCTAACCGGTTGCCCTTTACGCTGTGGTTATTGCGACAGCGCTTACGCATTCAGTGGCGGCACTGTAAGGCCTCTGAAGGACATACTTGAGCAGGTGGCGAGTTATCGTCCGCGCTATGTATGTGTTACAGGGGGGGAGCCGCTAGCCCAGCCCAATGCAATTCCTTTGATGACGCAGCTTTGCGATGCCGGATATGAAGTCTCCATCGAGACCAGTGGTGCGCTGGATATTTCGGCAGTGGATCCCCGCGTCAGTCGTGTGCTTGATCTGAAGACTCCTGGCTCTAAAGAGTCCCATCGTAATCTCTACGAAAATATCGCGTTGTTGACATGCAATGATCAGGTCAAGTTTGTGATCTGTTCGCGTGATGACTACGACTGGGCGGTTTCGAAGTTGATCGAGTATGGGTTAGAGCGGCGAGCCGGAGAGGTGCTGTTCTCGCCAAGCCATCATGATTTGTCGGCCCGTGAACTGGCCGACTGGATCGTTGCCGACAACTTGCCGGTGCGTTTGCAAATGCAGTTGCACAAATACTTATGGAACGATGAGCCGGGGCGCTGAAATGACAGAACAATCGGTTGTACAAGAGAAAAGAGCAGTCATTCTATTGTCGGGCGGTCTGGATTCGGCGACTGTTGTCGCCATGGCCCGCGCCGAAGGTTACAGCTGCTACACCATGAGCTTCGATTACGGTCAGCGCCATCGTGCGGAGCTTGATGCCGCTGCGCGTGTTGCCCGTGATCTGGGCGTCATTGACCACAAGGTGATTGGACTGAACCTGGACGGTATCGGAGGCTCAGCGCTAACTGACAGCTCGATTGACGTGCCTGAGGCCCCGAGTGAAGGTATTCCGGTCACCTATGTCCCCGCGCGTAATACGGTGTTCCTGTCGTTGGCATTGGGTTGGGCCGAGGTGCTGGAGGCGCAAGATATTTTCATCGGTGTGAACGCTGTGGACTATTCAGGCTATCCGGACTGTCGTCCAGAGTTTGTAGAGGCTTTCGAAGTCATGGCAAATCTTGCTACCAAAGCGGGTGTCGAGGGTAAGCCGTTCAGTATCAAGGCTCCTCTGCAAAGCCTGAGCAAAGCGCAGATTGTCCAGGCGGGTGCAAAGTTGGGTGTCGACTATTCGCTGACTGTTTCGTGCTATCAGGCCGACGACCAAGGTCGTGCATGCGGCAAATGCGATAGCTGCCGTTTGCGTGCAGATGGCTTCGCAGCTGCCGGAATCAAAGATCCAACCCGTTATTTTTGACTTATTTCATATTTATTTTTAATCGGGTGTTGAATTCTCGTTAAAAATCAGTATTATACGTCCCACAACGAAGCGGGTCGTTAGCTCAGTTGGTAGAGCAGTTGGCTTTTAACCAATTGGTCGTAGGTTCGAATCCCACACGACCCACCATATCGCTACATCAAAACAGCCGGTCAGTACCTCAGGGTCTACCGGCTTTTTTGTGTCTGTCATTTGGCGAGCGTGCGGGCTAAAGGCGAAAACACATATTCCTCCATTCGGGCCAGAAATCATCAATTTTCGACTATTGGTTTTTAGGCTTTTCATGATCTCAATGTGGTTCTAGCACATTGGAGGCAATTTCTATAAAAATACGAAGTGCGTGTCAGATTTGGATTTTGCGCTATGAAGGAAAGTTTTTCTGTAGTGGTCAACTAATCCCGGACACGACGTTAAGTTTTTCTTCGGCCCGAGCTGGCGCCAGCCCACCGTTGAATTGGTGGGGTCGAACCCAGTTGTACCGATGCATCAAGAAGTGGCTGATATCGCGCTGGGCTTCTTGAGCCGTTCTGTAGCCCGTGGTCGGTATCCACTCGGTTTTCAAGCTGCGGAACACGCGCTCCATTGGCGCGTTGTCCCAGCAATTTCCTCGGCGACTCATGCTCTGGCGCATGCGATAACGCCACAATCGCTGACGAAATAGCCGGCTTGCGTATTGCGACCCCTGATCCGAGTGAAACAGCAGACCCGAAGGCCTGCCACGCTGCTCGTAAGCCATATCCAGGGCCTTGATCACCAGTTCAGCGTCCGGCTTTTCCGACAACGCCCAGCCCACTACCCGGCGCGTGCAAAGATCCAGCACGACCGCCAAGCAATGCCATTTCCCCTGGGCCCAAATGTAGGTGATGTCGCCGCACCAGACTTGATTCGGGGCTGGCACATCAAACTCACGGTTCAAGGTATTCGGGATATCGAGTCTTTCTACTGTCGCTCGTTTGTAGGCATGTGAGCCGGGTTGTTTACTGACTAAATCAAGCTCGCGCATCAAGCTGCGTACTTTGAATCGACCGAGCTGCTCACCGTCTTCACGCATCAGCGACAGGATGCTGCGGCTGCCCGCCGCACTGCGACTTTGCGTGAACAACTCGCTTACCCGGCTGCGCAACCTAAGGCGTTCAACATCGGGCGTGCGGCGCCTAAGACGCTGGGCGTAGTAGCACGAACGAGTCACTTCAAACACCTTGCGCAGCCAATCAACTGGCTCATGAACGCTCAACTGGTCAATCAGCGCGAACGCTCGTGATCTTCCGACATCAAGAGCGCGGTAGCCTTTTTTAGTATGGATTTCTCTCGCTCAAGCCGAGCGATCCGGGTCTCCAGTTACTGAATTTTTTACTGTTCCGGCGTGAGCGCCTTGCTCTGCGGGGTGATGCCTTTATGTTCTTTCTGCATCTGGTCAACCCAGTGGCGCAATGCCGACTCACCAATGCCGAGTGAACGGCTGGCTTCGATGTAGCTGTAGTTTTGTTTGAGCACGAGGTCGGCAGCGTCGCGCTTGAATTCAGGAGTAAAGGAGCGGCGTTGTTTGGTCATCTGACAACTCGATCTGGCGAGCATTCTCGCCTAAATGGGTGTCCGGTTTCATTAGACCACTACAGTCGCCCGGACGGTTACGGTTGAGTTACTTCATTGAGGCATTCAGCTCTCTCGAATTTATCTGGCTCGGGAATGGGTAGTAGATAGGCTGGAGGGTGGAAGTGCTCTCGGCATCATAAACATCTCCGGTATGTGAACTACAGCTGCAAAAATAAGGAATTGTTGCGGTTGGTCGAGGGATAATGTTTGTTGTATATATATTTATTGTAAGTTGAATTGTATTTTATAAGGCTACTTAAATGAGGGAAATTGCTTACGTGTAAAGGGACTCAAACCTAATGCTACATTTTAGAATTTAGATACTCTGGTTGTCAGACAGCCTGATGAAAATCCATGATTAATTTAACTCGTCCCCAATCCCTTGTTGAAAGTGTTGTCTCTGCCATCCGCCGAGAAATCGAGGCTGGGAGGCTTCCAGCGGAATCGAAGATGCCGACAGAGCATCAACTGGCCGAGCAACTCCATGTGAGTCGCTCAGTTGTTCGTGAGGCCATCTCTCAGCTAAAAGCAGATGGTGTGCTTGTAATTCGTCCTGGTAGTGGTTCTTTTGTTTCTCAGACACCCGGTGGAGTTGTTTTTCGGCTACCTAATAACAATGGTCCTTTGCCTGATTTTGATCAGCTCTTTGAGTTGCGTATATGGATAGAGATACAGGCTGCATCAATTGCCGCTCTACGGCGCACAAAAGCAGATTTGATGCGTATGAATGAAGCAGTAGCGCTAATGGAAAATAACTCTGATAACGCCAAGGTATCATCTGCAGCAGATGTTGAGTTTCACAGGTCCATTGTTGCTGCTTGTAAAAATAATTATTTGAGCGCCTTTCACGATTTTCTACATGGCCAATTGGTGCAAGCGCGCTTTGTCGCTTGGGAAAACTCCGCGAAATTATCAGGTGGTCCACATGGCGCCTTACGTGAGCATCAAGAAATATTTAATGCTATTTCTAAGCGCAGCTCTCTAGAGGCTGGTAATTGTGCCAGAAGTCACTTGGAGGCGGCGGCGTTACGGCTGAACATTAAGTTGGAAACTTAGTCTTGCTTATGGTTGATATTTTTTCGCGCTTATTCTTTTTCTGGCGGTCTGATGTAAGAGAAGATGCTTTGATGATTTATGATTTTTGCGTAATTGGTGGGGGGATTGTAGGGCTTGCCACGGCAATGCGATTGCTAGAAGTTCATCCGGGGGCCTCGCTATTGTTAGTGGAGAAAGAGGCAGGGTTAGCAATGCATCAAACTGGCCATAACAGTGGAGTTATTCATGCAGGGGTGTATTACCCGCCTGAGAGTTTTAAAGCAAAGTTATGTAAGCAGGGAGCTGAAGCGACTAAGGCGTTTTGTACGAAACACAGCATTCAGTATGAAGTGTGCGGAAAGCTATTGGTTGCTTCGAGTAAAGCCCAGCTTCCACACATGGAGAAAATGGAGGAGATAGCAAAGCAAAATGGCTTGAAAATAGACCGCCTTGACAATCAGGAGTTACGGCGCCGTGAACCAAATATTATAGGGGTGGGGGCTTTGTTTGCTGACAGTACGGGTATCGTTGATTATAAGGCTGTCGCCAAAGCAATGTTTGATGTAATTATTCGCGCCGGGGGAGAAGTACTCTTTGAGCGCAAGGTGGTCTCGATACAAGAGTCCGGCAATCAGGTTACAGTTGCATCTCAATGTTCATCTTGGGCTGCGAAAAAACTAGTTGTTTGCGCTGGTTTGCAATCTGATCGTTTGGCTGTAATGGCTGGCCTGAACATCAATTTTCAAATCATTCCTTTTCGCGGTGAATATTACCGGTTGGCGCAACGGCTAAGTGAAAGTATCAATCATCTAATCTATCCAATCCCAAATCCGGCTCTTCCATTTTTAGGTATTCACCTGACGCGTATGATTGATGGCAGTATCACGGTTGGGCCAAATGCCGTATTGGGTTTTTCGCGTGAGGGGTATCAAAATTTTGCCTTTAATACTCGTGATGTTTGGGAATACAGCTTGTTTCCAGGATTCTGGAAGTTTCTAGGCAAGTACTTTGTTTCAGGTCTGGATGAGATGAAAAATACGCTGTTCAAGGCAAGCTATTTAGAGCAGTGTAAAAAATACTATCCCTCTCTAGAGCTTCAAGATCTTCAGCCTTCTGAGGCAGGTATCCGAGCTCAGGCGGTAATGCGTAACGGTGAGTTTGTACATGATTTCTTGTTTATGCAGACCCCAAGAATGTTGCATGTCTGCAATGCGCCTTCACCGGCGGCAACAGCAGCAATTCCTATTGGTGAAATGATTGTTGAACAAGTATTAAACGGCCTCCATTAGGCGATATTGACTCATAATAAGGAAATTGGCGTGATTGATCATACCGCTCGGCCTGATAGTGAAAGTAAAACTCAACGTGATACTCGGTTGCGGAAGGTCGCAGCGGCAACCATTATTGGTTCTATGCTGGAGTGGTACGATTTTTACCTTTACGCAATGATGGCCGCCATCGTATTTTCGAAAGTTTTCTTTGCTCCTGCCGATTCGAAAACAGCGACTTTATTGGCGTTGTCAACGTTTGCAATTGGTTTTATAGCGCGGCCTTTTGGCGGAATTTTATTTGGGTATTGTGGGGACCGGTTTGGTCGGAAACGAATGTTGGTAGCAACGTTTTGCCTAATGGGGGTTTGCACGGCTGCTATTGGTTTAATTCCTGGTTATGCCACGCTGGGAATTTGGGCGCCAGTACTACTGGTCGTAATTCGGATCCTCCAAGGGCTGGGAGCAGGTGCAGAACTCGCTGCAGCAGCGGTGACAGCGTATGAGCATGCCGATGAGGGTAAGCGTGGAAGCCAAGCCGCTTGGCCCGCGCTGGGACTGAACTTGGGATTGCTTCTTTCATCGCTGACAGTCTATTTGTTGACCCTTCAGGGGGATGAGTTTCTTCTCGCGGGCGGGTGGAGGATTCCATTTATATGCAGTATTCTTTTGGTCGCTGTTGGTATGTGGGTGCGCAGTAGCTTGCCTGAGACTCTTGACTATCAAAAACTCCGAAATATTGAGCCAGCACCTGGTGCTTTAAAAAAAGTAGTTGAAAATCCCTTGTTCACATTGTTTAAGAAAGACTTGAGAGGTCTATTTGTCGTTCTGTTTGTGGCGATTGGCTATAATGCACTGAGTTACATATTCAAAACGTTTTCATTGGCTTATCTCACCCAATATAAGGGTATTTCGGCGAATATCACGTCGCTGTCTGTCACGATAGCGAGTCTTATAGCTATATTTTCGGTCCCGTTTTTTGGCTTTCTTTGCGACCGATGGAGTAGCAAAAATGTATTAATCATTGGTGGTGTACTGTCGGGGATATTTGCGTACCCCTTCATGGCGCTATTGGAGTCTGGGCAGAATCTGTGGATCTATGTCGCGATTGGTGTGGGGACGGGTGTTCTTGCGCCTATGATGTTTGCACCACAAGGTTCATTCATGAGTAGACAGTTTCCCACTCGAACACGATCCTCAGGTGTTGGCACTGGTCGTGAAATCGGGACGGCTATTGCTGGAGGGCTAGCGCCTCTGGGTGCTTTGGCGCTGGTATCCAACTCACCTACTCAGTCAACGAGTGGTGTCGTCCTGATCCTGTTTATGGCTGCAGTTGTGGTCGTTGTGGCGGCATGCCTAGATCAGGGAGGGAAATATTCTAAGTTTAAAAACTAGCCACTATCAGACCCGGTCATTTTATTAATGTATAGCGGAATTTAAGTCGCAACGTTGTTGACGTGGTTAGGGGTTAATAATGGATTTTGAAAATCCTGACGTGCGCGCTGAGCTCAAAGAGTTAATAACGTTAATAAGGATGGATGAAAAATATACGGCAGTTGTTTTGGATGGAGTTTTGCCAGTCGATGAGTTGTCAAGCGAATGCCATTACCAGCGTATGACTCGCATTTATGAACTCTCTTATAAATACGGGTTGCTCTGATTTGTCATCCTGGCTGATCTATTTTTTTGGCGTGTGGTTATATGAAATAAATTTGTTGGTGAGACGGATGATCTCTTCGAGATTTTCTGGCGAGTCAACGTGGACTATTTTTTCTGCTAGTTCTTGTCGAAGAGAGATCAGGCGCGTTCTGATCTCGTCCTGTCCGCCGGGAAGAAGCTCGCCAGCCGCCCGCGCGCCCGTGTCTATTCGGCATTGCATCCGCTTTAGCGACTATCCCCGTAAAGTCAGAGCGCTTTATCTCTAATAGTCAGGTCGCAGCCTGGCGGTGTTTCTTCAGATGGTCCATGGACTAATGGCGTCATTGGCAGAGATTGCCGTGTCAGCCGTGTATTCTGTAAGAAGCGTTGATGGTGGTGAAAACGCAGGCGAAGGAATTGACTACCTACAGCATTGGCTTCCGGATAATCAATCGACAACCTCTTGATTTGCCCAATTCGATACGGTGTTTGAACCGCAGACTTACATTACGCAAGACGGCCTCGATCCTGTAAGGCTGTTATGCCAGTGCTGTTCTGGACGTTGATTCCGTGCAGGTGGCTATGAGCAAGGTAATAACTTACTTATACAGAGTTAATAAACAGTAAGATTTTCATGCCAAGCTCAGTTTGGCAGTTCAAACACACAGTGCTGCACTGTCCGCAAATGCCCGATTTACTAGTGGGAGTGAGCCATTGGCCTTTGAATAAAAGGTGAGTAACAGAACGCCAGTAATTAGTCGGGTCTCATTGATTCAGGTCTGTGTCACAGACCCTCCGCCATATATGCCGGGCACATCCAGTGCCTGATTGTCCCCTGTATTTCTTTTTACTCTTCGCTTTGTATGAGGTGCTGCATGCGTCTGCCTTTTGAACTAGATTCGAAAATTATCCACCATATTTTCTATGGTAAAGCTGAACCCCTTGTTAAGGCCGTGATTGCGTTGTTAATGAACGCTATCGATGCCAAGGCCACCTCTGTTTTTCTTAACATGAGCAAAGAGAGTTTCAAGTGCACGGATGACGGGCAGGGGTTTACCTGTTTTGACGATGTATTGCATTATTTCGGGCGGTTTGCACCCCGCAACAAATGTAGCGCCACCTACAGGCGCTTTCGTCTTGGCCGTGGACAGATCCTGGCTCACGCCTCTACCAAGTGGAGTTCCAATCGTTGGGCCATGAAGGTGGATACTCGATCAATGGGTTACGACTATGACCTTGAGGACTTGGCTGAAGCCGTAGCTGGGTTCTCCATTACCGGCACGTGGTACGAGCCTCTTAATGATCTGGAGTTGATGTCAGCGACTCAGGAAATTTGCGATCTTGTGCGTTATACGACCGTCCGCATTGAGTTAAACGGCCGTGTCATCTCCCGCAACCCTGCTCTAGAAAAATGGGATTTTGAGGACGAATGGGCGTATTACAGGACCAAGGAGGAGGGGCCGTTTTCACTCTATAACCAAGGTGTGCTGGTTCCGCATGACTCATCTTATGGGTGGGCAGGCGCTGGTCTGATCGTCTCAAAGCAGGCGATCAGCCTTAACCCGTCCAGAACAGAGATCCTGCGTAAGACTTGCCCAGTATGGAAATCTATCGCCAAAACGTTCAGCCGCTTGCTCGAACTACTGTCAGGAAAGTTCGACGTTCATCGAAAAACCGAAGCCCTGCGCGAGAAATTAGTCGGTTCATTACTCAAGGGTGACGCGAACATTGGGAATATCTGCAGGTGTGATCAAGTGATCACGCTTTTGCCCGGTGAGCGACGTATCTCTTTGCACGCTCTTTTGCAAAAGGCCGATTATGGGCACAAACATGTCAATGCGATTGTTGACTATGATCGTAATGTTCCTGCCTCTGAAGCCCGCACGGATGATGGGCTGTACCTAGCCATCGGTTGCAAAATCCTCAAGCGCTTGATAATCGACGTATTCAAAACGGAGGCCTGCACCGTTCGCCTGGTTGAGCATGAAGTGGTCTATCAAGACGAGAGCGTGAACTGTGGTAGCGATGCTGCACTCTGCCATCACTGCCACAGAATTTCGATAATGATGGGCCCTGAGCGGCAACGTTTTATCCCTATCTGGCTATTGAGATATGCGTTGAATTTTGAGTGTGAAGGAAGAAAATCCTGTGGACGTGCGTTGAATGAACGCCACCTTGTTGGCTGGGTGAGCAGCGGTCGTATAAAGCCCGGATTCAAGCCGCTCATTAAGGACCTGTCGACTCAAACACTCGTAATGGCTCCTGTTCCCGAGAAAAACCCATCGTTGTGGGCTCTGATTAATGGGCGACAGAATCAAAAAAAGGGTTTCCCTGGCTCAACCGCTTTAGTCGATGTTTTTGAGCATGCGCACCTTGATCTATTGGTGGCGAATGAGCGTGAAGCAGAAGCAGCGGAGGCTGAAAAGCGCTATCAAGCAATACAGCAGGATTTTGAGCAGGCCAAAGCGTCTATTGCCGCGATTCTTGGTCTTGAGGTGTCAGCCATAGATACCGACGCCATGACGTACCTATGCGAGTGCTGGGTGTGGGAAGGCCAGCAGGACCGCGAAGAGGTCTTGAAGGCTTGGGAGGATAAGGACTGGGAAAATGCCAGTTACGACGTGGAGGATGACCATGAGTACCCCTGCGAGCATGATATTGAGGAGCCGCCGTTTGAAATCGATGAGGAGTGGGTGTGCAATGATCCGCAACCAAGGCTTGATGAGGATTGCCGATCACTTGTTCGGTACGGTGAAACATGGTGGATATTGAAGCGTCACACCGCTGCGGCCGGGTTCTGGCGTGTAGAGGAGTATTTGAAATGGCGGCATGCCAATCAGGGGGCCTCGGGTGATCTGCTTCCTCCAACGTGGTGCCGGTAGTCTCCAGTGGATGTGACACAGATTGTGAAGGCAGCATAGCGCCAGCCCCATGCGCAAGTCGGCATGGCAACCCCTGTGGTCTATGCTCACGCCTCGTTCTGCGGCTGAACCATTTGCTGTGTTGGACAGCCCAAGTTCCGTACATATCCGGTATTTTCAGGAGTCTTACGATGAGCAAGAAAATGTTGGTGGTTTTGACCAGTGTCGAAAAGTACCCGGGCATGCCTCGTGCAACTGGGTTGTGGTTTGGGGAGGCTGTGCATTTTGTACAGAAAGTTGAAGCGGCAGGCTATACCGTGGACTTTGTCAGCCCTAAAGGTGGTTATACGCCGATTGACCCTCACAGCCTGGCCAAGGACATGGCTGCTGACATTGACTGGAAGTGGTATCAAGACAAGTCATTCATGAATCGTCTTGGCGCAACGCTCAAGCCGAGTGATATCAAGCCTGAAGACTACTGCGCTATCTACTTTGCAGGGGGCCACGGGGTCATTTGGGATTTTCTGGACAACGTTGAACTGCAAACCATCAGTCGCGAGATTTATGAGTCCGGTGGAGTCGTGTCCTCGGTGTGTCACGGGGCGGTCGGGCTGCTGAATATCATGCTCAGCGACGGCAAGCTGCTGATTGAGGGGAAAAAAGTCACGGGCTTCTCCAATGAGGAAGAGAAGCTGGCCGGTTTGGACAAAGTCGTGCCGTATTTGACTGAGAGCGAACTGGTTAAGCGTGGGGCCAAGTATGAAAAGGCCAGCCAGCCGTGGGCGGCCTATGCTGTTGCAGATGGGCGTTTGATTACGGGTCAGAACCCTGCGTCAGGTGGCGCTGTGGCTGAGCTTGTGCTTAAAGCGTTGAGCCAGTGAGTTAAGTAAGTGCTGCGGCCGATGTCTGGTGGCCTGCCAGTCATCGGCAGATTTGCCCATGTAGCGCTGGACCTCCCCTGAAACATTAAACTTTTGAATCGCAAGCATATTCTGTAGCCTTGGCGAGCTGAATAGCTGGTCCGTGCCTGATAACACACACTCTCCCGGCGGGACTCGACGGTCCGGAGCCGGTGGTACACTCGACTTTCGCGCAGTAGCGCCTGCAGGTCTTGCGAACATGACGCATATTTCTGAACGACTTCTGGTTCAAGCCCACCTTGATGCCAAGCAGCCTAAAGCCCTGACTCTGGAAGAAGAGGCTGCATTACGTGCAGCCATCGCTGCCGAGCTCAAGGCGCAGGATGCGGTTCTGGTGGCTCATTTTTATTGCGATCCCGTGATTCAGGCGCTCGCTGAAGAAACAGGCGGCTGCGTTTCCGATTCTCTGGAAATGGCCCGTTTTGGTGCGGCGCATCCCGCAAAAACGGTATTGGTGGCCGGCGTTCGTTTCATGGGCGAAACGGCCAAAATCCTCACGCCTGAAAAACGCGTGCTGATGCCGACGCTCGAAGCCACCTGTTCGCTGGATCTGGGATGTCCGGTCGAAGCGTTTTCTGCGTTCTGTGACAAACACCCCGAGCGCACCGTTGTGGTTTACGCCAACACGTCTGCCGCGGTTAAAGCCCGTGCAGATTGGGTGGTGACGTCGAGCTGTGCGCTGGAAATCGTTGAAAGCCTGATGGATAACGGTGAAACGATCATCTGGGGCCCAGACAAGCATCTTGGGCGCTATATCCAGCGCCAGACCGGAGCTGACATGTTGCTCTGGGATGGGGCTTGCATCGTCCATGAAGAGTTCAAGTCCAAGCAGCTCGAAGATATGAAGGCGCTCTATCCGGACGCGGCGGTTTTGGTTCATCCCGAATCGCCCGAGTCGGTGATTGATCTGGCCGACGCGGTCGGCTCGACCAGTCAACTGATTGCCGCCGCGCAGAACCTGCCCAACAAGACATTTATCGTGGCCACTGATCGCGGCATTTTTTACAAAATGCAGCAGTTATGTCCTGACAAGGTTTTCATTGAAGCGCCTACGGCGGGCAATGGCGCCGCTTGCCGCAGCTGCGCCCATTGCCCGTGGATGGCAATGAACACCTTGGAGCGCATGCTGCAAGGTCTGCAAATGGGGTCGAACGAGATCTTTGTCGACCCGGCGCTTGTGCCGCAAGCGGTTCGTCCGCTCAAGCGCATGCTGGACTTCACGCAGGCTGCCCGTTTGAAGCTGGCGGGCAACGCCTGAGCTTTGGTCTCGGGCCTAACACTGAAGGCAGTAACTCACTGGGGTGAAGTTACCGCCTTCAGGCGTGATCTCAATTCATCATGTCTTTGATGGATCGCTCTTCATCCAGCAAATCACGTTGACGCGCATCAATGCGCGATAACAGCTGGAAGTTATTGGTCAGTTTTTTCGCCAAGTCCAGCTGTTGCAGGGCCTGACGGTAATCACCCACCAGTGCAAAATACTCCGCTCGTGCCTGATGCAAGCCGATAATGTTCCCCGAAAGCCCTCGGGTCTCGGCCACCGAGTACCAGACATCCGGGTCATTTGGGCGACTCTTGAGCAAGGCTTCCAGTGCCTTGTCTGCTTCGGCGGCTCTGTTCTGTTTGAGTAACAGATCGACACGTGCCTGATTCAGCGGGTAATTGCCCGGATACAGCGTGCGCATCCTTTCGACCCGCTTTTGCGCGTCGTCGAGTTGATTGCTGGCCATGTCGAGCTCGATCTGGGCCAGGTTGTAGGTGATGTCGTTGGGCGATTTATCCAGTAACAGCTTCAGGTTTTCCCGAGCTTCCTTGAATTGACTGCCCTTGATCTGCGCGATAGCCAGGCCGTAGCGGGCCACGTCGTTTTTAGGGTTTTCATCGAGTTGGACCCGAAAGCGCTTGGCGGCAAGCCCTGGCGTCTCTTCGTAGTTGAGTTGCACCCGGGCGCGAATCAGTTGATAGCGCAGACTGTCTTCGGCGCCACCGGGGCGGGCTTGCTCAGCACGGTTGCGGGTGTCCGCAATACGCGATTCGGTCACTGGGTGAGTCAGTAAGAATTCCGGTGGTTTGGCGTCGAACCGATACTGGCGCATCAAGCGCTCGAACATGGTCGGCATGGAGCGCGGGTCGTAACCCGCTTTTTCCAGGTTAAGGATGCCAATGCGGTCCGCTTCCTGCTCGTTTTGTCGGGAAAAGCGTCGCTGCTCCTGAAATGCCGCTGCCTGAGTGCCCGCAATAGCCGCTATCCCGGCATCACCCGCCCCTGAGGCTGCGATGACGATGCCCGCTAACAACGCGGCCATCATGGGCAATTGCATGCGTTGTTGCGCTTCTACGCCACGTGCGAAGTGCCGCTGTGACAAGTGCGCCAGTTCGTGTGCCAGAACTGAAGCATACTCGCCCTCGGTCTGTGCATTGAGGAACAGGCCGCCATTCACACCGATGATTCCACCGGGGGCTGCAAACGCGTTGAGCTGTGGGCTGTTGATTAAAATGAATTCAAGCCGCCGGTCCTGAACCTGGCTGGTTTCGACCAATTTATAAACGCTGGTTTCAACGTAGTCCTTTAGCTGAGGATCGTTGAGCTGCGAGACCTGGCCGCGCAACATGCTCAGCCAGGCGCGCCCCAGTTTGTACTCTTGTTGAGGCGAAACAATGGAGGAGCTGGCATCACCTAAAGACGGCAAATCATCGGCGAAAAGCGGTGATGCGAGCAGGCAGGCGAGCGTCAACAGGGTCGGGCGCAGAAAATTCATGCACGAAGCTCTAGTCGATAAAGGGCTTACTGTAGCTGCACAGTTGGCTGGCGACCAGAGGCGGGTCAGCCTGGGGTATTCTAGTGCGCATAAAAAATGCCTGAGGAACGGGAAATGACAGATGTGTTGGAACATGACGCGGAGCTGGACGCCAGCGGCCTGAATTGTCCGTTGCCGCTGCTCAAGGCCAAGATGGCACTTAATCAGATGGGTTCGGGTGACGTGCTGAAAGTGATTGCCACGGATGCGGGCTCTCAACGTGACTTTCGTACCTTCGCACGTCTGGCGGGGCATGATTTGCTGCGTGAAGAAGAGGGTGTCGGCATCTACCGCTACTGGCTGCGCAAGGCCTGAATCCCTGGCGTCGCCTTTTTAAAAGGAATCTTGATGTTCAACGTGTTGCGTAACTGGATACAGCGCTACTTTTCCGATGAGGAAGCCGTGGTGCTGGCCGTGTTGTTGGTGCTGGCGTTTACAGTGGTCTTGACCTTGGGCGGCATGTTGGCGCCGGTGCTGGCGGGCATGGTACTGGCGTACCTCATGCAAGGGCTGGTGGTGGCACTGGAGCGCTTGCGCTTGCCGGGGGCTGTGGCAGTCGGGCTGGTTTTCGCACTGTTTATGGGAGTGCTGCTGCTTTTTATCGTGGTCGTGGTGCCGTTGTTGTGGCATCAATTGATCACCCTGTTCAATGAACTGCCGGGCATGCTCGCGAAGTGGCAGTCGCTGCTGTTGCTGCTGCCGGAACGCTATCCGCATCTGGTGTCGGATGAGCAAGTGTTGCAGGCCATCGAAGTGGCGCGGGGGGAGATTGGCAAGTTTGGCCAGTTGGCGCTGACGTTCTCGCTGTCCAGTCTGCCGCTGTTGGTCAACATAATGATTTACCTGGTGCTGGTGCCGATCCTGGTGTTCTTCTTCCTCAAGGACCGGGCCATGATCAGTCGCTGGGTGCGCGGCTACTTGCCTCGCGAGCGGGCGCTGATTACACGCGTGGCGCATGACATGAACCGTCAGATTGCCAACTACATACGCGGCAAGGTCATCGAGATCATCATCTGCGGTAGCGTCACCTATATTGCGTTTGTGGTCATGGATCTTAATTACGCGGCATTGCTGGCCTTGCTGGTGGGCGTGTCGGTTGTCGTGCCCTACGTGGGGGCCGTGGTCGTCACCGTGCCGGTGTGCCTAATAGCTTTGTTCCAATGGGGCTGGAGCGATCAGTTCATCTATCTGATGGCGGTCTACGGAATCATTCAAACGCTGGACGGCAACGTGCTGGTGCCGTTGCTGTTTTCTGAGGCCGTCAGCTTGCATCCGGTGGCAATCATTTGCGCGGTGCTGCTGTTCGGTGGCTTGTGGGGGTTTTGGGGTGTGTTTTTCGCCATCCCGCTTGCTACGCTGTTCAAGGCAGTGCTGGATGCCTGGCCACGCAAGCAGCAGGTTGTGGCGCCACTGCTTTAGTGCAGCATTGCGGCGATCATGAAAAAGCCCCGGCTCTTGCGAGTCGGGGCTTTTTCGTTACAACGTCAGCTTACGCTTGAATCACCGGGATGTTGGCATTGGCTGCCGCTTCACGGAATTCAGCGATCTGATCAAAGCTCAGGTAGCGGTACACGTCCTGGGCCATGGTGTTGATCTCTGCTGCGTATGCCATGTATTCCTCTACAGTAGGCAAGCGGCCCAGAATCGAAGCCACCGACGCCAGCTCGGCCGAAGCCAGGTATACGTTGGCACCATCACCCAGACGGTTCGGGAAGTTACGGGTCGAAGTCGACACAACAGTCGAGTTCGGCTCTACGCGCGCCTGGTTACCCATGCACAGCGAGCAGCCCGGCATTTCCATACGCGCGCCAGCTTTGCCGTAGATGCCGTAGTAGCCTTCTTCGGTCAGTTGGTGAGCGTCCATCTTGGTCGGCGGCGACAGCCACAGACGGGTTGGCAGCTGGCCTTTAACCTTGTCCAGCAACTTGCCCGCAGCGCGGAAGTGGCCGATGTTGGTCATGCACGAACCGATGAACACTTCGTCGATTTTCTCGCCGGCAACGGTGGACAGAAGACGGGCGTCATCCGGGTCGTTAGGGGCGCAAAGTACAGGTTCCTTGATGTCAGCCAGGTCGATTTCGATGATGTGCGCGTATTCGGCGTCAGCATCGGCTTCCATCAATTCAGGGTTGGCAATCCAGGCTTCCATCGCCTGAGCACGACGCTCAAGGGTGCGAGCATCGCCATAACCTTCACCGATCATCCAGCGCAGCAGGGTGATGTTGGAATTCAGGTATTCGGTGATCGACTCTTTGGACAGTTTGATGGTGCAGCCAGCAGCCGAACGTTCTGCCGATGCGTCGGACAGTTCGAACGCTTGCTCGATGCTCAGGTTGTTCAGGCCTTCGATTTCCAGGATGCGACCCGAGAACTCGTTGATCTTGCCTTTCTTCTCTACTGTCAGCAGGCCCTGTTGGATCGCCACGTAAGGAATGGCGTGTACCAGGTCACGCAGGGTGATGCCCGGTTGCATTTCGCCTTTGAAACGAACCAGAACCGATTCCGGCATGTCCAGTGGCATGACGCCAGTGGCTGCGGCGAATGCCACCAGGCCCGAACCGGCCGGGAACGAAATGCCCATCGGGAAGCGGGTGTGAGAGTCGCCACCGGTGCCGACGGTGTCAGGCAGCAGCATGCGGTTCAGCCAGCTGTGGATAATGCCGTCACCCGGACGTAGGGAAACGCCGCCGCGGGTCATAATGAAATCAGGCAAGGTGTGGTGGGTGGTCACGTCGATCGGCTTGGGGTAAGCCGCGGTGTGGCAGAACGACTGCATCACCAGATCAGCGGAGAAGCCCAGGCACGCCAGGTCTTTCAGTTCATCACGGGTCATTGGACCGGTGGTGTCCTGAGAACCTACGGTGGTCATCTTCGGCTCGCAGTAAGTGCCCGGACGAACGCCGGTCACGCCGCATGCCTTACCAACCATTTTCTGCGCCAGGGTGAAACCCTTGGTGCTTTCAATCGGTGCTTCAGGCTTCTTGAACAGGTCAGATGGACCCATGCCCAGTTCGGCGCGGGCTTTTTCAGTCAGGCCGCGACCGATGATCAGCGGAATACGGCCGCCAGCGCGGACTTCATCCAGCAGAACCGGGGTTTTCAATTCAAAGGTGGTGATGACTTCGTCAGTGCCGTGCTTGCAGACTTTGCCTGCGTGCGGGTACAGGTCGATCACGTCGCCCATATGGATGTTGCTGACGTCAAACTCGATAGGCAGTGCGCCCGCATCTTCCATGGTGTTGTAGAAGATCGGAGCAATTTTGCTACCGAAGCAGAAACCACCGGCGCGCTTGTTCGGCACGTAAGGAACGTCGTCGCCGAAGAACCACAGCACCGAGTTGGTGGCCGATTTACGCGAAGAGCCCGTGCCGACCACGTCACCGACGTAGGCGATAGGGAAACCCTGGCCGCGCATTTCTTCGATTTGCTTCATCGGACCGATGGAGCCCTGGACATCTGGCACGATGCCGTCACGGGCCATTTTCAACATGGCCAGTGCGTGCAGCGGGATATCAGGACGCGACCAGGCGTCAGGGGCAGGCGACAGGTCGTCGGTGTTGGTTTCACCGGTGACCTTGAATACGCGCAAGCTGATTTTGTCTGCCAGGGTAGGGCGGTTTTTGAACCACTCGCCGTCAGCCCAGGATTGCACCACAGCCTTGGCGTGGGCATTACCATTCTTGGCTTTTTCAGCCACGTCGTGGAAGGCGTCAAACATCAACAGGGTGTGCTTGAGCTGCTCGGCAGCTACCGGAGCCAGCTCTGCGTCGTCCAGCAGGTCAACCAGCGTGACGATGTTGTAGCCGCCTTGCATGGTGCCAAGCAGTTCAACAGCGCGCTTTTTGCTGATCAGGGGGGAAGTGGCTTCACCTTTCGCGATGGCGGCGAGGAAGCCGGCTTTTACGTAGGCCGCTTCGTCAACACCAGGTGGAATGCGGTTGGTGATCAGGTCAACGAGGAATTCTTCTTCGCCAGCAGGCGGGTTTTTCAGCAGCTCAACCAGGCCTGCAGTTTGTTCGGCGTTAAGCGGCTGGGGAACGATACCCAGTGCTGCGCGCTCTTCGATATGTTTGCGGTAGGCTTCAAGCACAGTTATTACCCTCATCATTGGTCCCAAATGGGTGTCCGGGACGCTCATCCAGGAATGCAAGACACTCATGCGCTGCGGGGCTTTATGAGCCGCTTAGCCAGAGTTGCAGAGATTCCCAACAGAAGCTGTTTTCAAAGTTTTACGCCTTCTGAACGGAGGGATGGTGCATGTTGGTGCGGGCAGTTGCCTGGCAAGTACCCATCACCAACACCGTTCTTCAGGATCAACTGTGCTCGTGACGCTTTGAAAACAGCTTCTAACGGACATTGGCGCCTTAAAAGGCAGGCCGATTCTACGGGAAAAACTTGGTAAAGGTAAGTTAACCCCTGAAGGTTGAGGGGGTGATCTGCGTTAGACAAAGGGCTAACATGCCCGCCTGTTTCGCTCTGCAGTGCTCTATTTCGCCATGCCCAACCAAACCATCAAGACTCCCTGCATCGGCCTGTGCTCGACGGTTTACGGCGACCTGGTGTGCCGTGGATGCAAGCGCTTCCATCATGAAGTGATCCACTGGAACGGTTACAACGACGACGAAAAACGCGCAGTGTGGATGCGTCTGGAGCAGTTGCTCGTGCAGGTGATGGCGGGCAAGGTTGAAATATTTGATCCCGAAAAGCTGCGTGGCCAGTTGCTGGCGCGGCAAATCCGATTTGTGCCCCATCAGTCCGAATATTGCTGGGCCTACCAGCTGATTGCCCGCGGGGCGCGGGTGATCAATCAGCTGGAAGCGTACGGGATGGTCCTGTTGCCCGAGTTTCGCGACTGGAATTTGCCCGAACTGCGTGATGCCATTGATCGGGAGTTTTTCCTGCTGTCTGAAGCTCACTATCAGCGTTATATCGCCCCCAGTTTCTTAAAAGATGCATTGGGCAATTGATGAAGGATCAACCTCCGGACGCCAATTTCTCCAGATGATGCGTCATTTCTTTAGGCTTGAGCACCAAAATGTCACTCTTGAGCTTGTCGATGACGACTTCTGCGGTATTACCGATCAGCGCACCTGAAAAGCCTGTGCGCGCCACGGTGCCCATGACTGTCACAGCCGCGTGTAGCTCGCTGGCGACCCGAGGGATAATCACATCGGCCGGGCCTTCTTCGACATGAAAGCACTTGCTGTCAATGGGGGTATGCGCCATGAGCGCTTCGCACGCTTGGCGATACTTCGCTTCGTATTCAGTTTCAACGGGGTAAGCGGCTTCTACAGCGGCCAGCATGGGGGCCGGGTAAGCACTGACTACATGAAGCTTGCCTTCAACCAGGCTGGCGATCTTAATACCGGCGTCAACAATGCTCTGGTGCAGCTCCCTATGATCGGCATCGTCATTACCCACGTCGACGGCGGTCAGTACGACACCGTTCTCCCAGTGCGCCGCACTTTTAGCCAGTAATACGGGTGCTGGGCAAAAGCGCAGCAGCTTCCAGTCTTCGGGTGTGAGCAAGAGTTTTTTCAAGGGGTTGTCGGGAATGTGCTGCTTGATGACCAGCTCGCAATTTTCAGCCTGCTGCACGCGAATGATGGTTTGGTGCTTGCTCTGATGCCAGGACCGTTCGCTGGTGGTAACAACGCCTTGCGCCCTTAATGCATTTTCGAGCACGCTCAGCAATGCCGTGTGTTTGTCCTCTTTGTCGCAAATCAAGAGGTGCAGGGCGGCCTGGGTTTTTTTAGCGATTTGTTTGGCGCGTTTGAGGGCAAGGCTTTCCATTAACTCGGGTTCTATCACCACCAGCAGCTTGTTGAACTCTTGCATGGTCGAGGCTCCATGGAGGATTGAGTGCAACCACTATAGTTGCTCACGGGTTGCCCGCGTCTTGATGCATATCAACCCGTCAGGCTGGTGCTGTGCCGTGTGCTCCGTATAATCGGCGGCTTTGTCACTCCAGCTGTGTGAGCCCCATGCCTGTCACTTTTCTGCCTACTGTCGACTCGTCGCGCAACCTTCTTATATCGGGGGCGTTCGCGTGATTCTTCCTGAAATTAACGAGTTTCTTGGTTGCCGAACGCCTGATGGCTGGATCACGGCAGCGCTGGCCGATCAGGAAACCCTGCTCATCGATCACAAAAACTGTGAGTTCAAGGCTGCCAGCACGGCGCTGAGCCTGATTGCCAAATATCACTCCCATGTTGACCTGATCAATATGATGTCGCGCCTGGCCCGTGAAGAGCTGGTGCACCACGAGCAGGTCATGCGTTTGATGAAAAAGCGCAAAATCGAACTTCGCCAGTTGTCAGCAGGGCGCTACGCTTCTGGTTTGCGCAAAGTGGTCCGTAACCATGAGCCCGTAAAGCTGGTGGACACGCTGGTGGTCGGGGCGTTTATCGAGGCGCGCAGTTGTGAGCGCTTCGAGGCGCTGGTGCCGCATCTGGACGAAGAACTGGGCACGTTCTATTTCGGATTGCTTAAAAGCGAAGCGCGGCATTTTCAGGGTTATTTGAAATTGGCCTATCAATACGGTGACGCCAAGGACATTGCTCAGGTAATTGAGCGCGTGCGCGTCGCCGAGCAAGCGCTTATTGAAAGCCCAGACGTTGAGTTTCGCTTCCACAGTGGCGTGCCGGCTCAGGCGTAGCTTATCGCTGACGCAGGCATACCTTGCGTCAGCGTCTGCTTTTTTATTGCATGGCCCATGCTTAGCGCTATCAGGCGAACCTCGTGACGCGGTCTACATGGGTTCAAATAGATAGCTGGCTATTTATCGCCTTGACATTAGCTGCCTAGACAGTAATATTTTGAAACATTACTGCTTAAGCAGCTTCCTGGTGGCCGATGAAGCATTTCTCCCCCGATAACTTTCAAAACTGCACCTTGGGTTTGCTTCTTGGTCGCGCTGCGTTGCTCAAGGACCGCATCATTGACACGCACATGGAGCCGTATGGCATCACGGCTGCGCAGTTCAAAGTGCTAATCATCATGGCGCAGTTTGAGGTGGATACCCCGGCTGAGCTTTGTCGGCACTTGTGTATCGACAGCGGTTCGATGACCCGGATGCTCGATCGCCTTGAGCAAAAACATCTGTTGGTGCGTCAGCGCTCAGATGCGGACAGGCGTCAGGTGCGCCTGGTGCTTACAGGCGAGGGGCAGGCACTGGCCGATCAACTTCCGACCATCGGCGCAGCTGCCATGAATCAGTTGGCAGGCGCGATAACCCCGCAAGAATTACAAAGCCTTGAACATATCCTGAAAAAAATATTGCTCGCAGCCGGTGACGCGATCACGGTGCAGCGCCTGGGTGAAAAATGAGCAACAAAACCTTGCGTACAGGCTTGAGCCTGGTATTTGCGTCAATGGTGTTGGCTGGCTGTGCCAATGACCACGGGCTAACCCCTCAAGGCGTCAGCCTTGAAGCCGATCAATTGAAACCCGGTCAATCTTTCAAGGGCGCCAACGTCACTCCGGCCGCCTGGCCCGAGAAGCAATGGTGGGCGCGGTTGGGCGATCAGCAACTCAACCGCATGGTTACGCAAGCCTTGCGTGACAGTCCGGATATGCAAGTGGCCAGCGCCCGCATCCGTCAGGCCACGGCAGCCGCCAGTTCGGCCAATGCGGCGCGGATGCCAACGCTGGACGCTAATGGAGATGTCACACGCTCGCGCCTGTCGCGATCGCAAGATCCCAGCGGGCAGGGTGGGCGTTACAGCACGGAACGTGACCTTAATCTGACCTTCAATTACACCTTTGACTTGTGGGGCGGCCAGCGCGATGCGTGGGAAGCTGCGTTGGGCGAAGCGCGTGCAGCGGAAGTGGATGGCCAGGCTGCGCGTCTGACGCTGGCGGGCGATGTGGCGCGCGCTTACAGCAATTTGGGACATGCCTTCCGAGTGCGTGATCTGTCACAAGAGGATCTGCAACGCACACGAAAGATGCTGGACCTGAGCAAGCGTCGCTTGGCTTCAGGTATCGACAGCCATTACCAGTTTCAGCAAACCGAAAGTCTTGAGGCCACTGCTCAAGAGCAACTGATCGACGCTGAGAAACAGCTCAATTCGGCGCGTATTACGCTCGCAGTGCTGCTTGGCAAGGGGCCGGATCGCGGTGATGAAATCACGCGGCCCAATGTTCTGGCGCCGAGCGCCGTGGCGTTGCCCAGTACATTGCCAGCCGACTTGCTGGGGCGTCGGCCAGACGTGGTCGCAGCGCGCTGGCGTGTTGAAGCGGCCAGCAAAAACATTGCAGCAGCTAAAACCCGTTTCTATCCCAATCTGAATTTGACGGCCGTCGCAGGCACCGAATCATTACTGGGGGATGCTTTATTCGGGTCGGCCAGTCGCTTCTTCAACATTGCGCCAGCGCTGTCGCTGCCGATTTTTGATGGCGGGCGTTTACGCGCCGGGCTGGATGCAGAAGATGCCCGTTACGATTTGGCGGTGGCGCAATACAACAAAACAGTGGTGGGCGCTCTCGGTGAAATCAGCGACACCCTCGGGCAATTGGCGGCGACGGGCCATCAGATTACGGCTCAACAGCGTGCAGCCGATATCGCGCAGGACTCCTACAACACGGTATTGCAACGTTATGGCTCGGGTGTCGGTAATTATCTGGACGTGCTGAGCATTGAACAGCTACTGCTTCAGGCCCAACGCCAGTTGGCTGACTTGAATGCGCAACAGATCGACCTCTCGATTCAATTGATGCAGGCCTTGGGCGGCGGCTTCGAGCCCGCTCACACGGCGTTGGCCGTTCCCTCCCAAGCCTCGCTGGCAGAATAATTTCAGGTACTCGTCATGGCTTCTGTGCAAACACCGAATGAAACACAACACAACGAAGACGCGCCTAACTCGCGTAAACGCAAACGCTGGCTGGGTGCCCTCGCGCTGCTGGTCGTACTCGGTATCTTGGGCGTCTGGGCCTGGCACGAGTTGTACGGTCGCTGGAGTGAAAGCACTGATGACGCATACGTCAATGGCAACGTGGTTGAAATTACGCCGTTAGTGACTGGTACGGTGGTGAGCATTGGGGCCGATGATGGCGACTTGGTTCACGAAGGTCAGGTGCTGCTCAATTTTGACCCGAGCGATGCTCAAGTCGGGCTGCAAAGTGCTGAAGCCAATCTGGCGCGAACAGTGCGTCAGGTGCGGGGTTTGTTCAGCAATGTGAGCGGCATGAAGGCTCAAGTGGCGGCGCAAAAATCCGAGGTGCAAAAAGCTCAGGACAACTATAACCGTCGTAAAAGTCTGGCGGCTGGGGGGGCCATTTCGCAGGAAGAGCTGTCTCATGCGCGGGACGATCTGTCTTCGGCGTTGAGTGCGTTGCGCAATGCCGAGCAACAGTTAAATACCACCACGGCCTTGGTGGATAACACTGCAGTCGCTAACCATCCAGATGTGCTCGCGGCCGCTGCGCAACTGCGCCAAGCCTATCTGGAGCATGCGCGCACCACGCTGATCGCCCCGGTGACCGGTTATGTGGCGAAACGCACGGTTCAGTTGGGCCAGCGAGTTCAGCCGGGTACGGCGCTGATGGCGGTTATTCCGCTGAATCAGCTTTGGATCGATGCCAACTTCAAAGAAACCCAGTTGCACAACATGCGCATTGGTCAGCCGGTGGAGATCGAATCGGACATTTACGGCAGTGAGGTGAAGTACAGCGGCTCTATCGACAGCATCGGTGCCGGGACGGGCAGCGCGTTCGCCTTACTGCCCGCGCAAAACGCTACCGGTAACTGGATCAAAATTGTTCAGCGCGTGCCAGTGCGCATTCACATCAATGCCGATCAACTGGCTGAGCATCCGTTGCGGGTGGGATTGTCGATGGTGGTGGATGTGAATTTGCACGATCAAAGTGGCCCGGTGCTTGCGCAACAGCCACCGCAAAAAGCCATGTTCACAACCAATGTGTACGAAAAACAACTGGCCGATGCAGAAGCCCTGATCGCGCGGCTGATTGACAGTAACAGTGCTGCTGTAGGCAATTCTGCTGCTGCGCGTTGATTCGCCAATCCACTGGTCCCGCCACTGCGGCGGGGCTGCGCGCCCTGTTTTAAAGGATTTGCGATGAGTACAAACGCGTCTTTTACGCCGCCCAGCCTGCTGCTTGCCACTATTGGCCTGTCGCTCGCCACCTTTATGCAAGTGCTCGATACCACTATTGCCAACGTTGCGCTGCCCACTATTTCCGGCAACTTGGGTGTGAGTTCGGAGCAGGGGACGTGGGTTATCACATCTTTTGCTGTCAGCAATGCGATTGCGTTGCCACTGACCGGTTGGCTGAGCCGACGTTTCGGAGAAGTGAAACTGTTTCTGTGGGCGACGATTCTGTTCGTGCTGGCGTCTTTTTTGTGCGGAATATCCACCTCCATGCCTGAGCTGGTGGGCTTTCGGGTTCTGCAAGGGTTGGTGGCGGGGCCTTTATATCCCATGACGCAAACTTTGCTGATCGCGGTTTACCCGCCCGCAAAACGGGGGATGGCATTGGCATTGCTGGCGATGGTCACGGTGGTTGCGCCCATTGCCGGGCCGATTTTGGGTGGCTGGATCACGGACAGTTACAGCTGGCCATGGATCTTCTTCATTAATATCCCGATCGGGATCTTCGCGGTCATGGTCGTGCGTCAGCAACTGAAAGCGCGTCCGGTCGTCATCACGCGTCAGCCCATGGATTATGTGGGGTTGATTACGCTGATCATCGGGGTGGGCGCCCTGCAAATTGTGCTCGACAAAGGCAATGATCTGGACTGGTTTGAATCCAGCTTTATTCTGATGGGCACTGCCCTGTCAGTGGTGGCGCTGGCGGCTTTCGTGATTTGGGAAATGACCGACAAACACCCGATCGTCAATCTTCGCCTGTTCGCCCATCGCAACTTCCGTATCGGAACAATCGTGCTGGTGTTGGGGTATGCCGGCTTCTTCGGTATCAACCTGATTCTGCCGCAATGGCTGCAAACCCAAATGGGCTACACCGCAACCTGGGCCGGCCTGGCCGTTGCACCCATCGGTATCCTGCCTGTCGTGATGTCCCCGTTCGTGGGCAAGTACGCGCATAAGTTTGATTTGCGGCTTTTGGCGGGGTTGGCTTTTTTGGCGATTGGCTTGAGTTGCTTTATGCGCGCTGAGTTCACCAATGAGGTGGATTTTCAGCACATTGCGATGGTGCAGCTGTTCATGGGGATTGGTGTGGCGCTGTTCTTTATGCCGACCTTGAGCATTTTGATGTCAGATTTGCCGCCACATCAAATTGCCGACGGGGCAGGACTGGCCACATTCCTGCGTACATTGGGCGGGAGTTTCGCAGCCTCATTGACCACATGGATCTGGATTCGTCGTGCAGATCAGCATCATGCTTACATGAGTGAAAGCATCAGTACGTACGATCCGATCACCCGGCATACCCTCGAAAATCTGGGAGGGGCCAGTACCAAGGCCTACGCGCAGATGGATCAAATCCTGACCAGTCAGGCGTATATGCTGTCGACCGTGGACTACTTCACGATGATGGGCTGGATCTTCATGGGCTTGATTCTGCTGGTATGGCTGGCCAAACCGCCCTTCGCTGCCAAGGCGGGCCCAGCGGCCAGCGGGCATTGAGGCGCACGTACCAAAGCACATTCCGGGATTGCCGAAGGCCGCGACTTATCAGGGTCTGAGCCTTTGGTAATGCCCGGTAAATGCCGTGTCGAGGTGGTTGGGCTCGTTCAGGGGGTCGTGGCGGAGGGCAATGTCAGCTGAAAATCGAACGGGGCCAGTTGCATCCCTTGTTCATCCACTTGCAACACCCAGCCTTGACGGTCCCAGTCGCCGAGCACAATCCGCTTGGCGGCCTGCTCACCAATTTGCAATTTATGAATCGCCGGACGATGAGTGTGGCCGTGAATCAAGGTGTGCACGCCAAACTGGGTCATGATCCGCGGAATTTCTTCAGGGGTCACGTCGACAATGTCGTTGGCTTTCATGCGGGTTTGGGCGCGACTTTCGCTGCGCAGTTTCCGTGCGAGTTTATGGCGGACGCTTAATGGCAAGTGCCGCAAAACCCACAAAGTCACAGGGTTGCGCAGGTAGCGTCGCAAGCGCATGTAAGCTTCGTCGCGGGTACAAAGACTGTCGCCGTGCATCAGGAGCACGGGGTCGCCGTAAAAGTCCACAACGCTAGGGTCTTTAAGCAGGGTGCAGCCGGCCGCTTTGCAAAAGGCCCGGCCTAATAAGAAGTCACGGTTACCATGCATGAGAAACACGTCGGTACCGCTATCGCTCAGGGCTCGCAGTGCGTCACAAATCGAGCGCTGGTAGGGCGTCATTGCATCGTCGCCGATCCAGGCTTCAAAAAAGTCGCCCAAAATGTACAGCGCCTGAGCCGAGCGCGCGCGCCCGGTCAGGAAATTCAGAAACGCCCGGGTAATGTCCGGGCGCTCCTCTTCCAGATGCAAATCTGAAATCAGCAGTATCACTCAATGATCTCGGCTTTCTCGATGATCACGTCGTCTGCAGGTACGTCCTGGTGGCCGGCTTTGGAAGTGGTTGCGACACCTTTGATCTTGTCGACAACGTCCTGACCTTCTACGACTTCGCCAAATACCGCGTAGCCCCAGCCCTGAACGGTTTTAGCGCTGTGGTTCAGGAAGCTGTTGTCAGCCACGTTGATGAAGAATTGGGCAGAAGCAGAATGCGGCTCCATGGTACGGGCCATGGCAACCGAGTACTTCTTGTTCGGCAGGCCGTTGTCGGCTTCGTTCTGGATGCTTGGGCGCTTGTCTTTCTTTTCTTTCATGCCAGGCTCAAAACCGCCGCCCTGGATCATGAAGTTGCCGATTACACGGTGAAAAACGGTGTTTTCGTAGTGGCCGGCTTTTACGTATTCGATGAAGTTGGCAACCGTGATCGGCGCTTTTTCAGCGTTTAGCTGGATCACGATATCGCCGTGGTTGGTGCTCAATTTTACTTTTGACATGGGGTTATCGCTCTATCAGAGAATTCGTTGGGCCCGGAGGTGGCATCTTGCGTCTCAACCCCTGAGCTGGCTGGGTAGATACAGCCGCGGGGCGGAGTTTAGCGTGCTCGCGCGCCATTTCGATGCGGTTTTTACGATATGGGTACTAAAAGCGGCGATTTCAAATGCTTTGATTGACTGCCTGCTCTGTCGGTGGCTTGACAGCATCGGCTATGATAGGCGCTTTGATTTAGTCGGCCGACCCAGGCCGCGCACTCGTTATGTTCAAGGATCCTATGAGCAAGCCCACTGTCGACCCCACTCTGAATCCAAAGGCTGGCCCAGCTGTCCCGGCCAATTTCCTGCGTCCAATCGTTCAGGCTGACCTTGACTCGGGTAAATGCAAACAGATCGTGACCCGCTTCCCGCCTGAGCCCAACGGTTACCTGCACATTGGTCACGCCAAATCCATTTGCGTGAACTTCGGGCTGGCTGAAGAGTTTGGTGGCGTCACGCACCTGCGTTTTGACGACACCAACCCGGCCAAGGAAGACCAGGAATACATTGACGCCATCGAAAGTGATGTCAAATGGCTGGGCTTTCAATGGTCCGGCGAAGTGCGCTATGCCTCTCAGTATTTTGACCAGTTGCACGAGTGGGCGGTTTACCTCATTAAAGAGGGCAAGGCCTACGTCTGCGACCTGACTCCCGAGCAGGCCAAAGAGTACCGCGGTAGCTTGACTGAGCCAGGTAAAAACAGCCCGTTCCGTGATCGTGGCGTCGAAGAAAACCTCGACCTGTTTGCGCGCATGAAGGCGGGGGAGTTCGAAGATGGCAAGCGTGTGTTGCGCGCCAAAATTGACATGACTTCGCCGAACATGAACCTGCGCGACCCGATTCTGTATCGCATTCGCCATGCTCATCACCATCAGACTGGCGATACGTGGTGCATCTACCCGAACTATGACTTCACCCATGGTCAATCTGACGCCATCGAAGGGATTACCCATTCGATCTGCACACTGGAGTTTGAAGGTCACCGCCCTCTGTACGAGTGGTTCCTCGACAACTTGCCGGTGCCGAGCAAGCCTCGTCAGTACGAGTTCTCGCGCCTGAACCTGAACTACACCATCACCAGCAAGCGCAAGCTCAAGCAGTTGGTTGATGAAAAGCATGTCAATGGCTGGGACGACCCGCGCATGTCCACGTTGTCGGGTTTCCGCCGCCGTGGCTACACGCCCAAGTCGATCCGTAACTTCTGCGACATGGTAGGCACCAACCGGTCCGACGGAGTGGTCGATTTCGGCATGCTGGAATTCAGCATCCGCGACGACCTGGATCGTAGCGCGCCGCGTGCCATGTGCGTTTTGCGTCCGCTGAAGGTCGTGATTACCAACTACCCGGAAGGTCAGGTTGAAAACCTTGAGCTGCCTTGCCATCCCAAAGAAGACATGGGTATCCGTGTGCTGCCGTTCGCACGCGAGATCTATATCGACCGTGATGACTTCATGGAAGAGCCGCCTAAAGGGTACAAGCGCCTTGAGCCTGCGGGCGAAGTGCGTTTGCGTGGCAGCTATGTGATCCGCGCAGATGAAGCGATCAAGGACGCAGCGGGGAATATCGTCGAGCTTCGCTGCTCGTACGATCCTGAAACCCTGGGCAAAAACCCGGAGGGCCGCAAGGTCAAAGGGGTCGTGCACTGGGTGCCAGCAGCTGCCAGCGTTGAGTGTGAAGTGCGCCTTTATGATCGTCTGTTTCGTTCGCCGAACCCTGAAAAGGCTGAGGACGGTGCGGGTTTCCTTGAAAACATCAACCCTGACTCGTTGCAGGTCCTGACCGGCTGTCGTGCTGAGCCTTCTCTTGGTAATGCACAGCCTGAAGACCGTTTCCAGTTCGAGCGCGAAGGTTACTTCTGCGCGGATATCAAGGACTCGAAACCTGGTCGCCCGGTATTCAACCGCACTGTGACCCTGCGCGATTCTTGGGGTCAGTGAGTCAGTTTTAAGGAAGTCGTCGTGCTAACGATCTACAACACGCTCACCAAGAGCAAAGAAGTTTTCAAGCCGCTGGACGGCAATAAAGTGCGCATGTACGTGTGCGGCATGACCGTCTATGACTATTGCCATTTGGGTCATGGTCGCAGCATGGTTGCTTTCGACCTGATCACCCGCTGGTTGCGCTTCAGCGGGTATGACTTGACCTACGTGCGCAACATCACGGATATCGACGACAAGATTATTAACCGTGCGGTCCAAAATAATGAATCCTTCACTGCGCTGACCGAGCGCATGATTGCTGCAATGCATGAGGATGAAGCGCGGCTCAATATCCGCAAGCCGGACATGGAACCGCGTGCGACTGACCACATTGCTGGCATGCACGCGATGATTCAGACCTTGATCGACAAGGGCTTTGCCTACGCGCCGGGTAACGGTGACGTGTACTACCGCGTGGCAAAGTTCATGGGCTACGGCAAGTTGTCGCGCAAGAAGATTGAAGACCTGCGTATCGGTGCGCGCATAGAAGTCGACGAAGCCAAGGACGATCCACTGGATTTCGTCTTGTGGAAAGGCGTCAAGCCGGGTGAGCCGAGCTGGGAGTCGCCGTGGGGGCCGGGGCGTCCGGGGTGGCACATTGAATGCTCGGTGATGTCCACTTGCTGCCTGGGTGAAACGTTCGATATTCACGGTGGCGGCAGCGATCTTGAGTTCCCGCACCATGAAAACGAAATCGCCCAGAGTGAGGCGGCTACGGGCAAGACCTATGCCAATGCCTGGATGCACTGCGGGATGATCCGCATCAATGGCGAGAAGATGTCCAAATCCTTGAACAACTTCTTCACCATTCGCGACGTGTTGGAGAAATATCACCCGGAAGTGGTGCGTTATCTGTTGGTGTCCAGTCACTACCGCAGCGCGATCAATTATTCGGAAGACAACCTGAAAGACGCAAAAGCCGCTCTTGAGCGTTTCTACCATGCGCTCAAAGGCTTGCCGAAAGCTGAGCCTGCGGGTGGTGAGGCGTTTGTAGAGCGTTTTACTCAGGTGATGAATGACGATTTCGGGACGCCGGAAGCGTGCGCGGTCTTATTTGAGATGGTGCGTGAAATCAATCGTCTGCGTGACGCTGATCTGAACGCGGCGGCTGGCCTCGCTGCCCGTCTCAAGCAATTGGCGGATGTGCTGGGTGTCTTGCAGCTTGAAGCAGACGATTTCTTGCAGGCAGGTGCTGAGGGCAAGGTCGACGCAGCTCAGGTAGAGGCGCTGATCGCGGCGCGTTTGGCGGCGCGTGCAGCGAAAGACTGGGCTGAATCCGATCGTATTCGTGATCAGTTGACCGAAATGGGCGTTGTGCTCGAAGACGGTAAGGGCGCAACCACCTGGCGTTTGGCTGACTGATTAATCGCCGCACAAACAAAAGCCCGCTCCGTGCGGGCTTTTGTTTGTCTGGATATTTAGTGCCAACAAAAACGGCACCCGCAGGTGCCGTCGGACAGAATTGCTTGAGCGCTTAGCTGTGCAGCGATTCTGCGGCGTAGAGCGTGTTCTCAAGGAGGCAGGCACGCGTCATCGGGCCTACGCCGCCCGGAACGGGGGTGATCCAGCCTGCGCGGGGCAGGGCAGTCTCGTAAACCACATCGCCCACCAACTTGCCATCAGCCTGGCGGTTGATCCCGACGTCGATCACGATAGCGCCTTCTTTTATCCACTCGCCTTTGACCAGGCCTGGTTTGCCAGCTGCCACCACCACTAAGTCGGCTCGACCGACATGGCCAGCCAGATCTTTAGTGAAGCGGTGGGTTACCGTCACCGTGCAGCCTGCCAGCAACAACTCCATTGCCATCGGACGGCCCACAATGTTGGAGGCGCCTACGACTACAGCGTCCATGCCGTACAGGTTTTGACCTGTGCTTTCCAGCAGGGCCATGATGCCTTTGGGGGTGCAAGGGCGTAGCAGCGGGATGCGTTGTGCCAGGCGACCGACGTTGTAAGGGTGAAAACCGTCCACGTCCTTGTCCGGGCGGATGCGTTCCAGAAGTTTGGAAGCATCCAGGTGCTCAGGGAGTGGTAGTTGCAGCAGGATGCCGTCGATGTTTGCGTCTTCATTAAGACGGTCGATCAAATCGGTCAGGTCTTGCTGAGTGGTGTTAGAAGGCAGGTCATAGGCTTGTGAAAGAAAGCCTACCTCTTCGCAGTCTTTACGCTTGTGCGAAACATAAACCTGGGAGGCAGGATCGCTGCCGACCAGAATCACTGCCAGGCCCGGAGTGCGCAGGCCTTGCTCGTGACGCTCGGCAACACGTTTGGCAATCTGCTGGCGCAGGCTGGCGGCGATCGCTTTGCCGTCGATTAGTTGTGCAGTCATTACGCGTGATTAACCATCGAAAAGGGTGGAAAAAGGGCGTGCATTCTCGCATGCCATGGCGTGAGGGCAAAGGCGCTTGGTCTGCTTATTCCCCTAACCCCTTTATATTTCTAAACTTTTTTCAAAAAAGAGTTGACGACTTACCGACTCACCTATAACATTCGTCGCACTTGTCGGGCACAGCCTAGCACTGGTTAAGAAGGTAGAGCGAAGTTGATGTCTAGCTTGGTGATACTGAAAGCACTTAGTTTGTAGTCGTCACAGAGTACAGATTAATAAGGCGCCCGTAGCTCAGCTGGATAGAGCATCCGCCTTCTAAGCGGATGGTCGCAGGTTCGAGTCCTGCCGGGTGCGCCATTAGGCAGCTTTGGCACAAGTAAGCGGTACAGGCAATATGGTGGGCGTAGCTCAGTTGGTAGAGCACGGGATTGTGACTCCCGTTGTCGAGGGTTCGATCCCCTTCGTCCACCCCATATTTAGAAAGACGCCAGATTAATAGTCTGGCGTCTTTGCTTCAAAAGTTTGAAATGCGGATGTGGTGGAATTGGTAGACACACTGGATTTAGGTTCCAGCGCCGCAAGGTGTGAGAGTTCGAGTCTCTCCGTCCGCACCAAACATGGTTTCGCACAGTCTCGCTGACTTTCGCGAAACCCTTGAAATAGCCCGCCTTGAGCGGGTTTTTTCTTTTGTGGAGTTTCGCTTTCTTTCGCCACCTTCACAACATTTTTAGTACATTAGCCAGTCCATCGGTAATTCGAGCACTATGGTGATGTACTAATGCCCCTCACTGACACCGCTGTCAGGCAAGCCAAGCCCCGTGACAAAGACTTTACGCTGAGTGATCTCGACGGCCTTTCGCTGTTCGTGGCTGCCAACGGCAAGAAGTCCTGGCACTTCCGATTTAGCTGGCACGGCAAACAACCGCGCATCTCCCTTGGCACATATCCCGAAATTACCCTCCGTGAAGCCCGCGAACTGCGGGATCAGGCGCGTGCGCTCGTTGCAAAAGGCATTGATCCGCGGCTAGAGCGCAAGCAGGCCCGGCACGCTGCTGGTGCCGAGGTCGAGAACACCTTCGAAGTTGTGGCCAACAAATGGTACGACTTCAAGTCTCCACGCCTGGTGGCTGCTGTGAAGGGTGGAGCGGCGCAATCGCGTAGGTATTTGGACAAAGACCTGATACCGATGCTGGGCAAAATCCCCATCAGCCAAATCAAGCGTGCCGATGTACTAGCGGCAGTACATCGCGTTGAAAAGCGTGGCGCGCTGAATGTGGCTGAGAAGTGCCGCACCTGGCTGAATCAGATTTTTCGCTACGCCATAGCGCAGGGCCTGATCGAGACTAACCCTGCGGCAGATATCGATATTGTTGCCGCCGTGCAGCCGCCAGCGAAACACAACCCTTTCCTGAAACGCTCGGAACTCAAACCGTTCCTGCTGGACCTGCGCAATTTCAAAGGTTCGGTATTCACTATGCATGCGATCCGGCTATTGCTGCTGACAGGCGTTCGGACGGGTGAGCTGAGAGCGGCAACGCCAGATCAGTTTGATCTGGACGCCGCGCTGTGGACGGTTCCGGCTGACAACGTTAAGCAGTTGCGCAGCCGGGTTAGAACAGAGGGGGATGTAATACCGCCGTATCTGGTGCCACTGTCGCGGCAGGCGGTAGAGGTGGTGCGTGCATTGAAAGGCATGACCGGTGAGCACTGTCGGTTGTTGTTGCCCGGGAGGAATCACCCGAACACACCGATGAGCGAAAACACGGTAAATAGCGCGATCAAAAAAATGGGATATGAAGGCCGACTGACCGGGCACGGAATACGCGCCACGCTTTCAACGGCCTTAAATGAGATGGGATACAAAGAGGACTGGATCGAGGCTCAGCTGTCCCACGCGGGGGATAATAAGGTGCGCAAGACGTACAACCATGCGGAGTACGTGGAACAGCGGAGAGTGATGATGCAGGAGTGGGCTGACTTTCTCGATGCGACCGAGGCCGCCGATTAAGCGCGGTGCTCACGTGCCGCCATTTGGTCATTGGCCCATTGCAATACCTCGGCTTTAACCCAGCGCACTGAGCGTGTGCCGAGGTGCACCTTTTTCGGGAAGGCGCCTTTATTCACCATGTCGTAGATCTTAGTGGTCTTGAAGCCTGTGATTTTGATCACCTCAGGCAGCGCGATCAGTTCGGTTGGTTGGGTGTTTTGAGTGTTCATAGAGTTACCTCGCCATGCCGGTTACGGCTGGATAGTTTTGGGAGTGGGGGGGGGAGTTTGAGGCAGAAGGTTTAGTGCTTCATAAACGTCATCCAGTGCGTGTTCACACGCTTACCCGACTTATGGCCGAAGAGTGGCTGCTGATCAGTGAGTGCCAGTATTTCGCTCACTTTGACTTGGGTTTCGTTCCACTTGAAGATCAACACGCCGTCGGTGGACAACACGCGAAAACACTCCGCAAAGCCCTTGGCCAAGTCATCGCGCCAGTCATCTGTTAGCAGCCCGTACTTGGCCCTTAGCCAGCTATCACGGCCTGCGCGGGTCAGATGCGGTGGATCAAACACCACCAACTTAAATGCACAGTCAGCGAAGGGCAGAGTGCGAAAGTCCATGATGACGTTGGGCTCAACGTTTAGGGTCCGGCCATCACAGAGCACGTGTTGCTCGTCTCGAATGTCGCCGAACAGGGCGCGCTGGTCGCTCTTGTCGAACCAAAACATTCGGCTGCCACAGCACGGGTCGAGGATTTTGGCGGCGGCAGTCATGGCGTCACCTCCCGGCGCGCCCACCAGCAGACTGGGCCGTCGTCGGTGTCGTGAATCGACAGGCAGAACCAGCCTTCGCCATCAGGCCGATCCGGCTCCCAATAACTGCAGTCCGGATCGCCAGCTTCGAAATAGCGCTCAGAGACCGCTTCGTCGCTGTGGTATTCAAGCGACACCATCTTCACCTGCAGGCCCTGTTCAGCGATCCAGGCCTTGCACTTATCACCGTCGCCCTCGTCGAAGTCGGGCATATCGGGATGAGCGAACATTCCGTATTCATCACGCCGGACAAGTCGATGATTGATAAGGCCGACCCGATCCAGGCGCTCAATCTCTGCCAGGAGCAGGGCTGCTGCCTTAACCATGTCACGACGCCGATCAGAGCTTGGCTTGCACGTCTCCTGCTTCCAAGGCCATGCCGTACTGCGCGTGGTCGGCTTTCCGGCAAGACTTGCATAGGTCGCGCCTGCTTCGGCGAGCTCCCCATTCACATAGAGATCATCGCGGTACAGCGAATAACCTTCGGCTGAAACCTGGCGTTGACGCTCGGCGATGACGTCTCGCGCCGCTCGATTGAGGCTGAGTACAATTTCTTCAGGCATGACTTCGTCCTTACCGCTGTAGCGGCTGATCCATGGGATTTGGTTTTGCAGTGGCGTATTTGTGGATGAGACCTAAAGTAGGCCTACTAGATGTAACTACCTGGAAATACTGGAGTGTGTTTCGTGCAATACGAAAAGCAGATGTCGTTGACGCATCGATACAGGGGGCAGACTGTTTTTATAAAATTTTATTGGGTTAAGCCCAACGACAGCGCACCTGCGGCAGTACATATCGTCGACGCGAGTGATGTGCTTGGTTTCGGTATCACCGCTGCCGAATTGGTTGGGGAATGGCCTGATTATCAAAGCTCATTAGCCGAAGCAGTAGGGGCGGCGAATAGATTCATTGATAGCCAGTTAGGATGAATTAATTATTCTGCGAGCGCCGCTCAACTGCTTCGGCTTGGCGTAACCTGCTGCATTTGGTGTGGTTGCCGTGGGCGCGAGACCTGTTGCATTGGTCGCACATGACGTTCAAGTCCAGCGGACGCATGGGAGCACCGCGCAGCCTGACTGTTCGGCGTAGGCCGGTCATGCTGCCTCCTTGGAATAACGAGCGCCGCGATATTCAGGTCGTGACGGGTAGTCAGGTTTGCGAATGACTGAGGCGAGCAGTTGCTTCCATGTCTTTGCATTGTTGGGCAGGCAGATGCCGAACTCTTTGGTGTCGTACTCGATGTCGACCGCCAAGCGTTTTACCAACTCGTAAGGCGCGGCGATGTTTGAGCAGCCGCTGTTGTAATAGCCCAGGCGCTCCAACACCAAAGATTCGCCGTAGATCCCGGCACGCTCCAGTGTCCAGCAATAACCACTATCATTTGGGCGCCACAAGGTGATTGCCTTGTGGCGGCGGAGAGTGTGTTTCAGGCTCAGCACGATGAATGTGCGTTCAGGCTGGCTTTCTGTAGGCATGAGTCGTCCTGTGCCGGGTCATGCCCAGCAGTTCAAAGTTGATATTGGAAAAAGCCCAAGAGGACTGTCATTTCGAGCAGGGTGATCGTGTGCGCATACCGAGGAGTTCTGACCTCAATATGTCTGCGCATATCCACTGGGAGCTTGACTGTATGAAACGAACATCCGACTTTCTAAATCTGCTTGCCTCTACAATTCGCGTTATTGAATTGTTGATACGCTCTGGCTGGATATAACATGATGAATAGGCTGCAAGCGAAACCGGTCCCGGTCCCGGTGATGTTTTTGAAATTATGCAACCTGCTTTCGCATTTCAGGCTGCCACTCACAGAAACCAACCTTTGGTGCTTTCGTCTTCGGGTTGATGATTGGTTTGCCATCTGCGTCAGTCATAATGCGCTTCGCTCTGATCCGCAAATCCCGGCATTGAATAGTCTTGCGGGCCAGCTCAATGAACTGCTCGGCGTACTGCGGGGCATCAAACAGCGGGGAGAGTTGGCGAACTGTACCCCCCCCCATAATCTGCTCGGTCTTCTTCTCGACCAGCTCCAGCCATTCGGCCAGCGGAATAGGCTCTACACCGCCTGGTGCCTTCACATTCTTGCGGGTGCCTTTGGTGCGCTTCTTGGCCTCGGCCAGCGCGACATCGCGGGTCATTCCAAATACTGCAAATGTGCTCATGACTTTCTCCAATCAGGCAGAGGCTCGCTTAAGTTGATCCCTGAGCTGCGTCGGCAGGTCGCGCATCAGCAAGCTGCCTGCCTCTGCGTCGTACTCAATTGCCGATCCGAGCATGTGAGATTCAAAGCTGATCGACAGGCCATTGGTTCGACCCGTGAAGCGACGGTACTGGTTCAGGGTGCGCTTATCGGCTGGAATCTCCGGCGACAGGCCGTAGTCTTTGTTGCGGATGAAGTCGTAGAAGGCTTTTGGCCGGTCTTCATCAATCAATTCAGACAGTTCGTCGAGCGCAATCGGCTCGCCAATCTTGGCCTGGGCCATTGAGTAGCTGACCAGCGCCTGAGTCTTCTCGCGGGCACTGTCTTCATGCAAGTCCTCAGCCGCCACAAAGTCACTGAATGCCTTGAGCAGTGTTCTGGTTTCACCCGGCCCGTCGACGCCTTCCTGACAGCCAATGAAGTCGCGGAAGTAGTCGGTTGCTTTGCGACCTTTGGAGCCCTTGAGAAATGAAATGTACTGCCGCGACTGTGGGTTGTTACGCCATTCTGAGAGGTTGATCCGAGTAGCCAAGTGGATGTTGCCGAAGTCCAGATGCTTGGAAGGCGTAACGCTGAGGTCGGCATTCACCGTCACGCTTTCACTGTGCTGGACCAGGGCGATGATCAGGTACTCAGTGAGCCCTTGCTGGTAGTGCGCGAACAGAACGTGGCCACCAACGGAAAGGTTCGATTCTTCCATCAGCTTGGTCAGGTGTTCGACAGCGGTTTGGCTGAATTCGATGAAGTCGCCTCCATCGATAAAGGTCTGCAACCAGCCGCTAAGCGGGAAGGCGCCAGATTGAGCATGGAAGAAGCCCCAACCTTTGCCGGTCTTGGCGTTGTAGGCGATGTTCAGGTCATTCAGCAGGTTTTCGGTTGCTTGCGATTCGACCAGCTCAGTGTCGCTGACGAGCAATACGGCAGGGCTGCCGTCTGGCTTCTTGTCGATCTGGTGGATGATGCTGTGGCGGATAGCCATGGGTTTACCTCGGAATGGCGCCGCCCTCCGTGATCGGTGGTGGCATTTTGGTTTTGGTTGGGGTATTTGTGTTGGGATTGCATACATGTTGCGTTTCTTGCGCTAACACTCGAATTATTGGAGTCCTACATGAAGCAAAAGGAACTGGACGACGCCTTAGATCTAAAGGGTTTCTTGTCACCCGCAATGGAGTTCGTCCGTGAAACCCTTATAGACGCCTATAAAAATTCTTTTGCTGCTGCCGAATCGGCATCTGATGATGCGCAGCGCTCTATGATGCAGGCTGAAGTTTCTCAGAAAGAGATCCATATGCTGGCTTCGCTGATCTTTCTTCAGCGAACAATTAGAAGTTCTCAAGCTGCGATTATTCTTTGCCAGCAAGGTCTAGTGGTAGATGCGCAAACACTTACTCGGGCCGCAGCGGAGGCCTTAATTCACGGAGTTGCTCTTATCAACGAGCCCGCAGTTTTTGCCAAGATTGCTCGGAAAGGTGACGAGGAAGAACGTAAGCAAGCGAATGGGATGCTGCAAACGCTGCAAAATCAAGGACTCACTGAACAAAACATAAAAGATCTGGAGGAGATTGCTAGCAGAGGCGAGGGGGAAGGAAACACGCTCAGTGTTTTCGAAGCTGCGCGTATAGCAAATCTTCTTCCGCTATATCAAACGCTTTATCGCGGACTCTCCAATGTTGCAAGCCACGCGACACTCAGATCAATGGATTCGTCGTTTGCAGTTTCTGACGACAGTTGGTCACTCATTACTGGCCCAACTGAACAACACCTGGAGTTAACGTTGCACCTGGTTAAAACCTGTCTGACCTTATCCAGCAAGGTTCTTGACGAAAATTTCAAATCATAAACCGGGATTAATGTTCATAGCCGCGGCTTCTCAATTTGGTCATCTTCTTCTGGCGGATCGTCGGCGACTGATTTCATGCCAGCCGCCTGAATAATGCGCGACACCTTTTCAGTAACAACAAAAGGTGTCGTGACACAGCGCAGCATCGCGGCCTGGGCCTCGAAGTCGGCGGCGATCAGGTTCATCAGCAGCAGCTGGTAAACCTCCTGCTGGTTATTGATGCCGTGGGCCTTCATCACCTTCTTCAGATCAGGCTTGAACACTCCAGCCACCTCAACCGTGAACTTCTCGACGCCCAGCGCAGCGTCCTTTGCTGCTGACTTCTCGCGCTTTCTCTTTTGCTTGATGGCTTCCTTTGTCGGCTCCTGTGCTTCGGCCATGGCCTACCTCTTCTAATCCGCTGGGCGGCAAGTGATGTTGAATTTGGCGAAGGCGGCGGTGCGCAGAGGTGGTGGCGCGTTTCACATGTGGCTGCCAAAGAATGCGAACACCGTCAGCGTCAGGCTGATGCGCAGTGCCCAGTCCCGCAGAAAACGGCCGAACTGTTTCACATCGAACTGATCTTTCTTGGCTTCCAACTCGCGAGCATGAGCGGTCGCATTGTTGTGGCCGAAGCGCTCCGTGATGATCTTGCCCGTGGCGCGCTCGATCACTTCAAAGGTGTTGCTGCCCGTCGGCTTGACGATGAAACGCGGAGCTAACGGCGGGGCGATCACGTTTGGCTTCTGGTAGAAGTCGGCAGTGGCTTGGCGTGTGCGTTCGCGCAACCCTTCGAGAATGGCGCGGCGCTGGGAGAAGGTTGGGTGCATGGTCGATCCTCGACAGGGTTACGGGTATTCGTCAGCACTCGGGGCCTGGGATATATGCCGGTGGGCGCGTAGGGGAGTGCTGACGAATAACCGCAGGATTGAAAAGCCCGGTCGAAACCGGGCTGTGAGCTGCTCTACAAACGCCGCCGTATGTAAGAGCGAAGCGTGTAAATCGTGTTAATTGCCCATGGCTGCAAATCCTCCGTTCAGGTGTGCACTGCGGGCGGTCGCGCGGCAGTGGTGTGATACAGGTGTCCAGCGTCTGCTGGGTTGGCTTCCGCATCGGTCTGTATTCAGGTTGTAAAGTCGGAGTACAGACCGATGCGGCCTGATGATGGGGGACCAGGCGCTCAGGCAGTTTTCGACAGGCTGTCGTGGCGCTGGTTGATACGGTTTAGCCGATCAGCTCGACAGCTTCTGCGCGGCGTATCAGGCGCATTTCTGCGAATCGCCGCTCAGTTGGGCGGCGGTCGCGGCGGGCCAATTGGTCATCTGTGGCGGTGTGCATGGCGATCAGACCAGCCAGCAGCAGGCACAGCGGTGTGATGATCTGGCGGCGCATTGCTTCGGCGACCAGCGCGCCTTGGCGGTGAACGCCAAGCTTAAACATGGCGTTGGCCAGTCGCTTAACCACGGTGCCTGGCGCAATGCCGAACACCCGGGCGATCTCTTTGGCGGTGAGCCCTTGTGCGACCGACAGAACAAATTGCAGCTCACGCGGCGCAAGGCCACGGCCGAGGTGGCCTTTCCATGCGCCGTCTACGATTGTCGATTCCATGATGTGTTCTCGGTTGTTTTCCCGTTGCACCCGGTTGCCCAGGTGCAGCGGTGAAAGTGTCCGTGAACCCCCAAGCTCGCTACTGGCGACGGCTTGGGGTTACTGCATCAAGTTGTCCTGGTGCGCTGGGGTAGACCTACCTTTCGGTTGATGCGCGGTCACATCCTCGGTCTCACTGTCCGCTGCCTGTAAGGATGTAGGGCGCAGCCTTCAGGCTTGCCACGCCACGCAGGTGAATCGCTTAAATGTGCATTGGTGCAAATCCTCCATTTCCAAAGGTGGGTTGCTGCACGCCGACTTACCGAGGTCGATACGGCAGCACTCAGGGAGGCTCCAGCCTATGAGTGCGCTAACGACCTTTCCCGTTCGGCGCTGTGTATCGATGAGTTGTTAAAGAGCGTTTGGGTTACCCCTGGCATCTCTACCTTTCTGCCGGTGTGAACCGGCGATGAGCAAACTATACGAATCCTCATAATTCCAGTCAATACGCTTTCGCATAATTATTTTCAAACGCATAAATAAGCCCGCTCAATGGCGGGCTAAAGTTTTTTCAAATTGGCTGGTTCAGATGGGGTGCAGCTATCTGAATATTGACTTCGGCATTTTCCCGTCAACGACTGTCCCGACCACAACCCAAGCATCGTCCATAGGGATTGTGGGGAAAGATGGATTGAGAGGTTTCAGGTAGTAAGTGCCTGAATCCCTTATAAATTGCTTGAAGGTGGCTTCGTTTGAATCTATCAGTTTGGCAACAACGAATTGACCAGATCGAGGCTCAAACTCTGGCGCGACGAGTATTAAAAAGCCTTCTGGGAAAGACGGCCCAACAGGGCTAGTCATTGACGGCCCCATTACTTTTAGCCAGAACCCGTGCTCGCCAGCCCACACGTCTGAAGTGTGGGTTGCACACGCGGAAACATTACACAATTCCATTGCTTCAGACGCAGTCCCGGCCTGTACCCAGCTAATTTCCGGGTAACTAAATGATCTTGAAGGCTGTAAAGCCATTTCTATGTTGGCATCGAAGCTTTTGGATTCATCTGCTCCGCCGAACATCAGCCAGTTCGGGGAAACCTTCAGAACTCGGGCTATTTTCTCGATGGTCGGACGCCTCGGGCTGGCACTCTCGCCCGAGAGAATCCGGTTGATCGTTGGCTGTGGTACGTCAGCGCGGCGTCCCAGCTCACTCTCGTTCAGTCCTAGCTCAAGCATCTTGGAGCGAAGGCGCTCAGCAATATTCATAAATCACCATACGTTCACGCATTAATTGAATTGTATTGCGTGGAGCTATCCGTTTTCGTATGATTTATTATGAAAATAATCATAGAGATAGCGCTGTGACCGTTAAATCAATGCTTGCAAGCCTGTTTCAGCTTGGTCTGTCGCAGGCAGAGATCGCCGAAATTTGTGATTCAACTCAGCCAACTATCAGCCGAGCAGCTAATGGAGCAATGGTTCGTTACGAATTAGGAAAAGCGATCGAAGAAATTTACCTGAAAGAAACCAAGGCGCGTGAAGCCAGGCTGGGATAGGTCATTCGCTTTTGAGTTGATTATCTATCCGTTAATGGCAGTTCAGTAGCACCTCGGATTAGCTGGTAATTCATCCAGTAGCCAAATCGCAGGCAAAAAAAAGCCGGTGGCTAGACCGGCTTCTTCACAGCTTCACAACACTTACGGGAGTCATTATGAGCACCAAACGATTTTCAAACAATACCCACAACGCACAGGGTCGTGCTCAAGTCGTTTCCGGCGGCCTGCTGTGAGTACGGTCATCATGAGTGCGTGCTGGCCGTTGCAGGGCATGACCGCTACTAAAAAAGCGGTGTTGATCAGCCTTGCGGATAACGCCAATGATGATGGAGTTTGCTGGCCTTCGATCAGCACAATTGGTGTTCGTACCTGTCTCTCCGAGCGGGCTGTACGGGATGCGTTGCGTTGGTTGGAAGAGGCGGGTGTATTGGTTAGCAATCAGCGCTACGGCCGATCCACTTGGTACACCATCACCCCGGCAGGATATGCCCCCGGCGCCATATGCCCCCCGGCAGCAGATGCCCCACCACCCCGGCAGGAGATGCCGGATACCCCGGCGCCATATGCCCCCAGAACCGTAAAGGAACCATCAATTGAACCGTCACCTCTTGTGGAGGGTGTGAATTCGTCGAAAGTCTCGAAGCTGAAATGCGATCCGCAAGCCATCGTCGACTTGTTCAACCAAACCCTTCCGGGGCTGCCACAAGTTGCAATGCTCACCAAGGATCGGAGAGCCAAGATCAAAGCGCGATGGGACGAAAGCGAAGTTCATCAGGATCTTGAATTCTGGGCTGATTTCTTTGCGCTGGTGAGCGCAAGTACTTTCCTGATGGGCGGGGAGAGCGGTCGCGATGGTGCAAAGCCTTTCCGGGCAACGTTTGACTGGCTGATCAAGCCGAGCAACTTCGTCAAGGTTGTGGAGGGTAATTACAATGCGTGATCCCTACAGCGTTGAGGCTGAACACGGTGTGCTGGGCGCGATGTTCCTGCGTCCTGAGTTGATCGACATCCTAAGTGCTGACCTGGCTGTCGGTGATTTTTACTATCAGGACAATGCTGCCCTGTATCGCGGCATTTTGAGCTTGCACGCTGACTGCAAGCCGGTTGACCCCGTGACGGTGGGCATCCACATCGGCGAGCTGCCAAGTGGCAAGAAAGCCATTTGGTACGCGTCTGAAATTACCCGCAACGTTCCAAGCGCTGCCAACGCGGCGTCGTACGCCCTCACGGTTCGTGAGCGCAGCCTCGACCGGGCCATGATCGAATTGAGCGACCGCATCAACGAGATTGCTCACAGCGACCAGCCAACTGTGGACAAGGTCGCAGCGGTGCAGGCTGAAGCGCAGGCCATCGACGGGCAGTCCGCAACGTCCGAGGTTGTCATGGCCGAAGACATGCTGGATGACTACATCGAGGTTTTGCAGGCTCGCGCTGATCGTGGTGAGGGCATCGACGGGTTGTCTACTGGCATTCCTGACCTGGACGCCAAGCTGCAAGGCTTGAAGCCTGAGCAGTTGATCATCATTGCGGGCCGTCCGGCGATGGGTAAAACCACCTTGGCCATGAACATTGCTTCCCACGTTGCGATCCGCGAGGCCAAGAGTGTCATGGCGTTCAGCCTGGAGATGAACAGTACAGGTCTGCTGGATCGTTTTATGGCTTCCGAAGGCCGAATCCCGCTGCAACTGATCAAGAACGGTACAGCGCCTCAGACCCATGGCGCTGAGTTGATGAGCGCTGCGGGAAAGCTCAAGCACTCCAAATTATCTATCTCAGACCGGGCGTCAATGACGATCAACCGGATTCGTTCGGCTGCGCGTCGACACAAGCGCCGACACGGTCTGGATTTGATCGTGATCGATTACCTGCAACTGATGGACGCCGATTCACGCACGTTCAGCCGCGAGCAGGAAATCAGTTACATGACCCGTAGCGCCAAGTTGATGGCCCGTGAGCTGGGTATCCCGGTGATTTTGCTGAGCCAGCTATCACGCGAATGCGAAAAGCGCCCAAACAAGCGCCCACTCTGCTCTGACCTGCGTGAGTCCGGGGCAATTGAGCAAGACGCGGACATCATCCTGTTTGTGTACCGCGATGAGGTTTACCACGAACACAGCGATGCCAAGGGCATTGCAGAAATCATTATCGGCAAAGGCCGGGACATCGAAACCGGCACCGTACGCACGGCCTTTCTGGGTCAGTACAGCCGGTTTGAGCAACTGGCGGCGGGCTGGGTCGAGACGCCAAAGGTTCAGAAGGTCACCAGTATGGCCAGCCGTTACAGCAAGGATAAATCCTGATGCCTAACCCCAATCTCGCCCCGGCTGAGCCGAGTGCGTTCCGCTGGGCCGTTCACTGCTGTTCGTACAAGCTCGATTTGAGCTACGGCCCTGACCGCGCCGTAGCCTTGTTTGAGCATGAAAGCGTGGCCCACACCTTTGGCCGCCTGATGTGGCCAACCACTTACGAGGTTGTCGACCGGCAGCCTCAACCGAAAGGTGCCCTGTGAACACCAAAATAAAAACCCTGACCGTGAAACTGTCCGATGCGGAGATTGGGCGCAATTCCAAGCTTGAGCACGTGCGGGATTTGCGTGATGCCGGCCATCCTGCGTTGCATTTTCGGTTTGGCAAGAACCGCACCCGAGGCTCCTGGTACTTGGTCAATAAACGCCGTTGGCACCGTATCGGCGCGTTCCCGGACTTGAGTGCAAAGCAGGTGCTAGCCGCGCTGCCATCTGTTCGCCTGCGGGTTTCTGCTGATGCTGGCTCGGCCATTTCGCAGTGGGCGACCACGGGTGAACTGCTGACCTGGTATGCCGATCGCATGGCCCGTGACCGCAATCTGTCGGCCAAGCGCAAGAACACCGGCGCCTCGGCCATGAAGTGCCATCTGTTGCCGCGCCTGGGTGACTTGCCGTTGGTCGAGGTCAACAAGGCGGCGCTCGACAAGTTGCTGATGTGGCCGCTGCAAGAAACCCTCTCAATCGATTACGTGCGCTTGGCGTTCCAGTTGCTGGCTTTGGCGTTTCGACAGGCGTTGGCGTTGGGCCTGATCACGTCCAATCCGATGGCGGGCATCAAGTTCAAGGACTTCTCCAAGGCCAAGGTGAGCATCAAACCGTCTCGTTTGCGCGGGGTGCAGTTGCAGGACTTGCTCGGTGAGTTGGGGCGGGTGATGGATAGCGAACCGGCTGACGCCATGCTGGCCCTGATGATGCTGTGCCACGGCACGCGCATTGGTGAGACCCGGCAAGCGCGCTGGTCGCATATCAGTCTGGCCGAGGGTGAGTGGTTCATTCCGGCTGAGCACACCAAGACCGGTGTTGAGCATCACCTGCCGCTCACTGAGCAAGTCCGCACCCTGTTGATCCAGTACCGAGAAACTCAAACCGCCCGCGGCTATGACGGCCAGTACCTGTTCCCCGCGCGCAGTGGCAAGCCGTTGAGTGAAGGGCAGGCCAGTGCCGTGTTCACCCGGCTGGGCAAGGGCGAGTGGACCAGCCACGACCTGCGCAAAGTAGCTCGTACCGCATGGGCTGACCTTGGCATTGATCACTTGATTGGTGAGCTGCTGATCAACCACGCCATGGGCCATAACGTGCAGGTGTACATCCAGTCGGACGTGATGGGCCGCAAGCGTGACGCGCTGGAGAAGTGGCACGCGCATCTAGATCAGAAAGGTTTGAACCTGATCCACGGGCAGACAGGCGTTAGATTCAAAGAATCCGGTAATACGCTGGAAGCCGCTAAGGGCGTGGCTTGCAGTGCTATTCAGAAAACAACCATAGGCGAGGATTAAAATCGATGGCCAGAGTAATGAAAGTTACTGATCGATCCGTCGAAGACTTGTTGGAGCACTGGGGCCGCTGGGTCGTTTTGGGATCTGGAGTGTCCTGCTGTGCATCTAGAGAGAACGACCTGTACTCGCCGATGATCACTGATGAGGATGCTTTGATGATTGATCGGTTAGTGGGTCGTCTTATTCAGCGTTACAAGGAGTGCGGGGATGTGATCATGAAGTACTACACCGCAAGGGATAAGGCGTTGGCGGATGTGGGTAAGAAGCTTGGGTACGGAGAAGAGAAGACCCGACAGTTGTGGAAAGCAGGTGTTGCGTGGATAGATGGGGCTTTAGATGTTCGTCGTTTGGCAGCTTGACAGGCCCGGTCTCGACATGTACTTTTCTCGTTACTTTGCGGTTTTTCCGCGAGCAAAGCCCGACCCTGAGTTGGGCTTTTTGCTGTTTAATGGAAAAGGATCTCTCTTTTGAACGGATATGAATTAGTTGCGGCACTTATTAATAATCTTGTTTGGCCTGTGGTCGTTATTGTCGTGCTATTTTTTTTTCGCGATCAGTTCAGAGAGTTTATTGGCAGGATCAGTATCTTTAAGGCCTCGCGGGATGGACTTGAAGTGCATGCTATGGGGGAGATCTCAAAGCAAGTAATTGGTAAATCACTTCCGCCGAATATTGTAAAAGAGGTTGAAAGGAAGCAGATCCTCGAGCAAGGAAATAATTCCAATGGTTCCTATACGTTGTATGCAAACGGTATGATTGTTGCTCGTCGCATGGTTACTCTTATGGCAGGTGAGTCTAAACGTACTATTGCACTACCCATCGCTATGGTGAACGATGCCACAAGCGTCCAGTTCATTGGTGATATCCAAGCCAAGGTCGTTAGTCTAAATCGGACAGTTATAGTGTTTGAGTTTGCCCTTTCGGATGTTGAACGAGAGATAGAAGTAGTTGTAGCTGGTCTTTGAGCCATGAGCGCGAAGCAATCGCGCCCTACTAATTTGCTAAGAAGCCTCGGCATTTGCCGGGGCTTTTTCATTTTCGGCCCCACCACACCCGTAGCTCTAAGCCGGGAGTGCTGTCAGGACCGAACTTATTTCACTCCCCGCAAGGGAGGACACCGGATGCCTCATATGCCTGATAAGCCAGACACCTGGGTGATAGCGCTCGCGTGGCTGAGTCAGCACTCGCCAACTATTTACGCGGCCTTAGCGTCAGCTGCGATGGCTGTCGCCCGCATCATCTACGGCGGTGGGACGCGGCGACAGGCGATGCTTGAAGCAACTATCTGTATGTTGCTCACCACCAGCCTGATTGCGGTGCTGGAGTACTTCGGCCTGCCGTCCAGTCTGGCTACACCCGCAGGCATTTGGATTGGCTTCTTGGGTGTGAAGAAGATCGCTGATTTTGCTGATCGCTTCGCTGACTTCAAGCTGCCACGCAGATCAGATTAATAGACTGCATCTTCAAGCAGGAGGCTCAAAGCAATGCCGCCAAAGGCCAAGCGCGCGTGCCGGCAACCGCTGTGTCCGGGCAAGACGCAGAGTAAGCACGGCTATTGCGACGACCATTCGCACCTTGCGACAGGCTGGTCTAACCCGGATCGTGGGACTGCTGAGCAGCGCGGGTATGACTGGGAATGGCGCAAGAAAAGGGCAGCAGTACTCAAGCGTGATCGTTACCTGTGCCAGTGCGCTGACTGCAAAGGTCGTCGTCTTCCTGCATCAGAAGTTGACCACGTGACGCCCAAACACCTCGGTGGAAGTGATGATTTTGACAATCTCGCAGCCATAAACGTGGACTGTCACAAGAGAAAAACACAAGCCGAGTCGGCTGCGGCTAGACGAGCCTCAAGGCTGTGAGTTTCTTCGAAAAGTGCTGGAATTTCTAGAAAAGTTCTCTGTTAGAGGGGGGTAGGGCAAATCTCTACAGCCCTCCCTTGTCTCCACCGCTCGCCCAGCCTTTTTCACGCGACCGCGAAATAAAAAAATCAGGGTATCCCCGAAAAACGGGGTGTACCGCCTACCGAAATAGGAATTTTCATGGCTGCGCGTGCCCCCGGTGGAGGCCGGAAACCCAAGCCGACCGCCCAAAAGCGTGCGGCCGGAAATCCGGGAAAGCGAAGACTTAACGATGCTGAACCGGACTTCTCAACGCTGCTGATCGCGCCGCCTGCGCCGGACTGGATGAGCGAATACGCCGGGACAATGTGGGACAAGCTGGCCCCGGAGTTAATCGACGCCAAGGTACTGACCCTAACTGACTTGCATGTGCTGGAAGGCTTCTGTCTTGCCTACAGCCGTTGGCGTGAAGCGGAGAGTGACGTTATGCGTAACGGTATTACGATCAAGACGGCCATGGGGCGAGTGAAGAACCCCGCGTGCACGGTGGCCAACGAAGCCATGCGGCAAATGACCAGCTACGGCGCAGCCTTGGGGCTTGACCCGGCAAGTCGGGCGCGGTTGGTCGTGCCAAAGTCTAAAAAATCCAATGCCTTTACCGCGTTGCTCGGGGGCAAGCGCGGGAAGTGATCCATGGCCAATGTGAGCGTGAACGCGGCGAACAGGTACGCCCGAAACGTGGTGGCTGGAAAAGTCGAGGCGTGTAAATGGGTTCGCTTGGCTTGCAAGCGTCACCTTGATGACCTGGAGTCCAGCAAGAGCCGGAATTTCAAATGGAAGTTCAATAAGGCCGCTGCTGAGAGGGTTTGCGCTTTTGTCCAGTTGTTGCCGCACACAAAAGGCAAGTGGGCGCGAGAGCGGCGGTTACTCAAGTTGGAGCCGTGGCAGATGTTTATCTTCTGCTGCGTGTTTGGCTGGGTCAGCAAGAAAAGCGGCTTAAGGCGCTTCCGTGAGGTGTATTGCGAGATACCCCGCAAGAACGGTAAGAGCGTGGTAGCGGCCGGGGTTGCGCTTTACATGATGTGTGCTGATGGCGAGTTTGGCGCCGAGGTGTATTGCGGCGCGACCACTGAGAAACAGGCGTGGGAGGTGTTCCGCCCTGCGCGCTTGATGATGCTCAAAACGCCGGATTTAGTCGAGGCAGCCGGTGTTGAAATCAATGCTCGCAGCTTGGCCATACCTGATGACGGTAGCCGCCTTGAGCCGATTATTGGCGACCCCGGCGACGGTTCTTCGCCCAGTTGCTCACTGGTCGATGAGTATCACGAACACGAGAGTGACGCGCTTTATGAAACCATGCTGACCGGCATGGGTTCCCGTGAACAGGCGTTGATTTTCACCATCACGACCGCTGGTTCAAATATCGCCGGGCCATGCTACGAGAAGCGTAAGCAGGTCTGCTCAATGCTTGAAAACGTCGTAGCCAACGACGAGCTGTTTGGGTTGATCTACACGCTCGATGAGCAGGACGACTGGCGAAGCTTGCAGGCCTTGAAGAAGGCCAACCCAAACTATGGGGTTTCGATCTACCCGGAAAACCTACAGCGCAGCTTGGCAGACGCAACCCGTTACCCGTCACGGCAGAACGCATTCAAAACCAAACATTGCAACTTATGGGTGAACGCTAAGAAAGCTTGGCTTAACCAGTTGGATTGGGATAAGGCCAAAGATAGCAACCTGAGCCTTGATGACATGTTAGGTAAACCCTGCTATCTCGGGGTTGACTTGGCTAGCAAGTGCGACATTGCCGACATTGCCATTGTGTTCCGCGAAAAGGACAAAGACGGCCGTGACATTTGGTCGTTCTTCAATCGGCACTATCTGCCAGAAGGAGCTGTTCAGGCTGATGGCCCTAACCAAGAGGCTTACGAGCGCTGGGTTAATGAGGGCAACCTGATCACAACCGATGGCGAAGAACTAGATTTTGACGTTATCCGTGATGACGTGAAGGCCATCGGCGGTGATCACCAAGTTGAGGAAGTCGCCTACGACAAGTGGCGGGCGACTCAACTTGCGCACCAACTGCAGAAAGATGGCGCTGAAGTTATTGAGGTCGGCGGCGGTATTCAGACGATGAACTTAGCCATGCGTGAATTGGAGGCCGCTTTGGTTTCTGGACGTGTGCGACATAGCGGTGATCCGGTGTTGGCCTGGATGGCGAGCAACGTTGTAGCCCATGAGTACAAGGGTTGCATTACACCAACCAAAGAAAGCAGTGCAAAAAAAATCGACGGCATGGTTGCCATTTTGATGGCCATGAGTCGCGCTCTGTTGGCGGATGGTGTCACGCGCTCGTTGCTTGAAACCCTTGAGGACGATGACTTTTTAGTCGGATAACCCTATGAAAAAGATGCTTCCTGAGTTTGTTGGGACGGCAGGCTATTGTCTGCTTGTTGCTGGTTTGTACGTTCAGTTTGGTCCGGGTTGGGCGCTGATTGTCGGTGGTGTTGGGCTTGTGGCCGGCGCTATCAAGGCTGTTCAGACATGATCTTTGGTTCGATGTATGAGAGCCGTAGCAGTCTTGAAAACCCGGCTACGAAGTTGAGTAGCAAAGCGTTAGGTGAGCTGCTGTGTTCGGCGAATGGGATCAACGTAAGCCCTGAAACAGCACAGAAGTTAACGGCGGTGTATGCCTGTATCTACGTGCTTTCCAGCACCATGGCTCAACTGCCGTTAAACGTGCTGCGTAAAGTTAACGGTGAGATTGTTCCGGCCACGGATCACCCCGCGCATTACTTGCTGCATGACGAGCCAAACCAGTGGCAGACCTCTTACAGGTGGCGCGAGACAAAACAGGCTCACACCTTGGCGCATGGCAATGGCTTTACGCGTTTGGTGCGTAGTCGTCGCGGCGAACTGCAATCGCTGGAAATGTGTGAGCCGCAAATCACTGACCTGATAAAGAACGGCAGCCGCTGGATTTACTCAACGCAAGATGAAGACGGCGCCCCGTTGGCTGTGTCCCCTGAGGACATGATTCATCTGCGCGCCATTGGTTCAGGTCGGCGCATGGGCACCAGTCCTATTCGACAGAACGCGGAAACCGTAGGGCTTGGTTTGGCCGCTGTGCGGTACGGAAAGGAGTTTTTTGAAGGTGGCGGCCGACCTACAGGGCTGGTCACGCTCAAGGACGGAAAGCTGACAGAAGAGGCGTGGACTCGTCTTAAAAGTGCCTGGAATAGTGCGGTTCAAAGGCTAAAAGGTTCGGACAATAAAACGCTCTTACTGCCGGCGGATCTGGATTACAAGGCGCTGACCATTGCACCTGAGGACGCCCAGTTTTTGGAGACGCGCAAGCTGACCCGGAGTGAGATTGCCAGCATGTTCAACTTGCCTTCTCACATGATCAACGATCTTGAAAAGGCTACGTTCTCGAATATCAGCGAGCAGGCTATCCAGTTTGTCCGGCACTCGATCATGCCGTGGGTCAAAAATTGGGAAGAAGAAATCAACCGCCGGGTCTTTACCCGTGCTGAGCGGTTGGCCGGTTATTACGTCAAATTCAACCTTGCCGGGCTGTTGCGCGGAACTCCGAAAGAGCGCGCCGAGTTCTACCGCATTGCCATTCAAGATGGCTGGATGGATCGCAATGAAGTGCGCGTGCTCGAAGACCTCAACCCGCGTGCCGGTCTTGATTTGATGTTGCTCAACGTCAACACCACGTTGCTGGGCCCTGACGGCCGGCCGTTACCCGTAACGAACCCGGAATAATCCTATGAGTGAAATTGAAAAACGCATGCTGCCCGCGCAGCAGTGCGAGCTTCGCGCTGTCCAGCTTCCTGACGGTCAGGCCGGGGCGCCAAAGATTGTTGGTTATGCCGCTGTCTTCAATACACGTAGCGACTTGCTGGGTGGCTTCTTTGTCGAGCTGATTGCCCCTGGCGCCTTTGACGAGGTGCTGGCCCAAGACACTCGCGGCCTATTCAACCACGACCCCAACTATCTGTTGGGGCGCACCACTAGCGGCACGTTGCGCCTGACTGTCGATGAGCGTGGTCTGGCATATGAAATCGACACGCCCGACACCCTGACCATTCGTGATCTGGTTGTCGCGCCGATTGCGCGCGGCGACATGTCAGGTAGCAGTTTCGCTATGCGTGTAGCGCCCGGTGGAGACACGTGGCACGAAGAAGACGGCGTGGTGGTGCGGACGATTTACAAGATCGCCGAACTGCGCGACGTGGGCCCAGTGTCATTTCCCGCCTATCCCGACTCAAGCGCTGCCCAGCGCTCCCTGAATGCCTGGAAGCAGGCGAACACCGAAGGCCTTGAGGGTCGCGCTTTGTTTGAGCGTGAAGCCCGAGAGCGCCTGCTGGATTTGAACGACCTTTAAGCCCTTGGGGGATCTATGACACTGCAACAACTTAAAGAGCTGTACGCCCAAAAATCTGCCGAAATGCGTAGCCTGCATGAAAGCACGGGTGATGAAGCATGGACCGGCGAAGTGCGTGCCAAGTGGGAGGCGATGAAAGTCGACCTCAAAGCGTTGAAGGAGAAGATCGAGCGCGAGGAAGAATTGCGTGAGAATGATCAGTCCTTTGTCGAAGAGCGCGCCCGTAACGGCAACCATGGCGCCCAGCCTCAACCAGAACTGACGGGTGCCGACGCTGAACAACGAAGCGCTTTCGATGCATTCTTGCGTCGCGGCACGGAACCGCTGACGGCTGAACAACGTTCAGCAGTATTTGCTATGCGTGCTCAGGCTACCAACCCTAATGAAGCGGGTGGCTTTACTGTCCCCACCACGTTGCAGGCGCGGGTAATTGAATCGCTGAACACCTATGGCGGTATTGCGGCTGTCTGTCAGCTACTCAATACCGACAATGGTGCACCCATTGCCTGGGCGGTGAGCAATGGTGGTGAAGAAGAAGGCGAGCTGATTGGGGAAAACAAGCAAGCCAACGAAAAAGATGTCGAGTTTGGGATGGGGACGCTCGGCTCTTACACCATCAGTTCGAAAATCATCCGAGTATCCGAACAGCTGTTGCAGGATTCCGGTATTGATATGGAAGCCTTTCTGGCTGGCCGTATCAGCAAGCGTTGTGGGCGCACTCGTAACCGCCTGATCGTGCAGGGCACTGGCGCAGCCGAGGCGGCAGATGCGCCGGCCCAGCCTAAGGGACTGGAAGCCTCGGTAAGCGTGGGCAGCGTTACAGCCAATGCAACCAAGTTCACCTGGCAGGAAGTGAACAGCCTGATTCACTCGGTCGACCCGGCCTATCGTGCGGCTCCGAAATTCCGCTTGGCCTTCAACGACAAAACCTGTCAGGCCCTTGAAGAAATGGTCGATGGTAATAACCGTCCTCTCTGGCTGCCGGGCATTGATAGCGACCGTCCGGCGACCATTCTTAAACAGCAATACGTCATTGATCAGGCAATTGCTGATATTGCTGCTGGCAAGAAGTTTATGTTTGCCGGCGACTTTAACGAGCTGATCTTGCGCGCCGTGCGCAGCTTGACGCTGAAACGCTTGGTTGAGCGTTACGCCGAGTATGGCCAAGTGGGCTTTCTTGCGTTCCTGCGTTTCGGCATCGTCCTGCAGGACACCGCCGCGATCAAGGCGTTGGCAGGCAAAGGCGCCGAAGTCGCAGCCTGATTAAGGAGCGGGGCCGCGCAAGTGGCCCCTGTGCGCTGATGCTGGAGCTTTCCATGATCAAGGCGCATCTGCGCCTGGATGACGACAGCACCGACGAAGACGCGCTCTTGCAGGCTTACGGGCGTGCGGCGTGGAAGTTGGTGCAGAACAAGACCGGGCGATTGCTGATTGCGGGTGATGCGTTGCCAGATGACGCGCCCGAAAACGCTCTGCTACTGGATGATGATTGGCGCTTGGCCATGCTGCTGCTGGTTGCCCATTGGTACGAGCATCGAGAGGCCGCCAGTGAGGCCGCCGGCATGAAGGTGCTGCCGTTGGCCGTGGATGCGTTGATTGGCCCTTACCGTTGGTTCAGCTTATGAATGAGCCGGCCATAGGTGAGCTGGATACGCGGGTGACGCTGCGTCACCGTGACGACCAACCCAATGAATTCGATGCTGACCTGGAGTCGAGCTTTCCAGTTCAAAAACGAACGTGGGCCAAGGTCGAGCCGGTGGGCAGCGCGTTGTATTCGGGCAGTGTTCAGGCTGACAGCATCATGACTCACCGCATCACCATTCGTTACCGTAACGGCATTACCAACGATTGGGAGGCGGTGGTAGGTGAAGGCGAGGGCGCCACGGTTTACCGGGTTCGGCGCAGTTCGCATCTCAACGGTAAGCGCAGGTTTACGGTGCTGGAGGTAGAAGAGCTATGACCCAACCTCATGTTGCGGCCTACATGCACTTTGGTGCGTTCGACGATTTTCAACGGGCCAACTTCAACCGTTCGGAAATCCGCAAGGGCTTTGCCAAGGTGGGGCGACTGGTTCAGAAAGAAGCCCGCAAACTCACCGGCAAAGCCAAGCGTTCGGGGCCTGATGGTTATCCGGGCCACAGGACTGGCCGGCTTACCAAGTCGATTACACCCAAAGTCAGCAGGTCGGGTTTTATGGTGCGGATCATGCCGAACAAAACCGCCGCCATGAAAGAGTATTACCCGGCCTACCTGCACTACGGTGTTAGAAACGGCGCCAAGCGAACCAAAGGCCACCGCCGTCAAGCTGACAACGGGCGAGGGTGGCGAATCGCACCCCGCGAGAACTTCATGGAAGACGCCCTGCAAAAGAGCAATGACAGGATTGTCACCATTTTGCAGGACGCATTCGCCAAGAGCCTACATAACGGCTAAGCCCGCCCAGAGCGGGCTTTTTGTTACGGGTGGTTTATGAAAGTGACGCCTTTGGTGATGCACTTGCGTGCGCATTGCCCCGGTTTTACCAACGCCGTTACGGGTGGCATTGACTGGGAAAGCATCGAGAAAAGTTCAAAGCTGTCAGGCCTTGCGGCTTACGTGGTGCTGACCGACGAGCGCGCCGATCCTTCTGAGGCGCAAAACGTGATTTTGCAGGACGTGACCGAGGAATTTGACGTGTGCGTGGTCTTTCCGCAGCGCGCTGGGGACGAGCGCGGTCTTGCGGTGGGTGATCAGGTGGACGCGGTGCGCAAGGAGCTATGCCGCGCTTTGGTGGGGTTCAAGCCCGAGCCGGAATATGACCCGGTGGAATACGTGGGCCGGGAAATGTTGCTCAACAGCCGGGACAAGGCGGTTTACCGCTTCTCGTTTGTGACCGCTTTTCAGCTTGGCCGTAACCTCGCAAGTGATCCGGCTGAAACGTGGCACGAATACGAGCTGGACGGTTTGCCGCCGCTGGAAGGCATGAATATCAATATGGATTTTATCGACCCGATATTCGACAAGAACCTATCCCCTACAGGCCCTGACGGCCGTATCGAGTATCAAGCCCGAGAGGATTTACAAAAGTGAAGCGCATTTATTTGAAACCTGCTCAGGGCCGGGATGTTCCCGACCCTGAGAAGGGCGGCGAACTGCTGCCCGAAACTGGCGCGCAAGTGCCGCATAACGCTTATTGGCAGCGCCGTATCAATGATGGTGATGCCGTTGAGTCCAAGCCCGCCAAAGTAGGTAAAGCAACATGAGTGTAGGGTTCAGCGCTATTCCAGGTGATCTACGTGTCCCGCTGTTTTATGCAGAGGTGGACAACTCAATGGCCAACAGCGGGCTGTCAACACTGCGCCGGCTGCTGGTGGGTCAGGTCAACGATGACGCGGAGGGCGATGAAATCGGCAAGTTGTCGATTGTGTCGCGCACGACTGAAGCACGCGCCATCGGTGGCGACGGGTCGATGATCGCGGCCATGCACAAGCAACTGCGCGCCATTGATCCGGCGGGCGAGGTCTGGTGTTTGCCACTCAAAGTGGCTGAGGGCGTATCTGCAACGGCCACCATCACCCTGACAGGCACAACCAGCGAAGCAGGACTGTTGAACCTTTACGTGGCGGGGCAGCGCGTACAGGCGATGGTGCCAAATCTGTCGCCGGCGTCGGCGGTTGCTGCCACCTTGGCCAACAAGATCAATGACGCCATTGAGCTACCCGTGAAGGCGGCGGCGGTAGAGGGCGTTGTGACCCTCACGTCCAAATTTAAGGGCGTGCTGGCCAACGACATTCAGGTGGTGATGAACCGCTTGGGCCGGGTCAATGGCGAAATTACCCCGGCCGGTCTGACAGTGGTGGTAACGCCAATGTCAGGCGGCGCCGGTACGCCCGACATGGCGACGGCGTTGGCGGCGTTGGGGGATGAAGAATTTGAGTTCATTTGCCAGCCTTGGACCGATGCACAAACGCTGGACGCGTGGAAAGAAACCATGGATGACAGCGCCGGGCGCTGGTCATGGGCCAAGCAGATTTATGGCCATGTCTACAGCGTTCGCCGGGGTACGTTGGGCGAGCATGTCGCTGCCGGCCGGCTTCGTAATGACCCGCACATGACCATTTTGGGCATTGAAAAAGGGGTGCCACAGCCGGTGTGGGAAGTGGCCGCGCAACTGGTGGCCCGCACGGCGGTATTCATCAGCGCTGACCCGGCCTGTCCCACTCAAACGGGGGAGCTGGGCGGCATTGACCCGGCGCCGGTCAGTGAGCGTTTCACGCTGACAGAGTTCCAGTCGTTGCTGGGGTATGGCACGGCCACGGCGAACTATTCGGGCGGTGCGCTGCGCATTCAGCGCGCTGTAACGACCTACCAGCGCAACGCGTACGACCAGCCCGACGACTCGTATCTGGACAGCGAAACGTTGCACCAGTCGGCACACGTGCTGCGTGTGTTGCGTAGCCGTATTACCAGCAAGTATGGACGCCACAAGCTGGCCAATGACGGGACCAACTTTGGCCCCGGTCAGCGCATTGTCACCCCCGTGGTGATTCGTGGGGAGTTAATTGCCGCGTATGGCGAGCTTGAGCGGGCTGGCATTGTTGAAAACATGGAAATGTTCAAGGCCAACTTGATCGTAGAGCGCGATCCGGCCAACCCCAACAGGTTGAACGTGCTGTTCCCGCCAGATCTGGTCAACCAGCTCCGCGTTTTTGCGCTGTTGTATCAGTTCCGGTTGCAGTACCCCGAAGCGGCGTAAAGCCATAAGAAACACCCAAGCCCGCCCTGTGCGGGCTTTTTCATTGGAGCACCCCTTATGGGTCAGAAAGTTGCGGGCACGTGCTACATCAAGATTGACGGTGAGCAGATCGTTATCACTGGCGGCGTGGAATGCCCGCTGTCGAAGGTCAAGCGCGAAACCATCATGCCGGGTTACTTCAAAGAGGAAGACCTGGCCGCCTTCATCAGCGTTGATGCCCTGAAAACACCGGGCTTCCCGTTCCAGAAAATCGCAGAGGGTCAGGACATGACCATTACCGCCGAATTCAAGGACGGCAGTAGCTACGTGTTGAGCGGTGCTTATGCGGTGGATGAAATCAAAGTAACCGGCGATGACGGCAAGGTGTCGCTTAAGTTTGAAGGCGTTTCAGGAGATTGGCAGTAATGGTTAAAGACACATTCAAGCTGAGCAGTTCAATCAAGGCGCACGGTGAAGTCGTCACTGAACTGGAGATTCGCCGGCCAACCCCTCAAGAAGCGCGAGCCATCAAGCTCTTGCCTTACACCTTGGGTGATAACGGCCAGCCTGTGGCCGACCTTGAAACTGCCGCGAAGTATCTGGCGGTATGCGCGAGCATTCCAGCCGGCTCGGTGAACGATCTGGACTTGTCAGATTTGAACACCCTGACATGGATGATTATTGGTTTTTTCCTACAGCCCGCTTTGCCAGCCCCGACGATCTAACCGCGCTGGTCTATGACCTTGCGTGGTTCTGGAAGACCGACCCGGAAGCAATGAAGAACCAGCCGCTAGACGTGATCCTCGAAAGCGAGGAACACGCTTGGCGTATCTCGGCGTTAGTGGGGAGCAACAATGTCTGACAGGTTTCAGCTAAAGGCGCTTATCACCGGGGTAGACCGGCTTTCGCCAGTGCTTGGGGGGATTCGTCGCAACGCCAACAACTTGCGCCGGCAGTTAACCGAGTCAGGCCTTGGCAAAATCGGCTTTATGGAAGCCTTGCAAGGCGGCGCACTGGCGCTGCCTTTCATCTTGGGTGCGAAGGAGGCTATGCGCTTTGAAAGCGCAATGGCGGACGTTAAGAAGGTCGTTAACTTCGACTCACCCGAACAGTTCAAGCAGATGAGCAAGGACGTGCTAGGGCTGTCTGAGCAGTTGCCAATGGCCGCTAATGGCATTGCGCAGATTGTTGCGGCAGGTGGGCAGTCGGGTATCGCGCGCGAGGAATTGGGCCAGTTCGCCCAAGACGCCGTAAAAATGGGGATCGCATTCGACCAGACCGCTGAACAGTCCGGTTCAATGATGGCCAAGTGGCGCACGGCGTTCAAACTCAATCAGGAAGAAGTAGTTACCCTGGCTGACAAGATCAACTATTTGGGCAATACCGGCGCGGCGAGTACCGCGCAAATTTCTAACATCGTGACGGCCATTGGCCCGCTGGGTGAAATCGCCGGTTTGAATGCCGGGCAACTGGCGGCAATGGGTTCGGCGCTGGCCGGTGTGGGTATTGCTCAGGATGTCGCGGCTACGGGCATGAAGAACTTTGCCCTGACCCTGACCGCCGGCAGCGCCGCCACCAAGTCGCAGCAGATGGCGTTCAAGGCCTTGCGTCTGGATGCCAACGAAATCGCACGGGGCATGCAGACGGACTCCGAGGGCACCATTAACAAGGTGCTCCAGTCGGTGGCCAAGGTTGATAAGGCCAAGCAGGCCGCTGTGCTGACCAACCTGTTCGGTAAAGAATCGGTAGGGGCTATTGCCCCTTTGCTGACGAACCTTGACGTGCTGCAAAAGAACTTCAAGGCCGTGGGGGATAAGACAAAATACGCGGGTTCGATGGAGGGCGAATACAAGGCCCGATCAGAGACCACTGAAAACGCCCTGCAATTATTGCAAAACCGCATGACGGCCTTGGCCATCACGGTAGGCACTGTGTTGCTGCCGCCGTTCAACGACTTCATGGCCACGGTAGGGCCAATCATCAGCAAGGTTTCAACGCTGGCAGATGCCAACCCGTGGTTGATCAAAGGGCTGTTGGGGGCGGCTGTCGGCTTTGGTGTGTTGCGGGTGGCCACGGCCGGAACAACGGCGGCGCTGGGTCTGATGAACGCTGTCGTGGGTATGAGCCCGGTAGGGTTGATCGTGCGCGGTATCGCGTTGGCGGCGGGTTTGCTCATTGGCAACTGGTCAACGGTCGCGCCGTACTTTGAGGCGATCTGGAAGCGCATCGAGAAACCGGCGATGGCGGTGTGGGGGTGGTTGAAAACGGCGTTTTCGTGGACGCCAATCGGGATGATCATCGAGAATTGGCAACCGCTGACAGCGTTTTTTGGCTCCATGTGGGAGCTGACTAAAGCGCTGTCTGTACCGTTCATGGACTTTATGGCCAGCATCTTCGACTGGACGCCGCTGGGGATGATCGTTAACAACTGGGAGCCCATCAGCGGTTTCTTCCAGTCCATGTGGAACAAGCTCAAGCCGATCCTTGAGCCCATGATGAAGCTCTTCGGGATTGGGTCGGATGGCCCCGGATTCCTTGAGTCGGCAAAAACGACGGTGGACGGCTGGACGGAACGCCAGAAGCTGGCCAACGCCGGAGAGGGTGGCGGCACTGGGGAGTTCCTGCGGGCGGATGCCGCCCAGGCGCAGCGCAATCAAAACATTCTGCAAGGTGCTACGCGCTCGGCGGATCTGTTACGACCGCCGGCTAATGATCCAGTCATACCCGGCGGTTTGATACGTGCCCCGGCATTGCAACTGGTGAGTTCGCAACCGCCGCCACTGCCCGCACCCGGAAAGCCGTTACGCGTAACGGGCGCTGAGTCCTTGCCTGCGCCGGGCAATCTGTTGCGTCAATCCGAGGTTGAACCCCTACCGAATCCGGGCCAGTTGCTGAGACGTACTCAGGCGGTACGGCCAGTCAGGCCGGGCGACCTGTTGCCCGAGGCTGAGGCCCCCACTGTGCCGCGTCCGGGCGCGTTGGTGGCGATGCCTGAGCAGCGTGAAATGCCCAAGCCGGGCAGCCTTCTACAGCAACACAAGCCGACCCCGCCTTCGGGTGAGTTGGTGGCTCAGCGTGGGTCTCTGGTGCAGCAGACGGCAGCCAATAACCGCACCAGTCTGGAAGGCGCAATGGTGGTTCGCTTCGACAATGCGCCACAGGGCATGCGGGTTGATCCCATGAAAACGAATCAGCCGGGTCTTACCGTGACCCCGCAAGTCGGTTACCGAAGTTTGGCAAGGGAAGGATAGCGGCCGATGGCAGATACAACGTGGCGCGATCAGTTACAGCCGGCCTCATTCAGGGGCGTCCCGTTCTTTGTGGACAGTGACAGCCAGTCTGTAGGTCGGCGCACGCAGGTGCATGAGTACCCGCAACGGGATAAGCCATTTGTTGAGGACCTTGGCCGTAAAACGCGGATTCCAAAACTGGCGGCTTTTGTGGTGGGGGATGATTGCTTTGTAAAACGTGATGACCTGTTAAAAGCACTCGATCAGCCTGGCCCCGGCGAATTGATACACCCATGGTTTGGCCGCATGACGGTCACGGCGACAGATTGCGACGTGTCCCATGAGCGTCGTGAGGGTGGGGTAGTTCGGTTTGATCTGACGTTTGTAGAGGATGGTGAGAAGGGTTTCCCGGCCGGGGTGCCCAACACCTCAAAGCAACTGGAAGAATCCTCTGAGACCCTGCTGGAGTCGGCTCTGTCGCGCTACAAGGCGGCAATGGCCATTGTGAACCGAGCTCGGTTATCAGTGGCCGCACTGCAAAACAGCATTGCCGGTGTGCAAATGCTGATCCAGCGCGAGTTTGCTTCTCTGATTGGTCTGGTGGGGTCGGTCGAGGCTTTGGCGGACATGCTGATCAATGCGCCGGGTAATTTCAGTGCCATGTTTCGCGCTCAATTCGCCCGCTTCGGCCAGTCCTACACAGGTTCATCGACCAAGCCCTATAACTCGGGTTACAGCAACTCAGGTTCAGGCTCAGGCAGTTCAGGCGGTGCGGTCGGGAGTGGCGGCGCAGTATCGGGGGCGGTGGTTGAAGCTGATCCGCTGTTCATGCAGACGGTTGCAAAACTGGCGGATACCGAGCCCGGCTTTACCAGCTTTGTCGAGTCAAGGCGCGACGTCACCAGCAAGCTGGAGGCAGCACGAACCCTGACGGCGGCGGCAGTGGCAGACTCGGTGGCCAGCAGTGCAGCCGGCGGCTTGGCCACCGTTGCAGTGGTCAAGGCGGCACGGGAATTGGTGCGGGATATGCTGTTGGTCCATGCGGTGCGTACTTCCGCCGCCATGCCGGTGGTGCTCCCCCCGGCGGCGTTGCCGGCTGTGCCTTCTCTGGAACAGCAAGTGGCATTGCCCATTGCTCGACCTGAAGTACCAGCGGCCGATGAAATTATTGCGCTGCGTGATGCGGCGTGCGAAGCGCTATGGGGGGCAGCACTGGCCGCCCCTCACGAGCACTTCACGCAGCTTGAGAGCGTGCGTAAGCAGTTGCAAACACACCTGACTCAAGTGGCCCGCTCGGGTGTGCGCTTGGTGCAGGTGACGCCCAAACAAAGCCTGCCTGCGTTGGTGCTGGCTTATCAGCGCTTTGGTGACGCGTCGCGGGCGCAAGAAATCGTTACGCGTAACAGGGTCAAACACCCCGGCTTTCTGCCGCCTGCGGTGTTGCAAGTCGCTCAGGAGTAAACCCCATGCAAAACACCAATGCCGTGACGCTCAGCGTCAACGGACTGGATTACCGTGGCTGGGAAAAAGTCAGCATCAGCGCAGGGATAGAACGACAAAGCCGGGACTTTTCCCTCGACGTGACATGGCGTTGGCCGGGGCAGGACACGGAAATTCCTGTGCGCCAAGGCGCTCGATGCGAGGTCAGGATAGGCGAGGATCTGGTTTTAACGGGCTGGGTATTCGCTACGCCAATCAGCTATGACGCCACCAAAGTCAGCCGCAGCATTAGCGGACGATCTTTAACCGCGGATTTGGTGGACTGCGCAGCAATCAATAAGCCGGGCCAGTGGCGCAACCAAAGCGTGCAACAGGTGGTGCAGGCGCTGGCCGACTCGTACGGCATCAGCGTGCTTAGCGAAGTGCCCGAAACCGACAAGCTGATCGACCACACCATTGAACCGGGTGAAACCGTTTTCGAGTCCATCGACCGCCTGCTGACGTTATCGCGTTTGTTGTCGACGGATGACGCGCGTGGGCGACTGGTGATCGTCAAGCCGGGCAGTGCTGGCCGCGCTGTTGATCGCCTGGAGCTGGGGAAAAATATTCTCACCGGTTCGGGGGCTTTGGATTTTTCCGGGGTGTTCTCCGACTACGAAGTAGTGGGGCAGCGGGCTGGAACGGACACGGTCCACGGAGAGGGCGCGTCAGAGGTGCAGGCCAGTGTCAGTGACCCACGGGCTGCCAGAAAGCGGGTGTTGCTGATTCATGAAAGTGGCCAGCTCAGCCCCGAGCTGGCCAGCGCACGGGCCAACTGGGAACGCGGTAATCGCATCGGCAAGGCGCTTTCGTTGCAATACAAAGTGCAGGGATGGCGGCAATCCAATGGCGAGCTATGGCGCCCGAACATGTTGGTGCGCGTGGTTGATCCGCTCATAGGCATCGACCGCGACATGCTGATTAGTGAAATCGAGTACGTGCTCGATGACAGCGGCACCACGGCTGCCATGACCGTGGCGCCGCCTGATGCCTTTGAACCGGAACCCAAAGACCCGCACAAAGCCCGCAAGCTGAAAAAGGGGGGCAAGGCGGACAACTTTGAATACTTGATCCCTGCTGACTGGAAGCCCGAATGAGCCTGATGAATAAAGTGTTTGCCCGTGGGGTTGTCAGTCTGGTGAATGCCACAAGCAAACTCCAAAGCCTGCAAATGCGCCTGCTGGCCGGGGAAATGAAAGACAACATGGAACACCTCGAACCCTATGGCTACACGTCCAATCCGCATCCGGGCGCAGAGGGGTTAGCGGCTTTCATTGGCGGTGATCGTTCACACGGCGTGGTGGTTTGCATTGCCGACCGGCGCTTTCGGCTGGCAGGTCTTAAGACCGGTGAGGTCGCGTTGTACACCGATGAAGGCGACGTCTTGCACTTCAAGCGTGATCGGGTGATCGAGATTGAAACCATGACCCTGAAAATCAAAGCCGGTACGGCTGTCGAGTTCGACACGCCGTTGATCCACACCACAGGGCGCATTGTCTCGGACGGCGATCAGGTGGCCGCCAAGGTCAGCCAAGTGAATCACGTACACGAAGGGTCGGACAAAAAACCGGTGCCTGGGGGATAGCTGATGGCCGTTATCAATAGCGAAAACGTGGCCAGCGCTTGGCGAAGGGCAGCGGTAAATAGCCTGCTTACGTGGCGTCGGGCCTCCCCTGATGACCCGTTGGACGATGAAGAACGCTACGGCTGGTGGGGAGACAGCTTTCCCACGCAGGCCAATGACCGTATCGGGTCACGGCTTTGGCAGTTGCGCCGCCGCAAGCTGACAGCGACCACGGAGCGCGATGCCGAGGCGTTCGCCCGCGAGTCGCTGCAATGGATGCTCGACGATGGCCGCGTGACGCATATCGACATCATCGTGACACGCGGCCTTGACCGGCTGGACTTGCAGGTGGTGTTGCACATGCGCGAAGGCGGGCCGGTGGAAATTTATCTTGAAAACCTTTGGTTGGTGATCAATGCCATTTAATACCCCGTCACTCCCAGAGCTGATTGCCCGAGCCCAAAGCGACTTGGGCGGCTCCAGCGCCTTGCTGCGCTCTGATGCCGAAGTGCTGGCCCGCGTCTTTGCGGGGGCTGCTTATGGGCGCTACGGCCATCAGGCATACATTGCCGCGCAAATTCTCCCTGACACCGCCGACGAGGACACATTGCGGCGCATGGCTCGGGCGCGACTCAAACGCGACCGGCTGGACGCCGTGGCGGCAACAGGATCAGCAATTTTTATCGGCGCAGCGCCCGCCCTTCTGGACGCCGGCACGTTGTTGCAGCGTGAGGATGGTGTGCGCTTTCGCGTTACCGCATCGGTCAAGCTGGTCAAGACGCAAGGTGTCGCCCAACTGGAGGCGTTAGAACCCGGCCAGTTAGGCAATACACCGGCAGGCACAGTGTTGCGACTGGTCTCACCGGCGCTGGGTGTTGGGACGGAATTCACGGTACTGGCTCCCGGTCTGGGAGGCGGCACAGAGCAAGAAAGCATAGAGACCCTGCGCGGGCGTGTGATTCGCTCGTACCGGGTGATCCCTCACGGCGGCAGTGCCAGCGACTACGTGACGTGGGCGTTAGAGGTGGCAGGCGTGACGCGTGCGTGGCTGATTCGCCACTGGCTTGGCCCCGGTACGGTCGGGCTTTTCTTTGTCCGTGATGATGATATCGACCTGATCCCCAGTGCAGAAGCCTGCGCCGTTGTTGAGGCTTACATCCAGAAAGAGCGCCCCGTAACGGCAGAGCTGTACGTGCTCCCCCCTGTGGAAAGGCCCATTCAGTACCGAATCAAGCTCACCCCTGACAGCGGGGTAGTTCGGGCGGCTGTTGAGGCAGCGCTGGTGGATTTGCATAACCGGGAATCTGACTTGGGTGGCGTGATGCTGAACACCCATATCCGGGAGGCAATCAGCGGCGCGACGGGCGAAAAAGACCACGACCTACAGAGTCCGTCAGGAAACATTACCGCCGCCCGTAACGAGCTGCTGACGTACGGGGGAGTGCAATGGCTATAAGAACGGCCCCCGACTATTACGAGCAACTACGGGCCCTGTTGCCTCCCGGCCCTGCGTGGGAGCTGGAGTTCTCCCCTGACATTGACGCGTTGTTACAGGCTGGAGCGCAAGAGCTGGCCCGTGAGGACTTGCGGGCGGCTGACCTGCTGGCCGAGAGCCTGCCGGATACCGTGCGCGAACTGGTCCCGGACTGGGAGCGCGTCATGAATTTGCCTGATGCATGCATGGGCGAGTTCCCGCGTTTTGAAGATCGTCAGTTGGCGGTTCGCCGGCGACTGGTCGAAGTCGGCGGCCAGACCCCGGCTTATTTCGTTGAGTTGGCCATCAGCCAAGGCTACCCCCATGCCAAGGTGATCGAGCATAGAGCGCCGCGTTTTGGCTCGCGTTCGCGCTTCGGGTCTGCGCGTTTTGGGACGTGGGTGGCACAGTTCATGTGGACATTAGAAACCGGGCCCCGCAGGCGTCTGGGGCGGCGCTTTGGTGCCAGCTACTGGGGCGAGACCTTCGGGGGTAACCCGAGCGGAGCCTTGGAGTGCGTGCTACGCAGAGCGGCCCCGGCCCACACAGTTGAATTTATTAATTACGGTGAGCAGTCCTAATGGATTATCCAAAGAGCGTTCCAAACGTCGGTTTGGTAGAAGGCAAGTTTGTTGATGAAAACCCCACCACGGGCCAAGTGGGTTCATTGATCCCTTCCGCATGGGGCAACTCGGTTACTGAAGAGCTGTTGAGCGTTATTAAAGCGGCCGGTCTGAAACCGGATGAAAGTCAGGTTAACCAGTTGTTGAAGGCTATTCAGACCTTCGCAGCGGCCGACATGAAGAAAACGGTACGAGTGGCCACCACGGGAGCAATTGCTCTCAGTGGCCTTCAGTCGATTGATGGCACTGCCTTGGTCGCCGGGGACCGTGTGCTAGTTAAGAACCAAGCGAACGCCGCTCAAAACGGCATTTATTCGGCTGCTGCGGGGGGGTGGGTTCGCGCTCAAGACGCTGATGAGAGCATTGAGGTCAGCCCCGGCATGATGGTGCCCGTACAGGCAGGTACGACGAATTACGGATCAATCTGGCAACTTAGCAACGTAACGCCGCCGACCGTGGGCACCACGGCGCTGACCTTTGAGCAGATTATGGGGAATACCGGTATTGCCCCAGGCACTTACAAAAGCCTCACGATTGACCGCCGGGGGCGGGCCACTGCCGGCACCAATCCGACGACTTTGGCGGGTCACGGAATTACTGACGGAATGCCGTTGGGTGAGGGCGGATGGGGGGCGGTTGCCAGAACAGACCTGCCGGACATGAAACTTATCGGCAAGTCACGATTTGCTTACCAAGTGCCGAGTGCAGGGACACTCAATGGGTTGAGCGGATCGGCGGGAATCTTGCTCAACGCCGAAGGTGAAAGCGCCGGGTGGCAGATCTTTATTCGAGACGAGTGGTTTTATTTTCGGGGGCATACCCGAGGCGTTTGGTCACCTGACCGATATGTGTGGCACAGCGGGAATTTCGATCCGACGACAAAGGCGGACAAGGCCAATACGTTAGCAGGGTATTCCATTACTGATAGCTATACGCAGGTTCAAGTCAATGCGCTGTTAGCAACTAAATCACCCGCAGCAAATCCGACATTTACCGGCGTTGTGAGCGTGCCAACCCCGGCCAGAGGAGCCAACAACACTCAGGCTGCTAATACGGCTTTTGTTGCTCAGGAAGTGGCCGCCCTAATAGGCGCTGCGCCCGGTGCGTTGGACACATTAGTCGAGTTGGCGGCAGCGCTGGGCAACGATCCAAATTTTGCCACTACAGTGACCAACGCCATTGCCGCCAAGATGGGACCGGGCGACTTTGGCTGGGGTGCGGCTGCGGTCGACTTCCCGTCGAACAACGTCAACTTGCAGTGGTTTAAATCCGGTTTATATCGAACATCAACAAACGCGCAAAATATTCCTGAAGGCACCAACCCTCAAGGGTCTCTCATTCGCCACGAGGTGTGGGGAGACGGGGTTGTACAACAGACCTTTATGGAGCATGTAACGGGCCGAACGTTTCGCCGTTCGTGCAATGCCAATATCTGGCAACCGTGGACGGAGCTACTCGGCAATATGGAAGGCGCCGTTCAGGCGTTTGCAATGGCAAATCCTCCAAAGGGTTGGTTGGTGTGCGACGGGGGAACCCTGTCGCGTAAGGCTTATGCGGCCCTTTTTTCAAAAATTGGCACGCTGTATGGGCCCGGAGATGGCAGTACCACGTTTAACCTGCCTGATTTGCGTGCTGAAACTATCCGAGGTGTTGACCTTAACCGGGGTATCGATATTGGGCGGGCTTTGGCCTCTCTCCAGCTCGATGCGCTTCAGCGTCATGGTCACGCTGTGACGATTGACGCATACGGCGTTACCGGGGGAACTGGCGAGTACTTGGGGCGTAACAGTACACCCGGTGCTACTCGGCAGACCTCGCGCATTTTGGAGCCTGTAGGGCTGGCCGGCGAAGAAGTACGCACTGCAAACGAAACCCGAGCACGCAACGTAGCGATGCTTTACTGCATTAAATATTAAGGGCGAAAATGAGCACTGAACTTGTTGTTTATCACGTGGACAGCCGCACGGGCGAGTACATCGGGAGTGGCTTTGCAAGGCCTGATCCGTTGGTAGAAATGAACTGGTTGATACCTGCGCACGCGTATCTAGAAACCCCACCAGAGCCTGAGTCTGGCTATGCCGTTGTTCGCAACGGTAGCGCTTGGGAAGTTGTTCGGGATTACCGAGGGGTCATTTACAGCACCGTAGACGGTCAGCCAGCCGAACATCTAGAGCTTGGCCTTTTACCTGAGGGCTATACCGCCATACCTTTCCCAGGATATGGGTACAAATGGGTTAATGAGCAATGGACTCCAGATGAGGATGTTCTGAATAGCCGAGCGCGAGTGCAAGGGCGAGCGTGGCGTGATGCCGAGATTGAAAGTATCAAGTGGTTGCGTGAACGGCATCGAGACGAATCCGATATAGGTTTGGCTCATGCGCTAAGTAATGAGCAGTTCAAAGAGCTATTAACGTACTTGCAGCAACTGCGCGACTGGCCCCAGACCGAAACATTTCCGGACTTGAAAAGTCGCCCTCAGAAACCACTCTGGCTTTCCTCTCAGCTTAACTGAGACGGAATTCACGAATATCTATCCCGCCTTGTGCGGGTATTTTTTTGCTTGGAGAAAGCCACCATGTCCATTACCACGCAGCAACTGCTTCAGATCTTACCCAGCGCCGGCCAATTAGCCGGCGTTTTTGTTTCTGTCTTAAACACAGCGATGAACCGATACCAGATCGTGGGCCAGAAGCGTGTCGCGGCCTTCATCGCTCAGATCGGCCACGAATCAGGCCAACTCAAATACGTCAAAGAAATCTGGGGCCCAACTGCAGCCCAAGCCAGATATGAAGGCCGCGCCGACCTCGGCAACACCCACCTGGGTGACGGCTCCAAGTTTCGCGGCCGTGGCCTGATCCAGATCACCGGCCGCGCCAACTACAAAGCGTGCGGCGAAGCCCTGGGCCTTGATCTGATCAATCAACCCGAGCTGCTGGAGAAGCCGCAACACGCGTGCACGTCGGCGGCGTGGTTCTGGGCAACCCGAGGGCTGAACACCTTGGCGGACGCGGGCCAGTTCGAAACCATCAGCCGACGTATCAACGGAGGGCTGAATGGGCTGGCAGATCGTCAGATGCTATATGCGCGGGCGCTGAAGGTGCTGGTGTGATTCATTGGCGCTGGGCTGGCCTTGCTGTTTTGGTCGGGTGTTCCGTGTTTGCTACATGGAAAGTGGACGCCTGGCAGTACGGTAAGCAACTGGCCGATCTGAATGCGGCGTATCAAATGGCGCTTGCAGATATAGCCACTGCTGCCACTGAAGCGAGCGAGAAAGCCCGGCAGGTTGAATGGAACCGCCAACGAACTATTGACCAGGTGCGCGCTGATGCAACTCACCAGAAACAGAAAGACGATGCTCTTGCTGCTGAGCAGCGCGCTGACAATGACAGCCTGCGCGATCAAACCCGTCAGCTACTTGCCGACAAGTCCATCCTCAATACCCGCCTTGCCCAGCGAGGCAAGACAATTAACGACCTTGTCGATCTGCTCGCCGAGCTGCGATCAGAAGCTGATGGATATGCGGGAGAATTGGCGGCAGCGCTTGCAGCAAGTCGTCGGGCCGGATTTTCCTGCGAGCGATCCTACGACGCCCTGACTGAAGACTCCCGCTGAACGGGCCTTTATTCGACAGTGGCTACCTGATACAAATGCTGTTTATTTATACAGTTTAAATATGAATCAGCACATATCAGACCCACTGGCTGAATGGAAAGCCGCCATCAGGATGCCAACTGACCTGATCACCGATCCTGATGAGGGTTGGAAGAAGCTTGTAGCCTTGGCAAAACTGGCCCATGTACGCCGACAGGTTGACGCGGGAGAGCTATCGGACATGCTTGAGATTTCTGATGCGGCCAGATTATGGGCTTTGGTTGAGTGGGAAGAGGCATATCTAATGGGGCTGTTTCTTGAAGAGCCTGAGCTCAATGGCGACAAGCTGCCACTTTTTGAGCCAAAACTAGGGGCAGGATAGGCATCGGAAAAATTGGTTTCTGGTCCTGCCGCGAATGATGGGCTGTACGCGGCATTTCCCTCCTTATATATAGAAGCCTCGATCTCATATCGAGGCTAAGGGGTTGGAGTTGTTCGCAGCGGTGGAATTTCTACGCACATCCTCTTTTGTGTAACAATACCAGCAGGTTAGGGTGTCTTCTCGGGCTCCCAGCGAGCGCATTTTAGTACAGTGGTCAGTACATTGGTTTTGCGGTCTGCTTTGCAGGCCGCGTACGGCAAGGGATTCAGGCTTTGATTTGATTCCCTCCGTCCGCACCAAATTAGTGGTTCGTCCACTTGCTGAAAAAGGCGCAGCACCTGAAAAGGGCTGCGCTTTTTTCGTTTTTGCGTTTTCAATTTTCAAACGCTAGCAGTCGTGCTAAAGAGTCGAGCTTGTTGAGTCCGGATGTATGGCTGGATGGAGCCCTCTATATAGACAGAAGGCTCTGGTTCAGCAATTAGGGTTAAAAGTTGTGTTTCCGGGAGTAAGCGAATGCTTGCTGCTCCTTCTTAATACGCCTGCTGTTTCCATGTACAAATGCGGTAGGGTGACTTCTTGAGTTTGACCCACTAGAATGCATGCCCTTGATTATGGGGTCGGAAACGGCCGGCTAACGTCTGTGCAACGAGGAATATCCATGCAAGTTTCTGTTGAAAATACTTCCGCTCTTGAGCGTCGCATGACCATTGGCGTGCCAGCTGAGCGAATTGAGGCTGAAGTCAACAAGCGTCTGCAACAGACTGCCCAAAAGGCCAAGATCCCGGGCTTTCGTCCAGGCAAAGTGCCAATGAGCGTGATCCGTCAGCGTTACGAAGCTGATGCACGTCAAGAAGCACTGGGCAACATCATCCAGGCTTCTTTTTATGAAGCAGTGGTTGAGCAAAAGCTGAACCCGGCGGGTCAGCCATCGGTAGAGCCTAAAGTCTTTGAAAAAGGCAAGGATCTGGAATACATCGCCACTTTCGAAGTTTTCCCGGAATTCGAAGTGACCGGTCTGGATACTATTGCTGTCGAACGCCTCAGTGCGGAAGTGGCTGATGCTGATCTGGACAAAATGCTGGAAGTCCTGCGCAAGCAGAACACTCGTTTTGAAGTCACTGAGCGTGCCGCACAAAACGAAGACCAACTGAATATCGATTTCGTTGGCAAGGTTGACGGCGAAGTATTCGCTGGCGGTTCTGCCAAAGGCACTCAGCTGGTTCTGGGTTCGGGTCGTATGATCCCGGGTTTCGAAGAAGGTCTGGTGGGCGCTAAGGCGGGCGAAGAGCGCGTTCTGACCCTGACATTCCCTGAGGATTATCAGAACCTTGATCTGGCAGGCAAAACTGCCGAGTTCACTGTGACGGTCAACACCGTTTCTGAGCCAAAGCTGCCTGAGTTGAATGAAGAGTTCTTCGCTCAGTTCGGTATCAAAGAGACAGGCCTTGAAGGTTTCCGCGCCGAAGTTCGTAAGAACATGGAGCGTGAGCTGCGTCAGGCGATTAAGTCCAAGGTTAAGAACCAGGTGATGGAAGGCCTGCTGGCTGCCAACCCGATCGAAGTGCCGAAGGCGCTGTTGTCGAGCGAAGTTGACCGTCTGCGCGTTCAGGCCGTTCAGCAGTTCGGCGGCAATATCAAGCCGGATCAACTGCCAGCCGAGCTGTTCGAAGAGCAAGCCAAGCGTCGCGTTGTACTGGGTCTAATCGTGGCCGAGGTGGTTAAGCAGTTCGATCTGAAGCCAGACGAAGATCGCGTTCGTGAAATGATTCAGGAAATGGCTTCTGCTTACCAAGAGCCGGAGCAGGTTGTGGCCTGGTACTACAAAAATGACCAGCAATTGAACGAAGTTCGTTCGGTTGTGCTGGAAGAACAAGTTGTGGATACTGTTCTGCAGAAGGCTAAGGTGACCGACAAGTCGGTCTCTTACGAAGAAGCTGTCAAGCCGGTGGAAGCTCCACAAGCCGACTGATTTCAGATTCGTTTGAAAACACAACCATAAGCCAGCCTCGAGCTGGCTTATGCGTATTCAAGACAGAACTATTTGGGAGTGACTGCAGGACATGTCCCGCAATTCTTATATGCAGCAGAACTCTGACATTCAAGCCGCTGGCGGCTTGGTCCCGATGGTTGTTGAGCAGTCCGCCCGTGGCGAGCGCGCCTATGACATTTATTCGCGCCTGTTGAAGGAGCGAATCATCTTCCTGGTGGGCCCTGTAGAAGACTACATGGCCAACCTGGTAGCGGCGCAACTGCTCTTCCTTGAAGCCGAAAACCCGGACAAGGACATCCATCTTTACATCAACTCCCCTGGTGGCTCGGTAACCGCAGGTATGTCGATCTACGACACCATGCAGTTCATCAAGCCTGACGTGTCGACCATTTGTATCGGTCAGGCATGCAGCATGGGGGCATTCCTGCTGGCTGGTGGTGCGCCGGGCAAGCGTCATTGCTTGCCAAATTCGCGAATGATGATTCACCAGCCACTGGGCGGTTTCCAGGGTCAGGCGTCGGATATCGACATTCATGCCAAGGAAATCCTCAACATCCGTCATCGTTTGAACTCGCTGTTGGCGCATCACACGGGTCAATCCCTCGAGACCATCGAGCGTGACACCGAGCGTGACAACTTCATGAGTGCCGAGCGTGCAGCCGAATATGGCTTGATCGACTCGGTGTTCAGCAAGCGTCAAATGCCCGCTTAAGCAGCTCAAATGTAGGTGGCTGGTTTTTCCGGTCACCTGTGGGCTTGAAAAAGCCTGCAGTTGCCTTCATCTTGTGTTGCAAGCCTATCGGATTTGGATCGATCGAATGACTGACACCCGCAACGGCGAGGACAACGGCAAATTGCTCTATTGCTCCTTCTGTGGCAAAAGCCAGCATGAAGTGCGCAAATTGATTGCCGGCCCCTCGGTCTTTATCTGCGACGAATGCGTTGACCTGTGCAATGACATCATCCGTGAGGAGGTGCAGGAAGCCCAGGCCGAGAGCAGCGCGCATAAATTACCATCGCCAAAAGAAATCAGCGGCATCCTTGATCAGTATGTAATCGGTCAGGAACGTGCCAAAAAGGTTTTGGCTGTAGCGGTTTATAACCACTACAAGCGTCTTAACCAGCGTGACAAAAAGAACGACGACGTCGAACTGGGCAAGAGTAATATCCTGCTTATCGGTCCTACTGGTTCGGGTAAAACCCTGCTGGCAGAGACCTTGGCTCGTTTGCTGAATGTACCTTTCACCATTGCAGATGCGACCACGCTGACTGAAGCGGGTTACGTAGGTGAAGACGTTGAAAATATCATTCAGAAGCTGTTGCAGAAGTGCGATTACGATGTAGAGAAAGCTCAGATGGGCATTGTCTACATCGACGAAATCGACAAGATCTCGCGTAAATCTGACAATCCGTCCATTACCCGGGATGTTTCCGGTGAAGGCGTGCAGCAGGCGCTTTTGAAGCTGATCGAAGGTACAGTGGCCTCCGTTCCGCCCCAAGGCGGTCGCAAGCATCCTCAGCAAGAGTTTTTGCAGGTTGATACCCGCAACATTCTCTTTATCTGTGGCGGCGCTTTCTCCGGTCTGGAAAAAGTCGTTCAGGCTCGCTCCACGCGCGGCGGTATTGGCTTCAGTGCTGAAGTTCGCAGCAAGGAAGAGGGCAAGAAGGTGGGTGAATCCCTGCGTGAGGTCGAGCCTGACGATTTGGTCAAGTTTGGTCTGATTCCGGAATTCGTAGGTCGTCTCCCTGTTCTGGCGACGCTTGATGAGCTTGACGAAGCTGCACTGATGCAGATTCTCACTGAGCCTAAAAATGCGTTGACCAAGCAGTATGGCAAGTTGTTCGAGATGGAAGGTGTTGATCTTGAATTTCGTGCCGATGCGCTTAAAGCTGTCGCCAAGCGTGCACTTGAACGCAAAACAGGTGCTCGCGGTCTGCGTTCGATTCTGGAAGGCGTACTGCTCGACACCATGTATGAAATCCCCTCGCAGTCCGAGGTGAGTAAAGTGGTGATCGATGAAAGCGTTATTGAAGGCAAGTCCAAGCCATTGTTGATTTATGAAAACAACGATGCGACTGCCAAGGCTGCACCAGACGCGTAAATGTGTAGCTCTTTGTTACATGGTGCGTGTTTAACAAAGGGGCCTTCGGGCCCCTTTGTTTTTACTGCCTATCAACGCTTGTTTTTTTTAGAGACTGCCCCCATCTTGGCTTCAAGCTTACTTCCATCTGATTACGGCCGTATGGCCGCCGTAGAGGCGAAATCATGAAGACAACCATCGAATTGCCTCTCCTGCCGTTGCGTGATGTTGTTGTGTATCCGCACATGGTGATCCCACTGTTCGTGGGACGCGAGAAGTCGATCGAGGCCCTCGAGGCTGCGATGACGGGCGACAAGCAAATCCTGCTGTTGGCTCAAAAAAATCCTGCTGACGATGATCCCAGTGCCGATGCACTTTATGGCGTAGGTACGATTGCCACTGTTTTGCAGTTGCTGAAGCTGCCAGACGGTACCGTTAAGGTTCTGGTCGAGGGAGAGCAGCGTGGCGCTGTGGAAAAATTTGGGCAAGCTGATGGCTACTTGAGCGCCGAAGTTTCCTTGATTGAAGAAGCGGCTGCGCCTGAGCGTGAGTCCGAAGTATTTGTACGCAGCCTGCTCTCGCAATTTGAGCAGTATGTGCAGTTGGGCAAAAAAGTACCGGCTGAGGTGTTGTCATCGCTTAACAGCATTGATGAGCCTAGCCGTCTGGTCGATACGATGGCTGCCCACATGGTACTCAAGATCGAACAGAAGCAGGAAATTCTCGAAATTATTGATCTGCAAACCCGGGTTGAGCATGTACTTGCTTTGCTGGACGCCGAAATTGATCTGCTGCAGGTCGAAAAGCGCATTCGCGGCCGTGTCAAAAAGCAGATGGAGCGCAGTCAGCGCGAGTACTACCTGAATGAGCAGATGAAGGCCATTCAGAAAGAGCTCGGTGATGGCGACGAAGGCCACAACGAAATTGAAGAGCTGAAAAAGCGCATCGATGCAGCCGGGCTGCCAAAAGATGCCATGGCCAAAGCCCAGGCTGAGCTTAATAAGCTTAAGCAGATGTCTCCGATGTCGGCAGAAGCCACCGTAGTTCGCTCTTACATCGACTGGCTGGTTCAGGTGCCCTGGAAAGCTCAGAGCAAAGTACGCCTGGACCTCAAGCGTGCTGAAGACATCCTTGATGCTGACCATTATGGTCTAGAGGAAGTTAAAGAGCGGATTCTTGAATATCTCGCCGTGCAAAAGCGGGTGAAGAAAATCCGCGGACCGGTGCTGTGCCTGGTGGGGCCTCCGGGTGTCGGTAAAACCTCGCTTGCCGAGTCGATTGCCCACGCAACCAATCGTAAGTTCGTGCGTATGGCTTTGGGTGGTGTGCGTGACGAGGCTGAAATTCGTGGTCATCGTCGTACCTATATCGGTTCGATGCCCGGTCGATTGATTCAAAAGATGACCAAGGTGGGGGTTCGTAATCCGCTGTTCTTGCTCGATGAAATCGACAAAATGGGCAGTGATATGCGTGGCGATCCCGCTTCGGCATTGCTCGAAGTACTCGATCCTGAGCAAAACCACAACTTCAACGACCATTACCTCGAGGTTGACTACGACCTGTCCGATGTAATGTTCCTGTGCACCTCCAACTCCATGAACATTCCGCCAGCCTTGCTGGACCGGATGGAGGTGATTCGTCTGCCGGGTTATACCGAAGACGAAAAAATCAACATCGCTGTCAAATACCTTGCACCCAAGCAAATCGAGGCCAACGGTCTTAAAAAAGGCGAATTGGCATTCGACAACGAAGCCATTCGCGACATCATCCGTTATTACACCCGTGAAGCGGGTGTGCGGGGGCTTGAGCGTCAAATTGCCAAGATCTGCCGTAAGGCGGTCAAAGAGCATGCATTGGAGAAACGCTTCTCTGTTGTGGTGACGTCTGATTTGCTGGAGCACTTTTTAGGTGTAAGAAAATTCAGTTATGGCTTGGCCGAGCAGCAAGATCAGATTGGTCAGGTTACCGGTCTTGCCTGGACTCAGGTTGGTGGCGAACTGTTGACGATTGAAGCCGCTGTGGTGCCGGGTAAAGGTCAACTGATCAAGACCGGCTCGCTTGGCGATGTAATGGTCGAGTCGATTACGGCAGCACTTACGGTCGTGCGCAGTCGCGCTAAAAGTCTCGGTATCCCGTTGGATTTTCACGAGAAACGCGACATTCACATCCATATGCCCGAAGGTGCTACGCCTAAGGACGGCCCAAGCGCGGGTGTCGGGATGTGCACCGCTTTGGTCTCCGCCCTGACGCTGATTCCAGTGCGCGCAGATGTTGCGATGACGGGTGAAATTACTCTACGTGGTCAGGTATTGGCCATTGGAGGCTTGAAGGAAAAACTATTGGCTGCTCACCGCGGTGGGATCAAGACAGTAATTATTCCCGAAGAAAATGTCCGTGATCTGAAGGAAATTCCTGACAACATCAAACAGGATCTTCAAATCAAACCGGTTAAATGGATTGACGAAGTCCTGCAAATTGCGCTGCAATACGCGCCGGAGCCCTTGCCGGATGTGGCTTCCGAGATTGTCGCCAAGGAAGACAAACGAGAGTCTGACTCTAAGGAAAGAATTAGCACGCATTAATACGGATTCGCCTGAGGGGCTTTCTTGACGCTTTTTAGAGCCCTTGTTATAAAGCGGCTCTATAAGTGTCCGTAAGTGCTTCAGCAGTCGTTTTGCTTTTACCAAAAACTTTAGAAACATACTCAGATAGATATAAGGGGACTTAGAGTGAACAAGTCGGAACTGATTGATGCTATCGCTGCATCTGCTGATATCCCGAAAGCTGCTGCTGGCCGTGCGCTGGACGCAGTAATCGAATCCGTCACTGGCGCTCTTAAGGCTGGCGACTCTGTGGTACTGGTTGGCTTTGGTACTTTTTCTGTAACCGATCGTCCTGCTCGTACTGGTCGTAACCCACAGACCGGTAAAACGCTGGAAATTCCAGCTGCTAAAAAGCCAGGTTTCAAAGCCGGTAAAGCGCTGAAAGAAGCCGTTAACTGAGTTTCTGTTACACCTTTTACCCAACCGGGTCAGGCGCACGCCAGGCTTGGCAGCGGAGCGGTAGTGCGGTCGGTGGCAACATCGATCTGTTACGCCGGGGGTCGCGGGTTCGAGCCCGGTCCGCTCCGCCAGTTACGAGAAGGCGCATCCTCGGATGCGCCTTTCTTCTATCCGGACTCTACCCACGCTCCACGGTTGTTCATTAAGCAAGACCGTTTCTGGGGGAAGCATGCTGCAAAATATCAGGGACAATTCACAAGGCTGGATTGCCAAGACCATCATCGGTGTCATCGTCGCGTTAATGGCGTTGACCGGTTTCGATGCCATTTTTCAAGCCACTTCGACCAGCAAGGATGCAGCCAAGGTTAACGGTGAAGAAATCACTCAAACCGAGCTGAGCCAGGCCGTCGACATGCAACGTCGTCAGCTGATGCAGCAACTTGGCAAGGATTTTGACGCCTCGCTTTTGGACGAGAAAATGCTGCGCGAATCGGCCCTCAAAGGGTTGATCGACCGCAAGCTGTTGTTGCAAGGTGCCAACCAGTCGAAGTTCTCCTTCTCTGAAGCCGCTCTGGATCAAGTGATTCTGCAAACGCCTGAGTTCCAGGTGGATGGCAAATTCAGCCCTGAGCGTTTCGATCAGGTAATCCGCCAGTTGGGTTACGGCCGTCTGCAATTCCGCGGCATGCTGGCCGAAGAAATGCTGATTGGTCAGTTGCGTGCCGGTTTGGCAGGCAGTGGTTTCGTGACCGATGAGCAAGTCAACGCCTTCGCCCGTCTTGAAAAGCAGACCCGCGATTTCGATTCGCTGAACATCAAGGCCGATCCGGCTGCGGTGAAATTGAGCGATGACGAGATCAAGGCCTACTACGACAAGCACGCCAAAGAGTTCATGACGCCGGATCAGGTCGTGATCGATTACATCGAATTGAAGAAATCCTCTTTCTTTGATCAGGTGGCGGTCAAAGATGACGAGCTCCAAGCGCTTTATCAGAAAGAAATCGCCAACTTGGCCGAGCAACGTCGTGGCGCGCACATTCTGATTGAAGTCACCGACAAGGTCAGCGACGAGCAAGCCAAGGCCAAAATCACTGAGATTCAACAACGTCTGGCCAAGGGCGAAAGCTTCGAGGTATTGGCCAAGGAGTTCTCTCAGGATCCGGGTTCGGCTGCCAATGGCGGTGATCTTGGTTTCGCAGGTCCGGGTGTTTACGACCCGGTATTCGAGACAGCCCTTTATGCGTTGAGCAAAGACCAGGTGTCCGAGCCAGTTCGTACGAGCTTTGGCTACCACTTGATCAAATTGTTGGATGTGGAAGCGCCCGAGGTTCCGACCTTTGCCAGCCTCAAAGACAAGCTGACGCGTGACCTGAAAACACAACAGGTTGAACAACGCTTTGTCGATGCCAGCAAGCAGCTGGAAGATTCGGCATTTGAAGCCTCTGATCTGGCTCAGCCAGCCCAGGAGCTGAAGTTGACCGTGCACACATCCGCACCGTTTGGTCGTGAAGGCGGAGAGGGTGTTGCAGCCAACCGCGCTGTGGTCCAGGCCGCATTCAGTACTGAAGTGATGGATGAGGGGGCGAACAGCTCTGCCATTGAGCTTGATCCTGAAACCGTTGTTGTGTTGCGCGTCAAGGAGCACCGCAAACCGGAGCAATTGCCTCTGGAAGCTGTCGCTTCGAGCATTCGTGCACAACTGGTGAAAGAGCACGCCAGTGCTGAGGCCAAAACCAAGGCTGAGGAAATCATTAAAGGTCTGCGTGATGGTAAGTTGCCGTTGAATCAGCCGATTGATGGTCACTCCTGGAAAGTTGAGGAAGCGGTTGCCCGAGGTCAGGAAGGTATCGATCCGGCTGTCTTGCAAGCCGTGTTCCGCATGCCTAAACCAGCATCTAAGGACAAGCCGACCTTCAGCAGCGTCACCCTGGCTGATGGCAGTGTTGTCGTGCTGCGCTTAAATGGTGTGAATGACGGTGCCCAGCCGACAGAAGAAGAGAAAGCTACGTATCGTCGCGTTCTTGCTTCGCGGGCTGGTCAGCAGGACTTCGCAGCCTTCCGTAAGCAGTTGGAAAACGAGGCCAAAGTCGAGCGCTACTAAGGCGTGAGATCAAGCATTTAGCCTCAATTGAAATGGCCGCTCATCGAGCGGCCATTTTTTTAGCCTTAAAACAGGCCTGTCTTCGCTACTGGATTCAGAGAGGGGAGTGGGATCATCCCGTCATCAGGGCGCTGCCGCATTGCGACGCATGATGCTTGGGCCGAGCAGGAAGCGTTCCTGCCTTAAACGCAAAACGCCCGATGCAGTGGCTGCACCGGGCGTTTTACAGGCAGTGACAGCGAAGACTTATTCTTCGATGTTGCCCATTGCGGTGGTGTTGAAGCCGCCGTCTACGTACATGATTTCGCCGCTGATGCCCGACGCCAGGTCGGAGCACAGGAAGGCGCCGGCATTGCCGACTTCATCAATGGTCACGTTGCGACGCAGAGGCGTTTGAGCTTCGTTGGCGGCCAGCATTTTACGGAAGTTCTTGATGCCGGAAGCAGCCAAGGTGCGGATCGGTCCAGCCGATACGCAGTTAACGCGTGTACCTTCCGGGCCCAGGCTACCAGCCAGGTAACGAACACCCGCTTCCAGGCTGGCTTTTGCCATGCCCATAACGTTGTAGTTAGGCATGGTACGTTCTGCGCCCAAGTAAGACAGGGTCAGCAGGCTGCCATTGCGGCCTTTCATCATCGGGCGGCCAGCCTTGGCCAGGGCCACGAAGCTGTAGGCGCTGATGTCGTGAGCGATGCGGAAACCCTCACGGGTGGTGGCGTCGGTGAAGTCGCCATCCAGCTGGTCGCCCGGAGCGAAGCCTACGGAGTGAACGATGCAGTCCAGACCATCCCACTTCTTGCTCAGGTCTTCGAAAACCTTGGCAATTTCTTCATCGCTGGCAACGTCGCAAGGGAAGCAAAGCTCAGGGCTTGAGCCCCAACCTGCGGCAAACTCTTCAACGCGGCCTTTCAGCTTTTCGTTCTGATAAGTGAAAGCAAGTTCAGCGCCTTCACGGTGCATGGCGGCAGCAATGCCAGAAGCGATGGACAATTTGCTAGCGACACCGACGATCAGGACGCGCTTACCGGCGAGAAAACCCATGTGTTGTTCCTCTATCAGATTAATCGACAGCCACTGGCGCCAAAAAGGCGGCTTCCAGCAGCTGCTGTGTATATGGATGTTGCGGTGAGGCAAAAATAGAAGATGCCTCACCTTGTTCGACCACTTGGCCTTGCTTGACCACCATCAATTGGTGGCTCAGCGCTTTGACTACCGCCAAATCATGGCTGATAAACAAATACGTCAGGTTGTACTTGGCTTGCAGAGCACGCAAGAGCTCGACGACTTGGCGTTGGACTGTTCTGTCCAACGCAGAGGTTGGCTCGTCCAGCAAAATCAACGCTGGCTTCAACACTAACGCGCGGGCAATGGCGATTCTCTGCCGCTGTCCACCTGAAAACTCGTGAGGGTAACGGTGCCGGGTTTCAGGATCCAGGCCTACTTCACGCAACGCCTCAATAATTGCCACTTCCTGCTCTTGAGCGGTGCCCATGCCGTGAATGCGCAAGCCTTCACCGACAATTTCGCTGACGCTCATGCGCGGGCTGAGGCTGCCGTACGGGTCCTGAAACACCACCTGCATCTGTCGCCGCAACGGCCTGACGTCTTTCTGCGACAGGCAGTCTAGCTGCTTGTCCCCAAAATGAATCGTGCCGCGACTGGCAATCAGCCGCAAAATAGCCAGACCCAATGTCGATTTGCCCGATCCGCTTTCCCCCACAATGCCCAGCGTTTGGCCACGGGGCAGGCTGAAGTTGATGCCATCGACCGCTTTTACGTAATCAACGGTTTTGCGTAACAGCCCTTTTTTGATCGGAAACCAGACTCTCAAGTCTTCGACCTTCAGCAACGGCGGGCCCGCGACGGTATCAGCGGGGCCTCCGCTGGGTTCTGCACTGAGCAGTTCCCGGGTGTAAGGATGTTGCGGCGAACGGAACAGCTGTTCGCACGATGCTTGTTCGACGATGCAACCGCGCTGCATGACACATACTCTGTGAGCAATTCGTCGAACCAGGTTCAAATCGTGACTGATCAGTAACAGCGACATGCCCAGCCGGGCCTGCAAATCTTTGAGCAAATCGAGGATTTTGAGTTGCACGGTGACGTCCAGGGCCGTCGTGGGTTCATCGGCAATCAGCAGCTCAGGTTCATTGGCCAAGGCCATAGCAATCATTACGCGCTGTCTCTGGCCGCCCGAGAGCTCGTGTGGCAGGGCTTTCAGTCGTTTCCGTGGCTCGGGAATGCCTACCAGGTCCAGCAGCTCCAGCGTCCGCTCAGTGGCTGCCTTGCCCGTTAAACCCTTATGAAGACCCAGCACTTCATTGATCTGTTTTTCAATGCTATGCAGGGGATTTAGCGACGTCATCGGTTCTTGAAAAATCATGGCAATGCGGTTGCCGCGGATGTGCCTCAGTTTTTTCTCGTCCAGCGTCAGTAAGTCCTGCCCTGCATAGGTGATGCTGCCGCTGGGGTGACGGGCGATGGGGTAGGGCAGCAGCCTTAGGATCGAGTGCGCCGTTACCGATTTGCCTGAACCGCTTTCGCCTACCAGCGCCAGGGTTTCGCCCCGTTTGATGTCAAAACTGATGCCCTGTACCACACGCTGGGGTTGCTCCCCGGCGATGAATTCGACGGAAAGATCGCGCACTTCGATCAGATTGTCCTGCGTCATGTCATTTCCTCGGGTCGAAGGCATCGCGAGCGGACTCACCAATAAACACCAGCAAGCTGAGCATGATTGCCAGCACGGCAAATGCACTGATCCCCAGCCACGGCGCTTGCAGGTTGGATTTGCCCTGCGCAACCAGCTCGCCCAGCGACGGTGCTCCCGGCGGCAGGCCGAAGCCCAGAAAGTCCAACGCGGTCAGGGTGCCGATCGCACCGGTCAAAATGAATGGCATGAACGTCATGGTCGACACCATGGCGTTGGGCAAAATGTGCCGGTACATGATCGCCATGTCTTGCATCCCCAGTGCACGGGCTGCCCGCACATACTCCAGATTGCGTCCCCGCAGGAATTCGGCCCGCACAACATCCACCAGGCTCATCCATGAAAACAGCAGCATGATGCCCAACAGCCACCAGAAGTTGGGTTGTACAAAGCTGGCGAGAATGATCAGCAGGTACAGCACCGGCAAGCCCGACCAGATTTCCAGAAAACGCTGCCCGGCCAGATCGACCCAGCCGCCATAGAAGCCCTGCAGCGCGCCGGCAATCACACCGATGATGGAGCTCAAAACCGTCAGGGTCAGAGCGAACAGCACGGAAATCCGGAAGCCATAGATCACTCGCGCCAGCACATCACGCCCCTGGTCATCGGTGCCGAGCCAGTTTTCAGCTGATGGCGGTGCGGGTGCCGGGACTTTCAAGTCGTAGTTGATGCTCTGGTAGCTATACGGAATGGGGGGCCACAGCACCCAAGCATCCTTTTTTGCCAACAGTTCACGGATGTACGGGCTTTTGTAGTTGGCCTCCAGCGGGAACTCACCGCCAAAGTCGGTCTCGGGGTAGCGTTTGAGGGCGGGAAAGTACAGCTCGCCGTCATAGCTGATCACCAGTGGTTTGTCGTTGGCGATCAGTTCGGCGCCGAGGCTGAGAACGAACAGCACCAGAAAAATCCACAACGACCACCAGCCACGTTTATTGGCCTTAAAGCGTGCGAAGCGTCGCTTGTTAAGGGGCGATAAGGTCATCTCAATGCTCCCTGCTTTCAAAGTCGATGCGCGGATCAACCAGGGTGTATGAGAGGTCGCCAATCAGCTTCACCAGCAGGCCGACCAGCGTGAAGATGAACAGGGTGCCGAAAACCACGGGATAATCGCGGTTTATCGCCGCTTCAAAACTCATCAGTCCCAGCCCGTCCAACGAGAAAATCACCTCAACCAGTAACGAGCCGGTAAAAAAGATGCCGATAAAGGCAGACGGGAAACCGGCAATCACCAGCAACATCGCGTTGCGAAACACATGGCCATACAGCACCCGGTGATTGGTCAGCCCCTTCGCTTTTGCCGTCACCACATATTGTTTGTTGATCTCGTCCAAAAAGCTGTTTTTGGTCAGCAGGGTCATCGTGGCAAAGTTGCCGATCACCAGCGCGGTGACGGGCAGTGCCAAATGCCAAAAGTAATCCAGAATCTTGCCGCCCAGGCTCAGCTCTTCGAAGTTGTTGGACGTCAGGCCACGCAATGGAAACCAGTCCAGATAGCTGCCGCCCGCGAAAACCACAATCAGCAAAATAGCAAACAGGAAGGCCGGAATCGCATACCCGATGATAATTGCGGAACTGGTCCAGACATCGAAATGGCTACCGTGACGCGTGGCCTTGGCGATCCCCAGCGGAATCGACACCAGGTACATGATCAACGTGCTCCAAAGTCCGAGCGAGATCGAGACGGGCATTTTCTCCTTGATCAGGTCAATGACCTTGGCGTCCCTGAAAAAGCTTTCGCCGAAGTCCAGATGGGCGTAATTCTTGATCATGATCCACAGGCGCTCAGGAGCCGATTTGTCGAAGCCGTACATCTTTTCGATTTCTTGTATCAGCGCGGGGTCCAGTCCTTGAGCGCCGCGGTAGTTGGAGCCGGCCACCGACACTTCAGAGCCACCACCCGCAATGCGACTGGTGGCGCCGTCAAACCCTTCGAGCTTGGCAATCATCTGTTCAACAGGACCGCCCGGGGCGGCCTGAATGATGACGAAGTTGATCAGCAGAATCCCGAACAGTGTCGGAATGATCAGCAACAGTCGCCTGAATATATACGCCAGCATCTAGGGCTCCAGGCTTTCGCTTGTGGGTTGAGTGGAAGTAACCGGCTCGACCTCAGGCTTGACCCACCAGGTGGAGGTGCCGATGTCATACAGAGGGGTCACGGCGGGGTGGCCGATATGGTTGGAATACGCGACGCGCCAGGTTTTGATATGCCAGTTGGGAATCACATAGAAACCCCACTGCAACACGCGATCCAGTGCGCGGGCATGAGTGATCAGGCTCTGCCTCGAGTCGGCATGAATCAGCCCCTCGGTAAGTTGATCAATGGCCGGGTCTTTGAGCCCCATAAAGTTGCGGCTTCCCGGTTTTTCGGCGCTTTCAGACTCCCAGTACTCGCGTTGTTCACTGCCTGGCGAGCTGGATTGCGGGAAGCTGCCGATGATCATGTCGAAATCCCTCGAACGCAGGCGATTCAAGTACTGGGAAGGATCGACACGGCGAATCTGCACGTCGATGCCCAAATCGCTGAGGTTACGTTTGAACGGCAGCAAGATGCGTTCGAATTCGGTCTGCGCCAGCAGAAATTCGATTTTTACCGGCTTGCCCTCAGTGTCCACCATTTTGTCGTCGACGATGCGCCACCCGGCATCTTGTAACAGCTGATAGGCGCGGCGCTGCTGCTCGCGAATCATGCCACTGGCGTCAGTGACCGCAGGTTTGTACACCTCGGTAAACACTTTTTCGGGTATTTTTCCGCGCAAAGGCTCCAATATCGCCAGTTCTTCTTCAGTCGGTAGCGTTTTAGCGGCCATTTCGGAGTTTTCGAAATAGCTGCTGGTGCGCACATACGAACCGTTGAATAGCTGTTTATTGGCCCATTCAAAGTCGAACAGCAGGTTCAGGGCTTCACGCACCCGCACATCCTTAAACATCGGTCTACGCAGGTTGAAGATGAAACCCTGCATGCCGGTGGGGTTGGCGTTGCGGATTTCTTCTTTGATTAAACGGCCCTGTTTGACGGCAGGCACGTTGTAGGCGCCTGCCCAGTTTTTGGCGCTGATCTCCAGCCAGTAATCGAACTGACCGGCCTTGAGGGCTTCGAACGCCACGCTGTTGTCGCGGAAGTAGTCAATGGTGATGGCATCAAAGTTGTACAAGCCCTTGTTGATGGGCAGGTCTTTGCCCCAGTAGTCCTTGTTGCGTTCATAACGAATCGAGCGCCCCGGCTTGATCTCGGTGATGGTGTAAGGGCCGCTACCTACCGGTATTTCAAGATTGCCTTTGCTGAAATCGCGGGTTTCCCACCAGTGTTTAGGCAAAATCGGCAGTTGCCCGAGAATCAGCGGCAATTCGCGATTTTTGTTGTGTTTGAAGACGAATTTGACCTGCAAAGGATTTTCTTCGACCGCTTTTTCTACGTCGCTGTAATAGCCCTTGAACAGCGGCGAACCGCTTTTCATCAGGGTATCGAAGCTGAACACCACGTCTTCGGCGCGTATCGGGTGGCCGTCATTGAATTTGGCTTCGGGACGCAGGTAGAAACGTACCCAGCTGTTATCCGGAGCTTTTTCGATTTTTTCTGCGATCAGGCCGTATGAAGTAAAGGGCTCGTCGAGACTTTGGCGGGCCAGGGTGTCGTAGGTCAGGTCGATGTCATCGGCGGGAACGCCTTTGTTGATAAAGGGGTTCAGGCTGTCGAAAGTGCCCAGGGCGGATTTGCGGAAGGTACCGCCTTTGGGCGCGTCCGGGTTCACGTAATCGACGTGCTTGAAGTTGGCCGGGTATTTGGGCGGTTCGTCGTACAGGGTGAGGGCATGTTGCGGGGCGGCCAGCGCGAGGCAGCTGACACCGGCCAATAACAGGCCGCCAAGGGGCTTAAGCAAGGAACGCAAAGGCATCATTGGGATTTCTCCGTAGGCTTTAGCCACCACGCACTCAGGCCCAATGTGTAGGGCGGCGTAGTCACGAAGGCGAACCGATTGCGGTACGCCAGGCGGTGATAATTCAGATACCAGTTGGGAATGCTGTAGTACTGCCACAACAGGACACGATCCAGTGCCCGGCCAGCGGCCAATTGCTCTTCACGGGTTTGCGCGGCCAGCAGCTTTTCGAGCAATTGGTCGACAATCGGACTGGCCACGCCTGCATAGTTTTTGCTGCCCTTGACGTTGGCCTGGCTGGAGTGAAAGTACTGCCACTGTTCAAGGCCTGGGCTCAGGGTCTGGTCAAGGGTCATGAGGATCATGTCGAAATCGAACTGATCCAGACGTTGTTTGTACTGAGCCCGGTCCACCGTACGCAGGCGCGCTGCGATGCCGATGCTCGCCAAATTCTCCACGTACGGTTGAAGGATGCGCTCAAGGTTTGGATTTACCAGTAATATTTCGAAGGTCAGTGGTTTACCTTCGCTATTGATCAAGCGTTGATTCGAGAGTGTCCAGCCATTTTCGGCCAGCAGCGCCAACGCTCGGCGCATGGTTTCGCGCGGGATACCCTGGCCTTGTGTTTGAGGCAGGCTAAATGCTTTTTGGAACAACGCCGGGGGCAGCTGCGTGCGCCAGGGTGACAGCATCAGCCACTCATGCCCCTGTGGAATGCCACTGGCCGAAAAATCACTGTTAGGGTAGAAACTCGTCGCACGTTCATAGGCGCCATTGAACAGCGTGCGGTTGGTCCATTCAAAATCGAACATCAAGCCCATGGCTTCGCGCACGCCAGTCTGACTGAATGTGCTGCGCCGGCTGTTCATAAATAGCCCCTGGGTTTGAGTCGGGATGTGGTGGGGGATCTGCGCTTTGATCACATCGCCCCGGCGCACTGCCGGGAAGTTGTAGCCGTTGGCCCAATTTTTGGCCTGATGCTCGATATAAATGTCGAATTCACCGGCCTTGAAGGCTTCGAATGCCACGTCGCTGTCGCGATAAAACTCGACTTCAACCCGGTCAACGTTGTATTTGCCACGGTTGACCGGCAGGTTGGCGCCCCACCAGTTCTTGACGTGTTCAAACACCAGTTGCCGCCCCGGCGTGACTTTTGTAATTCGGTAGGGACCGCTGCCCAGCGGCGGTTCGAAAGTCGTGGCTTTAAAGTCGCGCTTGGCCCAGTAATGCTGGGGCAATACGGGAAGCTCGCCCATACGCAGGATCAGCAGCGGATTACCTGAACGCTTGAACACAAAGCGAATCCGTCTGGGCCCCAGAATGTCCACGCGTTGCACTTCTTGCAGGTTGGTGCGGTATTGCGGGTGACCTTCTTTGAGCAACAAGTTGTACGAAAACGCCACATCGTAGGCTGTAATGGGGGCGCCATCATGAAAGCGTGCTTCGGGCCTGAGATTAAAGACGACCCAACTGCGGTCTTCGTTGTATTCAACGGATTGTGCAATCAAGCCATAACTGGCGGTCGGCTCGTCCCCGGAAGGCGCGTATTGGCCCGTGCCCGCCATCAAGGTTTCATTCAGTTCGTTGACGCCGTACTGCAGGAAATTGGGCGTCGAAACCGGACTGGTGCCTTTGAAGGTGTAAGGGTTTAGCGTATCGAACGTGCCGAAGGCCATGACGTTGAGTGTGCCGCCCTTGGGCGCGTCAGGGTTCACCCAATCGAAGTGGGTAAACGTGGCTGGGTATTTGAGGGTGCCGAACTGGGCATAACCATGGCTTTCGCTGAGGGTTGCGCCGGCGGGAGAGCTCAAGGCCAGGCAGAGAAGTAACGGGAGGAGGGGACGCATCAAGTCAGAGATCCGATCCGGGCATTGGGCTTGGGTTTCCGTACAGTAACAGCTTGTATCTGTAGGAAAAAGACTGTGCTGGAAAGCACAACGGGCAATCTGCTTCCCACATTTATGTAGGAGCCGGATTGCCCGCTGCGTTGACTGCGTGAAGCTTACCGAGGTTTGGAAACGGTCAGCATCTGCCCCGGCTTGAGGGCCTTGGCACTGTTGGGGTTCCAGCGTTTAAGGTGTTGCATCTCAACGTTGAAACGCTTGGCGACGATGTACAACGAATCGCCCTTTTTCACCTTGTATTGAGTGGGCTTTTTGCTCGCCGCAGGCTTGCGCGTGTCATGCATGACGAGCATCTGGCCGGCTTTGAGGTTTTTGCCGGTGAGCTTGTTCCAGCGCTGCAAGTCGCGGACGTTGACCTTGTTGGCTTTGGCAATGGTGGTCAGGTTGTCACCGCTTTTAACCCGGTACTTGCGGTTAAGCCGTGGGGTGTTGCTGGCGACCGTGTCGAAGACTGCCTTTTTAGGGCGCAGGCTGACCAGTTCTTCAGGCTTGAGGTTGGACAGGCTGGCTGTCAGCAGTTGAGCCTTGGAGGTTGGCACCAGCAAATGCTGCGGGCCATCAGTGGTAGCCCGCTGCTTGTAGGCGGGGTTCAACTGGAACATTTCGTCTTCGTCGATCTCGGCCAGCGCAGCCACACGGGACAAATCCATGGACTGCTTGATTTCAACCATCTCGAAGTAAGGTTCGTTGGCGATGGGGTTCAGGTTGATGCCGTAGGCTTCAGGGGCCATCACCACTTGGGACAAGGCCAGTAATTTTGGCACGTAGTCCTTGGTTTCCTGCGGCAGGGGCAGGTTCCAGTAGTCAGTCGGCAGGCCCAGTTTTTCGTTGCGCTCGATCGCACGGCTCACTGTGCCTTCGCCCGCGTTATACGCTGCGAGCGCCAGCAACCAGTCGCCATTGAACATGTCATGCAGACGGGTCAAGTAATTCATGGCTGCCAATGTCGAGGCAGTAATGTCTTTGCGGCCGTCATAGGCGCGGGTTTGACGCAGGTTAAAGTAGCGGCCGGTCGAGGGAATGAACTGCCAGAGACCGACGGCATTGGCGTGTGAATACGCCATCGGGTTGTAGGCACTTTCAATCACTGGCAGCAGGGCCAGTTCGAGCGGCATGTTGCGTTCTTCGAGGCGCTCAACGATGTAGTGGATATAAAGGCTGCCACGCTCGCCGGCGTTTTCGAGAAACGACGGGTTGCTGGCAAACCAGAGGCGCTGTTGTTCGATTCGCGGGTTAACGTCCGCGCCTTCCTGCAGCTTGAATCCCTGTCGCATCCGCTCCCACACATCTTGGGGGGCAGTCGGGCCGGGTTTTTCACTGAGCCAGATCGGCTCTTGAGGAATGCGCTTAGTCAGTTTCAGTGTGGGTCTTTCGGCCGTTTGAGCCGAATGGTCCATGCTTTGACACCCTGCAAGTACAGCGGACACGGCCAGCGCGATGGCTTGCGCAAGGCGCGTCAATGCGTCTGTTTTGATGGAGTTACGTATAGATGACGACATTGGCTGGAAGTAAGTTCCGGGCAAAAATGTCGGGCGATTCTAGAAAGCAGGTGGGACGCGGTCAACTGTTCAGAATTTTTGTGCCAACCGCGACCCTGATTAGAACTTATCTTTCCAGCGGCGCAAGCTGGCAAACACCGCGCCCGGCGAGGCATTGTCCTGCTTGCTCCATTCGTCTGCTTTTTCTTTAACGGATGTTTCGTTAACCCGAAGAAAAGGGTTGGTACGCAGTTCCAGTGCGATATCGGAGGGCAGGCTGATCTGGTTATTGCTTCGCCACTCAGTCACTTGTTCTATTCGTGCCTTGATATCGGCATTGTCCGGCTCGACGGCTTGGGCAAAGCGCAAATTGCTCAAGGTGTATTCGTGGGCGCAATACACTGCGGTGTTACCCGGCAACGCCGCGAGGCGACTCAAAGAGCCATGCATCTGTTCGGGTGTGCCCTCAAACAGCCTGCCGCAACCCGCCGCAAACAATGTATCGCCACAGAACAGCAACGGGGCTGTTGGCTGCGCGTGATAGTAGGCGATATGCCCAAGGGTATGGCCGGGTAGCAGGAAGACCTCGAACGTACAGCCCAGCACGTCGATGCGATCGTTGTCATTCAGGGCCACGTCGCGTGCGGGGATGGTTTCTTGGGCAGGACCCCAGACCTTGGCGTTGGTCTTTTTGTGCAACTGCTCAACCCCACCGACATGGTCAAAGTGATGGTGGGTGATCAGGATGTCGCTCAGGGTCCAGTCCGGGTGTTGGGCCAGCCAGGCTTCGACCGGCGCAGCATCGCCCGGATCAACGACGGCGCAGCGTTTGCTGGCAGTGTCCTGTAACAACCAGATGTAGTTGTCATTGAAGGCAGGCAGTGCATCGATCTGTAGCATGGCGCAATTCCCAAGTGCGAAACAATGGCGCATCTTAGGGCTTGTGATGGGTAGATGGCGAGTTGGAGGAGCAATGACCGATAAAGCATTGGCTCAGGCTGACCCTGAGTGGCTGGCGCTGATCCGTTCGGCGCGCGAATGGTTGTCCGGTCCCCACGGGCAGTTGTTGCTGGAGGATGAACAACGTGTACTGGAAGACGAGCTTGGCCGGTTCTTTGGCGGCTATCTGGTGCATTACGGGCCAGGCGCCGAGACACCGCCCAACGCCGCTCAAGTCCAGCGCACCGTGCGTCTGGGTGCGCCATTGCCGGGTGTAGAAATTTTTTGCGAAGAACAGGCCTGGCCTCTGTGCGAGCACGCAGCCGACGTCGTAGTGCTGCAACACGGTCTGGATTTCTGCCTGTCGCCCCATGGTTTGTTGCGCGAAGCCGCCAGCAGTGTGCGGCCCGGAGGGCACCTGTTGATCGTCGGCATTAACCCTTGGAGCACCTGGGGCCTGCGCCATGTGTTTGCCAAGGACGGGTTAAGCAAGGCGCGTTGTATTTCTCCCTCCCGTGTGGCCGATTGGCTGAACCTGCTGGGCTTTGCGCTGGAGAAACGCCGCTTCGGGTGCTATCGTCCGCCGCTCGCGTCCCCGGCCTGGCAGCGTCGTTTATCAGGCTGGGAACACAAAGCAGGTAACTGGCAATTGGCCGGTGGCGGCTTCTATATATTGGTGGCGCGCAAGATGGTGGTCGGCTTGCGGCCGGTCAATCCGTTACGACGCGAGCCTATGGGCAAGCTGATCCCTTTGCCGATGGCCAAGGTCAACCGGCGTCACAGCCAACCGTAGTTGCGCTTGAATAAACGAAAGGCCGGAGCGATCCGGCCTCAGGTGCTGCCCGTCCTTGACGGGCAGGCCACAACACCCTTTTCCGGATAGGTTGTAATGAGCAATAGCGTTGAAATGTTCACCGATGGTGCCTGCAAGGGCAATCCTGGCCCTGGCGGCTGGGGTGCCTTGCTGGTTTGTCAGGGTGTCGAGAAAGAACTCTGGGGCGGCGAACCCAATACCACCAACAACCGCATGGAACTGATGGCGGCTATTCGTGGCCTTGAAGAACTCAAGCGCCCGTGCGACGTGTTGCTGGTCACTGACTCCCAATATGTGATGAAAGGCATCACTGAGTGGATGGTCAACTGGAAAAAACGCGGCTGGAAAACCGCGTCCAAAGAGCCGGTGAAAAATGCCGACCTGTGGAAGTTGCTCGATGAACAAGTCAGTCGTCACACCGTGAAGTGGCAATGGGTGCGTGGCCACATTGGCCATCCGGGCAATGAACGTGCCGACCAGTTGGCCAACCGGGGTGTGGATGAAATGAGGGGCCTCAAGCATGCGTAGTGTAGTCCTCGATACCGAAACCACCGGTATGCCGGTTACCGATGGCCACCGGGTTATCGAAATCGGTTGCGTCGAGTTGATGGGCCGCCGCCTGACCGGGCGGCATTTTCACGTGTACTTGCAACCCGATCGCGAAAGCGATGAGGGCGCGATCGGCGTCCACGGCATTACCAACGAATTTCTGGTGGGCAAGCCGCGTTTTGCCGAAGTGGCCGATGAGTTCTTCGCGTTCATCGAGGGCGCTCAGCTCATCATTCATAACGCCGCGTTCGACATCGGCTTCCTGAACAACGAGTTTGCCTTGATCGGGCAAACCGACCGCGCCGACCTCACTCAGCATTGCACCATTCTCGATACCTTGATGATGGCGCGTGCCCGTCACCCGGGGCAGCGCAACAGCCTGGATGCCTTGTGCAAGCGCTATGGCGTCGACAACTCGGGCCGTGAGCTGCACGGCGCCTTGCTCGACTCCGAGATTCTGGCAGACGTTTACCTAACCATGACGGGCGGGCAGACCAGCCTGTCGTTGGCCGGGAACGCGTCTGACGGCAATGGCTCGGGCGAAGGCTCGGGTAATCAGGCCACTGAAATTCGTCGTTTACCCGCGGATCGTCAGCCGGGCCGGATTATTCGTGCAAGTGAAAGCGATATGGCTGAGCACGCAGCGAGACTCGAAGCGATTGCCAAGTCTGCAGGAGCCCCTTCGTTATGGGCGCAATTGCTTGAAGCCAAGCAGCAGACGCTTCAATAAACGACCCCGTTGGAGGTCTCGGCAAGGGCTGTCGGCCCTTGCCGCCATCGGCGGCACCTGGGTGAGAGGTGCCCGCACACAAGGACTTGCTCACCCATGCATCTGGTCATCAACCCGCAAAACCCTGAAGTTTCTGTACGCCTGGCGGATGAAGGTTTCGCGCCTTATGTGTGGTGCAACGATTTCAGTTTTGAAGTGCGCGCTTACGCCCAGGTGGAGCTGCACAAGAGCGTCGATGAATGGCCTTTAGAAAGGATCACACCGTACCGCAAGTGTTACGGGATCGATCCTGATGAATTCGCCAGCTATCGTGGTGCGCCCGACAGCGCCGTGTTCATGGCTTATCTCGATGGGCAGGCCGTTGGTCACGTAGTGGTCAGTACCAACTGGAACGGTTTTGCCCACGTCGATGAATTGGCGGTGATTGCAGGCGCACGTCGCCATGGCGTCGCCCGATCATTACTGGAGGTGGCGAGGTTCTGGAGCCACAAGAAAAAACTGCCGGGCATCATGCTGGAAACCCAGAACAACAACATCGGCGCATGCCGCTTGTACGAACGTTGTGGGTATCAGGTAGGCGGGGTCGATCATTTGCGCTATCGCGGGATTGACCCGCAGACAGCCGAGGTGGCGATCTTCTGGTACCTGTTATTTGAAAAACAGGAATGAGCTGACAGGCACTTCAGTCAACGCCGGGTTGAGCGTGTCTTGCGATACTCGCAGTGCGCAGCGACTTCTCAGCCAATACGCAGGATCGAGCATCACCAGACATGCGCGCCCCAACAAAAAATGCCTTAAACCGAGTGAGCGGGTTCAGGATCGCGAAGCAGGGCAATGCCTGATTGCACCAGCTGGAATTCGGTATCACTCAGTTTGGTGACGCGGTCGCCGATCGCCAACTTGTACGTGAAAACCGGCTGACCGTCTGCTCCAGGGGTGGAGTCTTGAAACTCATGCACGGAATAAACACGGCCTTCCGCGTCTCTTGCATGAAACTGCCCAACGAGCACTGCTGCCATTTGTAGAGAACCTCTGGAGATAAACACCCAATTTGCGGTTCTTGTAGACCGTTGATCAGCCGGGGAAGTTTAACGCTGTGGAAAAAATAGTCCGGCTACTTTACAGGCTTGGCGGTCGATAGGGTGAACCGGGCTGCAAGAAAGGCGTCCGATCATCTATAACTAACGTTCTAAGCGCTTTCCTACAGCACCCTCGGGGGTTTCCATGAGCAAGGTCTACAACGTTGCAGTACTGGTCGGCAGTTTGAGAAAGGACTCGCTCAATCGAAAAGTGGCACACGCCCTGGCAGAACTGGCGCCATCCCACGTAAAGCTGAACATCGTCGAAATTGGCGAGCTGGCGCTTTATAACGAGGACATTGATGTCACCCCGGCGCCTGCGTCCTACACAGCATTTCGCGATCAAGTTCGCCATGCCGATGCGGTTCTGTTTGTGACCCCCGAATACAACCGGTCAGTGCCGGGTGCGCTGAAAAACGCCATCGATGTAGGTTCGCGCCCATACGGTCAAAGTGTGTTCAGCGGTAAACCCGGCGCCGTGATCAGTGTTTCGCCCGGCGCGATCGGCGGCTTTGGCGCTAACCATCACCTACGCCAGTCGCTAGTGTTTCTGAATGTTCCGTGCATGCAGCAGCCTGAAGCCTATCTGGGTGGGGCGGGCAATGCGTTCGATGCCTCAGGGGCGCTTTCGGAAAAAACACGTCCCTTCCTGCAAGCCTTTATTGATGCGTACGCACAGTGGGTCGAGCTAACCAAGCCCGCCTGAATGTGCACGTGTGAACGTCGATGAGGTTGAGGGCAGCGGCGCCATTGGCAGCTGTCCTCAGTGGCTTTGTGGCATTTCCCCGTTTTTCAGGCGGGTATTGATGTCTGCAATCACCTGCGGCAAGTCGCTGATGGTGTCGATCAGGTAGTGCGGGCGTGCCCCCTCGAACAGGGCATGAATGCGCGTGCGTTCGCTCGCCAGTGCCTGCGCATCAAGCGCTTTGTATTGTTCCCATGACAGGCCCAGTGCGTTGCCCGAGCACACCAACGCCACTGTCCACATGCCTGCGCGGCGACCCTCAAGAATGCCCGGCACGGTGTCATCAATCTTTACACAGGCGGCCACGTCATCAATGCCCAGCGCGATGACGTTGGCCAGTGCCTGTGCAGGCCACGGGCGCCCGTTGGGCACCTCATCGGTTGCCACCACGTGGTCGGCGACGTAGCCGTTGGTGGCTGCCAATTCAACGACCTTGGCCATGACCTGCGCCGGGTAGCCCGAGCAAGAGCCAATCTTGATTCCTTGGGCGCGCAGTGCGGCAATCGTCTCAAGCGCACCGGGGATCAGCGCCGAGTGCTCGGCGATTTTCTCGATTTGCAGCGGCATGAAGCGTTCATAAATGGCGGTCACGTCATCGTCGGTCGGGGTGCGGCCAACGACTTTTTTGTACCGCTCGGCAATCTGCGGCTGATCGCACAGGGTTCGAATGTGGTCCCACTTGCCCATGCCCATGGGGCCGCGCGCCTCCTCGATTGATACTTGCACATCGAACTCGCCAAACGCTTCAACGAAAATCTGCGTCGGGGCGAAAGAACCGAAGTCGACCACGGTGCCCGCCCAGTCGAGGATGGCGGCTTGAAGCGTGGTGGGGTTGGTGTAGTTCATGTCGTTGGATCCTGTGAGAGCGGTCGTAACCGCACGGAGAAATTTACGTTCAACTTGCGTCTGTGCCGTCAGATGACCAGCACTTCCATTTCTTGCAGTACCTGCGCCACGGCATCGACCGCTGCCTGCATATCGACGGAGGTGACGTGGCCAATGCACCCCACGCGGAATGTTTCGACTTGGGTCAATTTACCTGGGTACAGAATGAAACCTTTGGCCTTGACGCGTTCGTAGAACTCCTTGAACTGGTAGCGCGGGTCTTTCGGGGCGTGGAAGGTGACGATGATCGGTGCCTGAATGGCTGCAGGCAGGAAGCTGCGAATTCCCAGCATGGCCATGCCATCCAGCAGCGTCTGGCAGTTGTTGGCGTAGCGGCCCAAACGGGCGGGTTGGCCGCCTTCTTCGTTGTATTGCAGTAAGGCTTCGTGCAGGGCAGCGACCACATGGGTGGGCGGGGTGAAGCGCCATTGCCCGGTTTTTGCCAGGTAGGCGTGTTGATCCTGCAAGTCCATCGCCAGTGAGTGGGCATTGCCCGTTGCATGGGCCAGAGACTCTTTACGGGCCAACACGAAGCCCATGCCCGGCACCCCTTCGAGGCATTTGCCAGAGGCAGCGATTAGCGCGTCGAACGGTACTTTTTGAGCGTCAACGGGCAGTGCGCCGAAGGCGCTCATGGCATCGATGATCAGACGCTTGCCCTGTTTGGCGATGACGTCGGCAATGTCTGGCAGTGGGTTGAGAACCCCGGTGCTGGTTTCACAATGGATCAACGTCACATGGGTAATCTCGGGGTCAGCCTTGAGCAGGCGTTCTACATCAGCGGCTGTGGTGGGTTGATCTTCGGCGGTCTCAAACGTGCTGAAACGGCGACCCAGCACCGCACAGATTTTCGCCAGGCGCTTGCCATAGGCGCCGTTGATGAGCACCAGCACCTTGCCGTCACGCGGTACCAATGTGCCGATGGCCGCTTCAACGGCGAAGGTGCCGCTACCCTGCAACGGGACGCAGTGGTGGCTGCTGGCGCCGTTGATGATGGCCAGCAGTTGCTCGCACACACTCGCCGTTAATTGGTTGAAACGCTCATCCCAGGAACCCCAGTCAACCATCATGGCCTTACGCGTTCGCGCGGAGGTGGTCAGGGGACCGGGGGTCAGCAGGATCGGCGCGACGGTGTTCATTCGGGGTTCCTCGCAAGCGGTGAGATAGCAACTGGATACGCCGGCTAAATTGCAGGTTGATGTATCATCATTCAAATTGTTTGTTGTTATGCCAGCCATCAGCAGGAGTTATTCATGAACCTGTTCCAACTCCGGGCCTTCGATGCGGTGGCACGTGAAGGCAGCTTCACCCGGGCAGCCGCCCGGTTGTTCATCAGCCAGCCAGCGGTCACCGGGCATATCAAAACCCTCGAAGAGCATTACCAGATCACCTTATTGCGCCGCACAGCCCGGCGTGTGGAATTGACCGAAGAGGGCATCAGACTGGCGGCTATCACCCGTGCCATGTTTGGTTTGGTGGATGAAGCGCAGGTCATGCTTGAAGCCAATCGCCAATTGCTCACCGGACGCCTCGAAGTGGCGGCAGATGGCCCGCATCTGGTGATGCCCATGCTGGCGAGCCTGCGCGAGCGTTACCCCGGTATCACCGTGAATTTACGCTTGGGCAATGCACAGGAAACCCTGGCCGCCTTGCTGTCAGAGCACGCGGACGTGGCCGTGCTGACCGAGGTCGAACCGCGCAATGGCTTGATGTTACGGCCGCTGAAGCAATCGCATATCTGTGCATTAGTGCCGTCCAGTCATCCTTGGCAGGCGCTTACGGGCGGGGTTGAGATGGCGCAGTTGGATCAGGTGATCATGGTCTTGCGCGAACCCGCGTCCACGACCCGTCGCACGTTTGACCAAGCCTGCAAGCAGGCAGGGGTAAGCCCTCGTGTGTTGCTGGAGCTGGACAGTCGCGAAGCGGTGACCGAAGCGGTGGCAGCACAGCTCGGGGTGGGCATTGTCTCGTCGGCGGAAGTCAGTCAGGACCCGCGGGTGTGCGCCGTACCGATCAACGGGCACGGCCTGACCAATCGACACATGCTTGGCTGTATGGAGCGACGCGCCCAATTGCGGCTGATAAAGGCGTTCATGTCACTGGCGCCGTCGTCCGCCGCGTAGGCGTCAGTCGCCGCGTTCGTAGCACTGCACCGGGCCGATAGCAGTTGAGCCGGGCAGGATTGGATTTTTTGGTCGATTGAGAACTTGCGGGCGTATAAACTGGCGCACTTTCGACGGCCCGCGTGCCGCGACACACACGATTGAGAGAGTGAGAAATGGGCGCACAGTGGAAGGTTAAACACAAAGCGGAAGCCGCCAATAGCCGCGGCAAGGTTTTCGGCAAACTGGCCAAAGAGCTGACCGTTGCAGCCCGTAACGGCGCCGACCCTGATATGAACTCGCACCTGCGTCTGGTGTACGAACAAGCCAAAAAAGCATCCATGCCGGCTGACACCATCAAGCGTGCAATCAACAAGGGCGCGGGGATCGGCACTGAGGCTGTGCAATACCACCGTGTGACCTACGAAGGTTTTGCACCGCACCAGGTGCCGCTGATCGTCGAGTGCCTGACTGATAACGTCAACCGTACCGTGGCTGAAATCCGTGTGGCGTTCCGCAAGGGGCAATTGGGCGCGTCGGGCTCCGTGGCCTGGGACTTTAACCATGTCGGCCTGATCGAAGCCAAGCCTGATACCCCGGATGCTGATCCTGAAATGGCGGCAATTGAAGCGGGCGCCCAGGATTTTGAAGACGGTGAAGAAGAAGGCACGACCTTGTTCATCACCGAGACCACTGACCTGGATGCCGTGCAAAAAGCGCTGCCTGAGCAGGGTTTTACCGTGTTGTCGGCCAAGTTGGGCTACACACCTAAAAACCCGGTGACGGGGCTGACTGACGAGCAAATGGTCGAAGTAGAGGAGTTTCTGGCGAAGCTGGAAGAGCAGGACGACGTGCAGGATATGTTTGTAGCGCTGGCCTGAACCCGAGCCCGCCATTTAATTGGCCCGTTTACGACGCAGTATGTCGTCGGGCCTGGCCTCGTGCCTCGTCAACGACTGCCGATGAGTGTGTTGCTGACGAGGTACGAGGTGGCGATCGGGCTGACCTCAGCCCAGAGCGCTGCAGATTTCAATGAAGTCCGGCCGGGCGAGGACGTCAGGCTGAATGCAGCGCGTTTGCAAGTCTTGCAATTCTGCACGCTGTTGATCGCTCAACCCCGAGTGGATCCTGTGCAGCAACTCCCCCAGTAGAATGCCGAACGCGCGCACCTCGATACGCTGTAAGGCGCGTGTGCGCGGGCTGTTGTCGGTGGCGTGGAAGCACGCGGCCCCGAAGTCGCCCAGCAAGCAGTCCCCCCGTTCATTGAACAGAATATTGTGCCCGTACAAATCGCCGTGGCAGATGCCTTGTGCGTGCAAGTGCGCGGCGACCGATGCAATGCCACGTGCCAGACGCAGTGCGCTTTGAGCATTGAAACCTGTGCTATCGGCGTAGACGTCACGGCTGCAGCTGTCGAGACTCGGCAGCCCGGCCAGATTGCGGAAAGAGGGCGCAATCAGCTCCATCACCAACCCGGCCTGTTGTTGCGGATGGCCCACCACACGCCCGAATACGTTAATCAGGTTTGGATGTTGGCCCGCAGCAATGCAGGCGTGCATTTCGTGAAGCGGCGAGCCATCACTGGTGATAGTGCCTTTGTACAGTTTGACTGCCACCGGGCGTACCGGCTGACCCGGTGCCCGCCAGTTGGCCTGGTAAATCACCCCGGATGCACCTTCGCCTAGTTGCTGCGCCAGTTCCAGTTCTGACCAGTCGATGTGTGCCGTGCTGTCAGGGGTGTGTTCGGCATTCAGTTCGTCCGCCAACGGATTGCCCGAATAAGCCAGCCAGGTCAGGCCGGGCATCGCCAGTAACCAGTCCGGCAGTTCGCGGAGTTGGTTGGATGCCAGACGAATCAGCTCCAGACGCTCGCAGCCAGCCAGGCTGCGCGGCAACGCCTGCAAACGGTTGCCCGCCAGCATTAATTTTTGCAGCAAGGGACGGCGGCCCAGTTCATCCGGCAGCTGGCTGATGTGGTTGTCGGTGAGGATTAACCAGCGCAGTCGCGGTGGCAACGCGCTGCCTGGCACCTCGCAGATCTGATTCGCCTTGAAGCCGATCATGCTCAGTGTCGCGCACTGGCCCAGGCATTCGGGCAGGGTCGTGAACAGATTGTCGGAACAGAACAGCACCCGCAAATGCGTCAGGCGATGCAGGTCGTGGGGCAGGCTGCGCAGGGCGTTGCCGCTCAGATTGAGGATTTCCAGCGAGTCCGCCAGTTGAAAGATTTCTTCAGGAAACTCGGTCAGCCCACAGGACAGATCCAGACGTTTCAGCCCCGTCAGTTGACCGGCGCGCAGTTTAGCGAGGGTGTCCATAAGCAGGCGATGTGCACTCGTGTCGATCAGTAGAAGTGCCGTGCATGATAGCGATTTATCGCTCGCAAGATTCAGGCAATACAGCCTTTGTCGCGGCGGCTGTCCGGCTTTTGCGTAACAGGCCGCAGCCACTGCCCCGGCCTGTGTGCATCGCGCTATTTAATCCAGCTCTCTGACCATCGCTGACAGTGTGGTCAGTACATCCATGCCCAGTTGCTTCGAACGTTTGCCATCCCAGCCCGTGATGGGGTCGGGCGCGTCGTTGTTGTCCTTGAACGGCATCTCCAGCGTCAGTGACAAACAGTTGAAGAGTTGACCAACACTGTTGCAGGCCAAGGTCATGTTGGCCTGGCCGGGTTCGTCGCGAGTGTAGCCATGGGTCGTCTGGAAGTCTTTTGTCAGCTGGCTCAGGTGCGAACGAAAACGTTCTTCGAGCCTGGCAATCCGGTCGGTATAGCCCGGGTTGCCTTCGCAGCCTGCGGTGAAGACATAGGGGATTTCTTCGTCGCCGTGAATGTCCAGAAACAGGCTGACGCCGTATGTGTTCATTTGTTCTAGCGCGAAGAACACCTCAGGGCTGAGCTGGGGGCTGGTGTTTTGCCAGGCGCGGTTCAAGTCCTGGCCGTTTGCATTGGTGCGCAGATGCCCGTGGAAGGCGCCGTCCGGGTTCATATTAGGAATCAGGTACAAATCGGCGTAATCGAGTAGCTTGCGCAGTTGCGGGTCGCTGCCTTGCTCCAGGCGCTTGAAAATGCCCTCCATGAACCACTCGGCCATGTGTTCGCCGGGATGCTGCTGCGCAATGATCCAGATTGCGCGTTTATGGGGGGGGCCGTTCCTTTTGCGCAACAATGGAATGTCACGCCCTTCGGCGCTTTTGCCCACCGCCAGCACTTCGCAACCGGCCCATTGTTTCGCCTCGCTGATCAACGTCTCGTGACGTGCGCGGCTGTAGGGTTCGAAGTAGGCAAACCAGACTGTGCTTTGTTGAGGTTCAAGGCTGAAATTGAGCGCAGTACCATCAAAGTCTGTAGGCACTCGGAACCAGTGTTCCTGGTCGTAAGAAGCGACCGCGCGGTAGCCGTCCCACGCTTTGTTGTAGGAAGACTGGCTGGCGTTGGTCAGATGAAAGTGATGGGTTTGCCCGGGCGTGAGGCCGTCGACCTTGAAATGAAACCACTGGAAGTGTGGGCTTTTAGTATCGGATTTGATCGCCAGTTTCACGTCGAACGGATCGCTGGCATCCAGCACCTGAATATTGCCGCTGTCGAAGTCACTGCTGATGTGAAGTGAAGAGGGCGCCACAGTCATCGTCCAGATCCCTGAGTTGAGAATTGTGGGCGTTACTCTAACTCGCCATGGCGTGTGGCCAATACGAAAATGCAGGTATTTGAAGAGAGAAGGGGGGGAGATAAGCGGAGGGGGGCGTCATCCGCGTCATCCCTGACGCGGCGCAATTTTAGTGTTTTTGCGAGTGATTCTCAAGTGCTAAATTGCCATTACCCTATAGTCATAGGCTTCAGGCTTTCTTCGGTCGATGTTCTTTTGCTATCATCGCCGGCATCGTAGCGACCACCGAAAAAAAACCGGTCGCACACCCGACTTCATTAGCCTGAAGCAAGCTGAGCCAGATAACTGGCCACAAAAAAAAGACCCGGCCATAAGCCGGGTCAAATAACCGTGATTAGCCTGATGAGGAGATTATTCAAAGCACCGACCTAAGGTCCCTTGAATGATCGGCTGATCTCGCGACCAGCTGCATGCAATAGTAATCATTATCATTTGCAAAGCAAGTGTTTTTTTTCTGCGTTTTTCTGAATTCTGCTCTCTTTTCCCCGCCCAAGGCTCTAGCCCGCTAATCGAGCAACAACTCAGTAGTGCGTTTGACTTCGCTCATGGCGATATTGGAGTGAGCTTCCTGCACGTGCGGTTTCTGCAAGAGATGGTCGCGCAAAAACCGCTCGTAACTGTCAATGTCGTGCGTGACCACCTTCAGCAGGTAATCCATATCTCCCGCCATGGTGTAGCACTCGATGACTTCCGGGTAATGGGTGATGGCTTCTTCGAATTCGGTCAGGTGACGGCGCCCGTGCCCCGATAACCGCACATTGACGAATACCACGACGTTGAGCCCCAGTTTCTTCGGGCTGAGCAGGGCGACTTTGCGCTCTATCAAGCCTTCTTCCTGCAAGCGATGAATCCTTCGCCAGCAGGGAGATTGGGATAGTTCGACGCGTTCGGCGACCTCGGCGGCAGACAGGTCGGCATCATGTTGCAGCAGGCGCAGAATCTTACGGTCGATGGGGCTTAATTTAATCGGCATGACTTTTTCGGATTTCTTATTTTTGTTGAATGATTCATGCAGCGTAGCACTGCATTTCCTAAAAATTAGAAAGAAAAATCCTCCTGCAACCCTTCACTCTCTTGAGACTGACTTCGCAACCCCTCAGCGGGTCGAAAACTGACCTTCTGGTCTGACGCCCTGCGCGCTAACAACAAGAGAGAAATGAAATGCCGATATTTGCTCATCCCGAGTTTGATCAACACGAACAGGTCATGTTCTGCAATGACAAGGCCAGTGGCCTCAAAGCCATTATCGCGGTGCACAATACGCGTCTGGGCCCGGCTTTGGGCGGTTGCCGGATGTGGCCCTACGGCGATGAGCAACAGGCGCTGAATGACGTGCTGCGCCTGTCGCGGGGCATGACGTACAAATCGGCACTGGCCGGCTTGCCCTTGGGTGGCGGCAAGGCCGTGATCATAGGCGATCCACGCAAGGACAAGACCGAGGCGTTGTTTGAGGCCATGGGCGACTTTGTCGAAAGCCTGGGCGGTCGCTATATCACCGCCGCAGACTCGGGCACCGGTGTAACTGAAATGGCGCAAATGGGCCAACGCACCCGCCACGTGGTGGGAGCCGGTACGCGCGAACAATTGGGCGGCGGCACGCGCAGCGGTGATCCGTCGCCTGCCACGGCGCTGGGTGTGTACATCGGCCTTTGCGAGGCGGTGCGCCAGCGTCTGGGGCGATCCGACCTCAGTGGCCTGCGCGTTGCGATTCAAGGCCTCGGGCAAGTCGGGTTCAATCTGGCCCAACAGCTCAAGGCAGCCGGTGCCGAGTTATGGGTGCACGATATTCAGGAGGCCAACGTTCGCCGCGCCGTGGAAGAGCTGGGGGCCCACGCGGTCAGTGCACAGGACATCTACGGACTTGATGTCGATGTGTTCTCGCCCTGCGCCATGGGCGCGGTGATCAACGACGAGACCCTGCAATTGCTGCGCGCCCCGGTAATTGCCGGAGCAGCCAATAACCAGCTGGCCCGTCCCGAACACGGCGACATGCTGTGGCGCCGGGGCTGCCTGCATGCACCTGATTACGCAATCAATGCTGGGGGCATTATCGACGTGTCTTACGAGTACAACGGCGGGACGCCTGAGCAGGTGCGTCAGCACGTTGAAGGCATTGGGGAAACACTACGTCAGATTTTTGAGCGAGCGAAGGCTGAAGATCGCAATACCACGCTGATTGCCGACAGCCTTGCCCACGAACGGCTCAACGCTTGATGTAACACATCACCCCAGGCTGCACCTTCGGGCGCAGCCTGTCGCAAATCAACCCGGTCGTGCGCTCAGTGAGCGGGTACTTTTTGCTTGTCGACAGTCTTGTCGATCAGGTCTTTGGCCATTTCCACAAAGTGCGCCATGCCCCTGATAAGGTCCAGTTGAGGGCCTTGTACATTCCCCGCGCCGTTTTGGGAGTAAGTCAATGCAAATCGTAGCAACTCGGACGCGTGTACCAAGGCTTCTTCCTGGCTCACATCGTCGCTGACATTGAACACTTTTTGCTCATTGCAGCGCTGAGTTACAGATGGTTTCAAATAATAGTCCAGCGCGCGCTGGGTTGCGGCGCTGTCTTTGAGGGCTTCAAGCTCTGTATCAGCTTCAATCTTGAGCGGTATTTTTGTTATTGGAGTCATGATTTGCCTGCGTTTCTGGGGTTAATCGAATCAGCAGGCTGCAGATTAGTACAGATAGTATTTCATCTATAGAAATAAATAATACAATATGTGTATTGTTGCGTGGCGGGCAATCCGTATTGTTCGGCGAATGGATAAATGGATCGCTTTAGTCAGAACGAAATTGCGCGAGCTCAAGCTCACGCAAGAAAAACTCGCCGAACGCGTTGGGGCTTCCCAGGGCGGCGTTGGTCATTGGCTTAACAAACGTCGTCAACCCGACCTCGAAACCATGAACAAAGTGCTGCATGCCCTTGGGCTTGGGCACCTTGAGGTGGCGTTGGTCGTGCGTGAACGCAAGGCCAGTAACGACGACCACAACCCTGAAGAAAACACGTACGTCATCACCTCAGCATTCCGCTATCCCGTGCGGGAGTGGGACAAGGCAGGCGAGATCAATGAGACGCCCCAGGAGGGGTACTCGGCCGCCACGGTATTTGAAATGAGTGATCACTACGCCAAAGGCGATGCCTTTTGGTTGCAGGTCACAGGGGATGCGATGACTGCCCCGATGGGCCTCAGCATTTCTCAGGGCATGATGATTCTGGTAGACCCGGATATCGAGGTCGAACCCGGCAAAATGGTGGTTGTACGCACCCCGGATTCTGAAAGCGCCATGTTCCGTCAGCTAATCGAAGACAGTGGCCAGCGTTACCTCAAGCCGCTTAACCCGACCTATCCCAAAATCCTGTTTGATGAAGACTGCCGCATTCTTGGCGTAGTGGTGCAGGCCACAACCAAGTTCTGAAGCGCAGCTTCCAGACATCCACTAAAAAGGCGGCGACCGAAACCGGTAGCCGCCTTTTTCATGCGCGCAATGTTATTCCAGTTCGATCAGGACCGCGCCTTCTCCAACCATGTCACCTTCCTGGCCGAATACGGCTTTGACAACCCCGTCGCGTGGCGCCCGCAGGCTGTGTTCCATCTTCATGGCTTCGAGCACGACCAGTTGTGCACCCGCTGCCACGTTTTGCCCGACGGCCACCATCACGCGCACAATGCTGCCATTCATGGGCGCGCTCAATCCGCCTTCCTGCGTCTGCCGGGCGCTGGTCGAGGCCAACGCCAACGTATCACAAGCGTTCACGGCCTGCAGTTCGCCGTCCCACTGCACATACACCGTCTCTGCGCGACGAATGGCCATATGCCGAGTGCGTACGCCGTGTTGCTCAATCACCAGAAGATCGTCCTGCACCTTAGGCTGTTCTGCGGTCAGGGCAACAACGTTGTGTTCACCCTTACAGTTCAAGGCCAGCAGTGTTTGCGCGGGCAATCCGTTGCGAAACCCGTTGCGCTGCGCCCACGGGGAGCCCGCATCGTCTTCGCGAAAATCGGGCGGCAGGGTTTGTACGAATGCAGAGGCTGCCGCTGACCAAAACGCGTCAGACAAGGGTTCAGCTTTTGGCAGTAATTGCGCCTCATGGCGCGGGATAAAGCCCGTGTCCAGTTCGGCCGCCGCGAACGCAGGGTGAGCGATGATTCGGCGCAAGAAACTCAGGTTGGTTTTCAGGCCGCCTATAGCGAACTCATCAAGCATCGCCAACAAGCGCAAACGTGCCTGTTCGCGGTCTTCACCCCACGCGATCAACTTGCCGAGCATCGGGTCATAAAACGGCGAGACTTCATCGCCTTCGCAGACCCCGCTGTCTACCCGCCGGCCCGGGCCCGGCGCCGATTCGCGATACAGCGCCAGACGGCCAGTCTGGGGCAGGAAATCATGACTCGGGTCCTCGGCGTACAGGCGCACTTCGATGGCATGCCCTCGCAGTGGCACCTGCGCCTGGGTGATGGGCAGCGCTTCGCCGCGTGCGACGCGGATTTGCCAGGCCACCAGATCAAGCCCGGTGATGGCTTCCGTGACCGGATGTTCCACCTGCAGCCGGGTGTTCATCTCCATAAAGAAGAACGCGCCGCGTGCATCCAGCAAAAACTCCACAGTACCGGCGCCCACGTAGCCAATGGCCTGCGCAGCCCGCACGGCCGACTCGCCCATGGCGCGCCGCTGTTCGGCACTGAGTCCTGGCGCGGGGGCTTCTTCGACCACTTTTTGGTGACGGCGCTGAATCGAGCAATCCCGTTCGTTGAGGTACAGGCAATGGCCGTGCTGATCAGCAAACACCTGAATCTCGACGTGCCTGGGCTTGAGCACGTATTTTTCGACCAGCATGCGTGCGTCGCCAAACGACGACAGCGCTTCACGCTGAGCCGAAGCCAGTGCTTCGGGCAGTTGGCTTTCATCTTCCACCACTTTCATGCCCTTTCCGCCACCCCCGGCGGTAGCTTTAAGCAACACCGGGTAGCCGATTTTCTCAGCCGCTGTGCGAAAGGTTTTCAGATCTTGCGCTTCGCCGTGATAACCCGGCACCAGAGGCACTCCGGCCACTTCCATCAAGGCTTTGGCGGCGGACTTGCTGCCCATTGCGTCAATGGCCGAGGCAGGGGGGCCAAGGAAGATCAGACCGGCTTGTTCAACCGCTCGGGCGAACCCGGCGTTTTCGGACAAAAATCCATAACCTGGATGAATCGCTTGCGCGCCGCTGGCCTTGGCCGCGGCAATGATTTTGTCGATTTGCAGGTAGCTGTCGGCCGCTTTGCTGCCCCCCAAATTCACGCACCTGTCGGCTTCGCGGCAGTGGCGGGCGTCGCGGTCGGTGTCACTGTGCACGGCAACGCTGGTCAGGCCGAGGGACTTGGCAGTGCGCATCACACGGCAGGCAATTTCGCCACGGTTGGCCACCAACACGGTTGTAATGGTCGAGGCACTCATGGGCGCGGCTCCTGTTGGGGTGAGTCGATCTGCCAACTGGGCGCGCGCTTTTGCAGAAACGCCCGCAGACCTTCCTGGCCTTCGGGGCTGACCCGAATGCGCGCAATAGCGTTTTCACAGTAGCGGCGAATGGCTGGCGTCGGTGCGCCATGGCTGACTTCGCGTAGCAGGTCTTTGCAGGCACGCATCGCGAATGGACTGTTGAGCAGCAGCGTGTCGATCCAGCGAGCGACCTGCTGATCGAGTTCGCACGCCGGGTAGCTTTCGGATAGCAACCCCAACTCACGGGCGCGTTCGCCACTGAAGCGTTCGGCGGTCAGTGCATAGCGGCGCGCGGCGCGTTCGCCAATGGCTTGCACCACAAACGGACTGATGACCGCAGGCGCGATACCAATGCGGACTTCCGACAGGCAGAACTGCGCGTCATCCGTGCCGATGGCCATGTCGCAGGCGCTTATCAGGCCCAGCGCGCCGCCGTAGGCCGCGCCTTGCACCACGGCCAGTGTTGGCATTTTCAGCTTGGCCAGGTTGTACATCAGTTCGGCCAAATGCCGGGCGTCGTCGAGGTTGGTGTTGTAATCCAGTTCGGCCGACTGCTGCATCCAGGCCAGGTCGGCCCCGGCGCTAAAATGTTTGCCGCGTCCGCGCAGTACGAGAAACCGCAGGCTGGCATCGCTTTGCACGGCGTCCAGCGCGAGGATCAGCTCGCGGATCATCTCGGCATTGAAGGCATTGTTTTTCGCTTCGCGACTCAACCACAGGGTGGCGAAACCCCGGGGGTCGGTGTGCAGTTCAAGGGTGTTGAAATCGATCATGTCCGTCAGTCCTTGGATGGCTGTACGTGTAGATGAGTGCGCATGGGGTGCAGGCAGCGGCGCGGCGGGTTCAAGGTCTCGCGCCGACAGAGGCCTGCCCCGGTAGCGGGTTACATGCGGAACACGCCAAAGCGCGTCGTGTCGATGGGCGCGCTCAAGGCTGCCGACAACCCCAGTGCCAGCAGGTCACGGGTTTGTGCCGGGTCGATCACGCCGTCATCCCACAGCCGGGCGCTGGAGTAGTAGGGGTGGCCCTGATGTTCGTACTGGTCGAGGATCGGCTGCTTGATATCGGCTTCGTCCTGAGGGCTAAAGGCATCGCCGGTACGTTGCGCCTGTTCGCGTTTGACCTGCACCAGCACGCCAGCGGCCTGTTCCGCTCCCATCACGCCGATGCGGGCGTTGGGCCACATCCACAAAAAGCGCGGGTCATAGGCCCGTCCGCACATCCCGTAGTTGCCCGCGCCAAAACTGCCACCGATGATCACTGTGAATTTCGGCACCTTGGCGCAAGCCACGGCGGTAACCAGCTTGGCGCCATGCTTGGCGATCCCGCCAGCTTCGTATTTTTGCCCGACCATAAAACCGGTGATGTTTTGCAGGAACACCAACGGGATCCCGCGCTGACAGGCCAGCTCAATAAAATGCGCGCCTTTTTGCGCCGCCTCGGCAAATAAAATGCCGTTGTTGGCCAGAATCGCCACCGGATACCCCTGCAAATGGGCAAACCCGCACACCAGCGTGGTCCCGAACAGTGCTTTGAACTCATCGAATACCGAGCCGTCCACCAGCCGGGCAATCACGTCTCTCACATCAAACGGCTGCTTGGCCTCGGCCGGGACGATGCCGTACAGCTCGTCGCTGGCATACAGCGGTGGCACCGGCGTCCGCCGGGTCACTTGACCCAGCTTTCGCCAATTGAGGTTGGCAACGCTGCGCCGGGCCAGCGCCAGTGCATGCTCGTCGCTCTCGGCGTAGTGGTCGGCCACCCCGGAGATCTTGCAGTGCACATCGGCGCCGCCCAAGTCCTCGGCACTGACCACTTCTCCGGTCGCCGCTTTGACCAGCGGCGGCCCGGCGAGAAAAATGGTGGCTTGCTGGCGCACCATGATGGCTTCGTCCGCCATCGCGGGCACGTAGGCGCCGCCCGCTGTGCACGAGCCCATGACCACGGCGATTTGCGGAATCCCCGCGGCGCTCATGTTGGCCTGATTGAAGAAGATGCGCCCAAAGTGCTCGCGGTCCGGGAACACTTCATCCTGACGCGGCAAGTTGGCGCCGCCCGAATCCACCAGGTAAATGCAGGGCAGCCGGTTTTGCTCGGCAATGGTCTGTGCCCGAAGGTGCTTTTTGACCGTCAGCGGGTAGTACGAACCGCCTTTGACCGTAGCGTCGTTGGCCACAATCATGCATTCCACACCTTCAACCCGACCGATCCCGGCGATAATGCCGGCTGCCGGGACGTCTTCGCCGTACACCTCGTACGCCGCCAGCTGACTCAGTTCAAGGAAAGGCGAGCCTGTGTCGAGCAGCCGGTCGATGCGCTCGCGCGGCAGCAGCTTGCCTCGGGCGGTGTGCCGCTCCTGAGCGCGGGCGCCGCCACCCTGTTGCACATGGGCGAGCAAACTGTGCAGGGCGTCCACTTGTTTGAGCATGGCCTCGCGATTGGCGGCAAACTCCGGGGAACGCGGATTGATGGTGCTGTGCAAGATAGACATGGACCACTCCTTAGCGGGTTTCGTTAAAGAGTTCGCGGCCAATCAGCATCCGGCGGATCTCGCTGGTGCCCGCTCCGATTTCGTACAACTTCGCGTCGCGCAGCAGACGTCCGGCCGGGAATTCATTGATGTAGCCATTACCGCCGAGGATCTGGATGGCATCGAGCGCCATTTGCGTAGCGCGCTCGGCGCTGTACAAAATCACCCCGGCGGCGTCCTTGCGGGTGGTTTCGCCACGCTCGCAGGCGGCCGCAACCGCATACAGGTAGGCACGGCTGGCATTGAGCTGGGTATACATGTCAGCCACTTTGCCCTGGATCAGCTGAAACTCGCCGATGCTTTGGCCGAACTGTTTGCGGTCATGGATGTAGGGCACTACCAAGTCCATGCACGCTTGCATGATGCCGGTCGGCCCGCCCGACAGTACGACGCGCTCGTAATCGAGGCCGCTCATCAACACCTTGACCCCGGCGTTCAGAGGGCCCAGCAGGTTTTCTTCAGGCACCTCGACGTTGTCGAAAAACAGCTCGCCGGTGTTGGAGCCGCGCATGCCCAACTTGTCAAAATGTTTGCTGCGGCTGAAGCCTTTCCAGTCGCGCTCGACGATAAAGGCACTGATGCCGTGGGCCTTCTTTTCGATGTCAGTCTTGGCGTAGATCACGTAAGTGTCGGCGTCGGGGCCGTTGGTGATCCAGGTTTTGCTGCCGTTGAGCACGTAATGGTCGCCGTGCTTGTCGGCGCGCAATTTCATCGAAACCACGTCAGAACCGGCGTTGGGTTCGCTCATGGCGAGCGCGCCGATGTGTTCACCGCTGATCAGTTTGGGCAGGTAGCGAAGTTTTTGAGCGTGGCTGCCGTTGCGGTTGATCTGGTTCACGCACAGGTTTGAATGTGCGCCGTAGGACAGCGCAACCGACGCCGAGCCACGGCTGATTTCTTCCATCGCCACCACATGGGCCAAGTAGCTGAGGCCGGTGCCGCCGTATTCTTCCGGGACCGTGATGCCGAGCAGTCCCATGTCGCCAAACTTGCGCCACATGTCCGCCGGGAACAGGTTGTCCTTGTCGATTTGCGCTGCACGGGGCGCCAGTTCAGCGGCGACGAATGACTGGACCTGTTCGCGCAGCATGTCGATGGTTTCGCCCAGGGCGAAGTTCAAAGTCGGGTAGCTCATGGGGCACCTTGTTCATTGTTCTTGTAAGAGGCGGTGACGGCGTCGCCCCGGGAGAAGCTTTACGTAAACGTAAACTTGGCACCTGAGCCTGTCAATGACCTTTACGTTAACGTCAACTTGAGCCAGAGTGATTGCTATTCTTCTGATGAAGAGGGCGCGTGCGTGCGCTTTCCCATACTCCCAACAACAATCACAAGAGGAGTTGTCATGACGTCGCAATCCGTTCCCAGTTATAGCCGCGGGGCACAGGACAAAGCCCTGCTGGCATTGACCATCGGCCAGGCGTTCGATCGCACGGCCACGTGTTACCCCGAGCGCGAGGCGCTGATTGTGCGCCATCAAGACCAGCGCCTGAGCTGGGCGCAATTGTCCCGTGCCGTCGACTTGCATGCCCGTGGCTTCATGGCGCTGGGCCTGCAAGCCGGGGATCGGCTGGGGATATGGGCGCCCAATTGCCTTGAGTGGTTTATCTGCCAATTTGCCAGCGCCCAGATCGGCGTGATTCTGGTCAACATCAACCCGGCGTATCGACTTTCAGAACTGGACTACGTGCTCAAGCAATCGGCATGTCAGTGGCTGGTGTGCGCAGGGGCGTTCAAAACCTCGGACTACCACGCAATGATTGAGGCGTTGGTACCGGAGCTGAGTGCACACTCGCCTGGCCACCTATGCAGTGCGAACCTGCCGGATTTGCGGGGGGTAATCAGCCTCGCCGCAGCCCCGGCTGCCGGCTTTTTGCCTTGGGCGCAACTGGCCACGCTGGGGGCAGGTGTCAAGCTTGAACAATTGCAGGCGCGCAAGGCTACGGTGATGCCCGAGCAGCCAGTGAATATTCAATACACCTCAGGCACCACGGGCTTTCCCAAGGGCGCGACCCTCAGCCATCGAAACATTCTCAACAACGGTTTTATGGTAGGCGAAAGCCTCGGGCTGACGGCCAATGACCGGCTGGTGATCCCGGTGCCGCTGTACCACTGCTTTGGCATGGTCATGGGCAACCTGGGGTGCATCACCCACGGCACCACGATGATTTACCCCAGCGAAGCGTTTGATCCCGGCCTGACCCTGCAGGCCATCGCGCATGAACGTGCGACCGGGCTTTACGGGGTGCCCACCATGTTTATTGCCCTGCTTGATCACCCGCAGCGTGCCGGTTTTGACCTGTCGAGCTTGCGCACAGGCATTATGGCGGGCGCCACCTGCCCGATTGAAGTGATGCGCCGCGTCATTAGCGACATGCACATGAGCGAGGTACAAATTGCTTATGGCATGACTGAAACCAGCCCTGTATCCATTCAGACCGGTCCTGCAGACGAGCTGGAATTGCGCGTGACCACTGTCGGGCGCACTCAACCGCACCTGGAGAACAAGCTAATTGACGCTCAAGGACAGATCGTTGCACGAGGTGAGATCGGTGAGCTGTGCACACGCGGCTACAGCGTGATGCTCGGCTACTGGAACAACCCGCCCGCCACGCGGGACGCTATCGACAGCGAAGGCTGGATGCACACTGGGGATCTGGCGCAAATGGACGATCAGGGGTATGTGCGCATCGTGGGGCGTAACAAAGACATGATTATTCGCGGCGGCGAAAACATTTACCCGCGTGAGCTGGAAGAATTTTTCTTCACCCACCCGGCGGTGGCGGATGTGCAGATTGTGGGCATTCCAGATGAGAAGTACGGTGAAGAAATCGTCGCATGGATCAAATTTCACCCCGGCCACAGCGCTAACGAACTGGAGTTGCAGACTTGGTGCAAGGACCGTATTGCGCACTTCAAAACCCCGCGTTACTTCAAGTTTGTCGACACGTTCCCGATGACCGTGACCGGCAAAATCCAGAAATTCAAAATGCGTGAAGTCAGCATTCAGGAGCTTGGGAAGCAGGCGCAAGACAAATCCTGAGCAACACAAAGGGGAGCCGAAGCTCCCCTTTAATGTGTTGTTGCCTGCTCTTTTTATTATTGAGGGGCGGTCTGTTGTTGTTTTTGTAACCGTGGCCCTTCACTGCTGTTTTGGCGATCCCCATCCGGGATCAAGAGCAAACGTATTTTTTTGAGCGCTGATCCACTTTTATCACCGGCGTTGAAACCTGTGATCCAACCTGAACGGGTGCTACCTGAAGGTAGTTTTATTGTTCTCTGCCCGGTTGCGAGGTGGCTTTTGGCTCCTCGGAAAAGTAAACCTTCTCCAAAAAAATCAGTTAGCTGCGTCTCTGCCGTGTTGTTTTTGTTATGCCAGAGTCGTTTCGTATTGTTTTTATTATGTTGCTGCGGTTTTTATTCTTGTTATGCCATAGAGATAGCAGAAGCCGTGCCAACTTTTAAAAATCCATATAAATCAATGACTTGGTTTTTAATGCATAAAAAAACCGACCTTGCGTGGGGTCGGTTTGTTTCCTTGTTACTCGTGTGGGTTACCGCCCGGTAACACTGCGGCACACTTTTTAGCCCTGTCGGGCGCGGGCAACGCGTGAACCGGTTACCCGGCCCACAACCCGGCTGATGTGTTCACCGGCGAGCAACAGTTTGTCCATGTCGATACCGGTTTCGATGCCCATGCCGTTGAGCAGGTACAGCACGTCCTCGGTGGCCACATTGCCGCTGGCGCCCTTGGCGTAAGGACAGCCACCCAACCCCGCAATGGAGCTGTCGAACACGGCAATGCCTTCCTGCAGGCTGGCGTAAATATTGACCAGCGCCTGGCCGTAAGTGTCATGGAAATGGCCGGCCAGTTTTTCGCGGGGCACAGAGGCACTCACGGCTTCAATCAACGTGCGGGTTGCGGTGGGGGTGCCGGTGCCGATGGTGTCGCCAAGCGATACCTCGTAACAGCCCATGGCATAGAGCTCCTTGGCCACGGCCGCCACCTGTTGCGGCGCAACGTCCCCTTCGTAGGGACAACCGAGCACACAGGACACATAGCCGCGCACCGTGATGCCGTGACGGTGTGCGGCGTCGATCAGCGGCACGAAACGCGCCAGGCTTTCACTGATCGAGCAGTTGATGTTGCGTTGCGAGAAGGCTTCAGACGCGGCGGCAAATACCGCGACTTCTTTGACCCCGGCCGCCACTGCGTCTTCAAAGCCGCGCATATTGGGCGTCAGCGCGCCGTACACCACGCCCGGTTTGCGCTGGATGTGGGCGAAGACCTCGGCCGAGCCGGCCATTTGCGGCACCCATTTGGGCGAAACGAAACTGCCCACTTCGATGTAACCGAGGCCGGCATCGGTCAGGGCGTCAACCAACTGCACCTTGTCGGCCACGCTGATAGGTCGGGCTTCGTTTTGCAGGCCGTCGCGGGGGCCGACTTCAATCAGGCGCACATGGGCGGGTAATGTCATGGGGTCACCGGGTGTGAGTGGAAGTGGCTACTGTCGCGTACCTGCCGCGACGGCAGGGGTCAGGCTGTCTGGCTTTTTATGGTTTGTTCCAGTGCGTGCGTGCAGCGCTCTTCAGCGGTGTCCAGCTCCAGTTGCATCTGCTGAATGTCCAGCAGTTGTTGCTTCAATTGCTGGCGGCGTTCTGTGATTTTGGCCAGCATGCTGGTCAGTTGTTTCTGATTGCCGCTGCTGGGGTCATACAGCTCAATCAACTCGCGGCACTCGGCCAATGAAAAGCCGATGCGCTTGCCGCGCAGAATCAGCTTCAGACTGACCTTGTCGCGGGCGGAGTACACCCGCTCCTGACCTCGGCGTTCAGGAGCAAGCAACCCTTGCTCCTCATAAAAGCGGATCGCACGGGTAGTGATGTCCAGCTCGCGGGCAAGGTCGGAAATACTGTACGTCGGGCTGCTCATGGGTGGGCTCTGAAAGGTGGGTGGGATTAAGCTACTGGCAGGTTGACGTTTACGTCAAGCAGGGGCTGAGCCCGGTTTTTAGTTTCTTGCGCCACTTGTTGTTCGCACAGCTCGATCAACAGTTCACGCATCCAGCGGTTGGCCGGGTCTTGCTCGGTACTTTCGTGCCAATACAAATGGGTTTCCACGCTTGGCAGTTCGTTGAGCGGCAGCGCTACAAAATGCAGCGCATGACGGCGTGCAAAGCGTTCGGGCACAGTCATCACCATGTCGGTGTGTTGCAACACGTTGGAGGCCATCAGGTAATGCTGCGAGCGCAGGGTGATCTTGCGTTGCAGGCCCATTTTGCCCAGTGCCAGGTCAACCTGGCCAAGGCCGTTACGGCGCGTCGATATGTGAATGTGCGTCAGCCCCAAATACTCATCGAGTGAAACAGACGGCTGGCCTGCCAACGGATGGGCAGGGCGCATTGCGCACACGTAGCGGTCTTCCATCAGCTTGACGTGGCGCACTTGCGGGTCGGTGTTAAGCGGCGCATCAATGGCGAAATCCAGGCGTCCTGCCGCCAGATCGCTGGTGGTCTCACGACGATGGGACAAAAAACTTTCAACCACCACCGATGGAGCTTGCTTGCGCAAACGCTGAAACAACGGCGGCAAGACCACGGCTTCTGTCAGGTCGGTCATGCTGATGCGAAAGGTTTTGTTGGCCTGCAATGGGTTGAAGGTGCGGCTCTCTTGTACCGATACGCGCAGCAAGGCCAGTGCACTGCGCACCGGGCTGATGATGTTTTGCGCCATCGGGGTCGGCACCATGCCTTGGGCGGTACGTACAAACAGCGGGTCGTTGAAGCTTTCGCGCAGGCGGGCCAGCGCATTGGACACTGCTGGCTGAGTGATGCCGATGATCTGCCCGGCGCGTGTCAGGTTGGCTTCGGTATAGATGGCATCGAACACGACAAACAGATTGAGATCGACCTTGTTCAGGTTCATGGCACGCAGCTCGTGTTATCGAAGGGAGGTTGGCGGCGAATCATATATTGCTTATGAATGGTAATACACGCTGCAAATAGACAGGGTAAATGATAGGCGGCTGGACTAGCATCGGGTAACACGTTCCCACATTCCCGGTAGAAGGTAGCCACCCATGGATTTCGCTTATTCCCCCAACGTTCAGGCGCTGCGTGAGCGGGTCACGGCCTTTATGGACGCTCATGTGTACCCGGCGGAAGCGATCTTTGATCAACAGGTGGCGCAAGGTGATCGCTGGCAGCCAACAGCCATCATGGAAACCCTCAAGCTCAAGGCCAAAGCCGAAGGGTTATGGAATTTGTTTCTGCCCCAGTCAGAACGCGGCGCAGGGCTGACCAACCTTGAGTACGCACCGCTGGCTGAAATCATGGGGCGCTCGATGCTCGGGCCTGAGCCGTTCAACTGCTCAGCGCCGGACACCGGCAACATGGAAGTGTTGGTGCGTTACGCCACTGAGGCGCAGAAAGCACAATGGCTCGAGCCGTTGCTGCGCGGGGAAATCCGTTCGGCGTTTGCCATGACCGAGCCGGACGTGGCGTCGTCGGACGCGACCAATATGCAGGCTCGCGCCGAACGTGATGGCGATGAATGGGTCATCAACGGCCGCAAATGGTGGACGTCCGGTGCCTGTGACCCGCGCTGCAAAATCATGATTTTCATGGGCTTGAGCAACCCGCAGAACCCGCGCCATCAGCAGCATTCGATGATTCTCGTACCCGTCGACACGCCCGGTGTACAGATTGTGCGCCCGTTGCCTGTTTTCGGTTACGACGATGCGCCCCACGGGCACGCTGAAGTGCAGTTCGACAACGTGCGCGTGCCTTATGACAACGTATTGCTGGGTGAAGGCCGGGGCTTTGAAATTGCCCAGGGCCGACTGGGGCCGGGGCGGATTCACCACTGCATGCGCTCGATCGGCATGGCCGAGCGGGCACTGGAATTGATGTGCAAACGCTCGCTGAAACGCACCGCTTTTGGCAAGCCGCTGGCACGCTTGGGCGGCAACATCGACAAAATCGCCGAGTCACGGATGGAGATCGACATGGCACGCCTGTTGACCCTCAAAGCGGCGTACATGATGGACACCGTGGGCAACAAGGTGGCGAAAAGCGAGATCGCGCAGATCAAAGTGATCGCACCGAATGTGGCGCTGCGGGTCATTGATCGGGCAATTCAGATGCATGGCGGTGCCGGGGTCTCAGGGGATTTTCCGCTGGCCTACATGTATGCGATGCAGCGCACCCTGCGCCTGGCCGATGGACCCGATGAAGTGCACCGCGCCGCTGTGGGCAAGTTTGAGTTGGACAAGTACGCCAAGCTATCAGGTTGAGTCAGATTCTTTACCTGTTATGTGGGAAGTGGCGTTGCGCGTCTGCGGTGGGGCGTACATTCAGTACACCCACACCTCCACCCGGCGATTTTTCAGGCGGCCTTCATCTTCTGTGTTGGCTGCCACCGGCATTTGCGCGCCGTAACCGCGTATTTCGCGCAGGATGACCCCGCTCTTCAGCAACTCGCGGCGCACGGCCATTGCCCGCAACTTTGACAGCAACTGCGCACGCTCGGGGTCGTCTTTCACGTCGCCAAAGCCCACCAGCGTCACCTGTTTGTCGAGCTTGGCGTGGGCACGCAAATAGTCCACTACACGCAACATATCCTGACGTGCCTTGTTGTCCAGTGAGGCGCTGCCTTCTTCAAATCGAAAATTCACGGACAACCGCTGAGCCTGTTGCGTCAGTTTCCGGTAATCGGGCGGCATGTGCGGTCCCGCAGCCACGTGGCCTGCCACGACGCTTTGAGCTACAAAACCGTTATGCGCGACCACGGCCTGGCCTTTTGCACTCTGGGTAAAAGCAATCAGAGCTTTGGCCCAGGGATTGCTCGCGCCGGGCGGCAGGTAAAAGAACAAGCGACGTGACAACGGGTAATCCTCGCTCGCGATCAGGCTGTCCAGCGGCAACATCGGTTGTGATTCGCCGTCAACGATGGCCACTGCTTTGGCCGCGCGCACGTAGGGTAAACCGATAAACCCGATGGCTTGCGGGTCCTGGCTGACGGCATCGGACAATTGTTCGCTGGACTCGAAACGCTGGGCGGTCGGGCTTAACACGTGAGCGCCGCGAGTGAGCACCAACTCCTTGAAGGTTTCCCATGTGCCGGACTGATCGTCACGCGCATACAGATGAATACCCCCACCGCTGCCGCCTAACGCTTCCCACGTTTTGATCTGGCCGCTGAACACCTGCGCCAGTTGTTCGGTGCTCAAGGCAGTGAGGGGATTGTGCGGGTGGAGGATGATTGCCAGGCCATCAATCGCAATCACGTGTTCGGCCGCCTGGCTTTTCAGGTCACCCAGGCGTTCCAGTTCCACCAGCTCGCGATCTTTGATCGGGCGTGAGGACGCCACAATATCGGCTTGACCGGCCTTGAGTGCGGCGAATCCGGTCCCGGAGCCATGGGCCGCCACGTCCACACGCACCTCACGGCCCTGGGCGTCAGTGCCCATGACTGTGTGTTCGTTGGGGGGCGCCGCCGCCACGCGATGAATATCGCGTAAACCGTGTTCGGCCAGCATGGCGGCGACCAGCGCCGGGCCGAGGTTGGCGCCAATGGTGTTGGAACCTTGAATCCGCAGGTCGGCATCAGGCGCGGCGCAGGCCAGGGCGGTCACCCCCCAGAGCATGATTAATGACGTGAAACGCAGCATGTTCCGGCACCTTCCTGGGGCCATGAAAGTGCCGGTAATTTAAGACAACTACGTTGCAGCGCGATGACACCCGACAGCGCAGCGGGTGGGAGGGTTCAGCTCAGTTCCAGCCAGATCGGCGCGTGGTCAGACGGTTTTTCCATGGCGCGCAGGTCGTAGTCGACGCCCGCATCCTTGATGCGCGGCACCAGCCCTTGGGAGGCCAGAATCACATCGATGCGCAGGCCGCGTTTGGGCTCGTCTTCGAAGCCACGGCTGCGGTAGTCGAACCAGCTGAAGCGGTCGGTAACGTCCGGGTGCAGGTAACGGAAGCTGTCCACCAGGCCCCAGCCCTTGAGGCGTTCCATCCACTCGCGCTCTTCCGGCAGGAAGCTGCACTTGCCAGTTTTCAGCCAGCGCTTGGCGTTGACCTCGCCGATACCGATGTCGCAATCCTGCGGTGAGATGTTGATGTCGCCCATCACCACCAGCGGTTGCTCGTTGCTGAACCGGCTTTCTAGCAACTGCTGCAAATCGCTGTAAAAGCGTTGTTTGGCAGGGAACTTGGTCGGGTGATCGCGGCTTTCACCTTGTGGGAAATAGCCATTCATGATGGTGACTGGCTGGCCATGTTCATCGGCGAATTCGCCCCAGATGAACCGTCGCTGGGCATCTTCTTCATCCGAGGCAAAGCCTTTGTGAATGCTCAACGGCGCCTGACGCGACAGCAGGGCGACGCCGTAATGGCCTTTTTGACCATGAAAATACACGTGATAGCCCAGTGCTTCGATGTCGGCAAACGGGAATTGCTCGTCGCTGACTTTGGTTTCTTGGAGGCCGATGACGTCCGGCTGATGCTTTTCGATCAGCGCTGCCAGCTGATGAGGCCGAGCGCGCAGGCCGTTGATGTTGAATGACACAATTTTCATGGGCGGGCAGTCCTGAGCAAAAACCGCGATGCTAGCGGACTGACGCCTCAGCGGCCAGCGTGCAGTAGGGCAAATGCACTGCTAACGTAGTTCGCATGCGCCACGATGGAACTGTTGTGGCGGTCGGGGCTCGTACTCACTAGAAGCGCCGCCATCCAAGCGCCGCCAGGGAGATAAAACGTCATGACGCAAACGTCGATTGCTACAGGCCAGATCCAGCTGCTCGATGGCGGTTACTCGCGCGAGGCGCGGTCGTTGCTGTATCAGGCTTATCGGCATGAACCGACTTTCCGCTTTTTGTTCGATGCAGACCGTCCGGGTTACGAACAGCGGGTCAGGGCGACGGTGCGTGAATTGGTCAAACAGCATTTTTTGCAAGACCGCCCCGGGCTGGGCCTGCTGGTCAATGATCGGCTGGTTGGGGTGGCCCTGATCGCGCCGCCGATGCGGCGTCTGGACATCACTGAAAGTTGGGCATGGCAGTTGCGCATGGTGCTCAGTACCGGCTTGCGTTGTACCCGGCGTTACTTGGAATACCATCAGGCCGTGCTGGCCTGTGTACCGGGCGATGCCGTGCACATGTTGCCGCTGCTGGGTATTCACCCTGAATTTCAGGGCCAGCATTATGGTGAACAGTTGCTCGAAGCGGTGCATAACTGGTGCGCTGAAGACGAACATTCCGAAGGGGTGGTGCTGGATACGGGCAATCCGCGTTACCTGGCGTTTTATAAAAAGCAGGGTTACGTGGAAATTGGAGAAGTTGCGGTCGGGCCCGTGCGCGAGCACGTTTTTTTTCACGCCAATCCGCAGGTGTTACATACGGCAACGTCTTAAGGGCGAACTTCAGTCCTCAGGTGTGCTCTATGACGCTCCTTGCCCGTGTTAGCATCCGCGCCTATGACGTTTCCAGGAAGATTTACCAGCGGTGTGGTCCTGCTGCTCAGCAGCTTTGCAGCCTTTGCGCAAAGCGAGCTGGTGGTCAGGGTCAAGCCCGCCAATAACGCCCTCAAGGCCAATGTGGAAGGCTACATAGGCAGCCTCGGCGATCGCGACGAGGCGGCTTTGCTGCGCTTCAAGCGCGGCGCGCAAGAGCAGGCCCTTAAAGCATCGCAAGCCTTGGGGTACTACAACCCCACCATTGAAAGTGAAGTCCAATCCGGCAATCCGCCGCGTCTGGTGTTGAGCATTGATCCTGGCGAGCCGGTGCATCTGCGCAACGTCAATGTGCGCGTCGAAGGCCCGGCCGCTTCGCTCAAGGCCTTTCAGATTCCCGCCAGCGACGACCTCAAACCCGGGGCCGTGCTTAACCAGGGCAATTATGAAAGCGCCAAGCAAATGATTCAGAACCGGGCGCTGCGCTACGGTTTTTTCGACGGCAAATTTACCCGCCACGAGGTGCTGGTCGACCCCAAGGGCGGCTACGCGGACATCAACCTTGTTTACGAAAGTGGGCCGCGTTATCGGCTCGGCCGCGTCAGTTTTGCCGGTGATACCCCGTTTGATGAAGTGCTGTTGCAGCGCATGGTGCCTTTCACGCCGGACACGCCCTACGATTCAGAACTGGTCAACCAACTCAACCAGAACCTGCAATCGAGCGGCTATTTTGAAGTGGTGCGGGTAGATGCCGCACCCAGTACGGCGGTGGGGCAGGTCATCCCGGTTGACGTTGACCTGCATACCCGCAAACCACGCACCATGACCTTGGGCCTGGGCTACTCGACCGACACCGGACCGCGAGGTAAGGCCAGCTGGACGCGTCATTGGGACAATGCCCGTGGGGACAGTTACGGTTTTGAGTCCGAAATTTCACAACCCAAGCAAAACGTTGGCGCCTGGTATGACATTCCGCTCGACCCACCGCTGACAGACAAATTGCGTTTTGCGGCCGGGTATCAGTACGAAGAAATCGCTAACACCGACACGTTAAGTAAATTGCTGACTGTAGGCCCGGAGTGGCACAGCAAGCTGGACAACGGTTGGACACGCATTGTGTCGTTGCGCTGGCAGCACGAAGAGTACCGGTTGGGCGATGACTCGGGGCTCAGCACCCTGTTGATGCCGGGCGTCAGCTATGCCGTGTTGCGCAGCGACAACCGCATCGACCCGACCCACGGATACAGCGTGTCGCTGGATGCGCAGGTGGCGAAGGAAGGGCTGATGTCGGACACCAACTTGTTGCACGGCAACGCGCAATTCAAGGCCCTGACAACCCTGTGGGAAAAACACCGTTTCCTCGGCCGGGTTCAGTTCGGCGGCAGCGCCACCAACGGCTACAAATCAGTGCCGCCATCGCTGCGTTTCTTCGCCGGTGGTGACCAGAGCGTGCGCGGGTATGACTACCAGAGCCTGTCACCGAAAAACTCAGAAGGTGACCGAATCGGTGGTCGCTATATGGTTGCCGGCAGCGTCGAATACCAATATCAGTTCGCAGATAAGTGGCGCTGGGCAACCTTTGTCGACAAAGGTAACGCGTTCAACAATCTTGATTTTCCCAGCCTGAAAACTGGGGTCGGGGTGGGGATCCGCTGGGTCTCGCCGGTCGGTCCGATCCGCCTCGACCTGGCCCACGCGCTGGAGGATGACGGCGGCGTTCGTTTGCACTTTTCCATGGGGCCAGAACTGTGATTCGTGGTGTGAAAATAGCGGGTCTGGTGTTGCTTGGCCTTGTGTTGATGCTGGTGTTGGCGCTGGGGCTGGTGCTCGGGACTCAAGCGGGCAGTCGCTGGGTGTTGGGCATGGTGCCAGGTTTGCAAGTCGACAACTTTGCCGGGCGATTGGGAGGGCAGTGGAGCGCCGATCATGTGCTCTGGGAGCAGGGCACGAGTCGGGTTGAAGTAGACCGGCCAATCTTTGCCTGGTCGCCGTCCTGCCTGACACGCATGACCTTGTGCATCGATCAGTTGCAGGCCGACCGTGTCAGCCTGCAGTTTCCCCCCAGTGAAGACAGTAACAGCGGCCCGATCAGCCTGCCTGAGTTGAAGCTGCCGGTGGCCATTGAAGTGGGCGTTATCAAAGTCGGCAATGTGCTGTTCAACGGTATCGAGCAGCTCAAGGGCCTGCAGATGGCGGCCCGGTGGACTTCCAGCGGGTTGCAGATCGACTCGGTGCACGTGGACCGTGAGGACGTGAACGTCGAGTTGTCAGGGCTGTTGCAGCCCAACGGCGACTGGCCGTTGACCCTGCAAGGCAACATCAACCTGCCAGCGCCTGATCAAGCGCCCTGGGCGCTGGCGCTCAAGGTAGACGGCAATTTGCGCTCCTCCCTCAACCTGACCGTCGACAGTAGCGGGTATCTCAACGCACAGCTAAAGGGTCAGTTACAACCGCTCGCTGAGAACTTGCCTGCGCAGGTCAGTATTACTTCTGACGCGTTCAAGGCCAGCCCCGCGCTGCCGGACACGTTGCAAGTCAACCAGCTTGTACTGACCGTCAACGGCGACCTCAAGGCCGGTTATGCAGTGGACGGGAGCGCCACCCTGCCTGCCGAAAAGGCGCCGGTCAGCGTGTTGCTCAAAGGCCGGGTAGACGCGAACGGTGCCCACGTGTCGGCCCTGGACCTGACGGTGAACCCCGAGCAGCGCGTGAAAGTGTCGGGGCAAGTCGACTGGCAGGAAGGGGTGAAGGCCGACGCCAAGATCGACTGGCTGGCATTTCCTTGGCACAACCTGTACCCCGTCATCGACAAGCCGGATGTGGACCTGCGCACTTTTAAGGGCGAGGTGTCTTACACCGATGGCAACTATCTGGGTCATTTCAAGGCCAACCTGGATGGCCCGGCCGGGGCGTTCAGCCTGGCCAGCCCATGCAGCGGTGACCTAAGCAAAATCTACCTGCCACAACTGGAACTGGTGGCCGGTCAGGGCAAGGCCCAAGGCCACGTTAATGTGCAGTTTGCCGATGGCGTGGCATGGGATACCGCGCTTGATCTGAGCGCACTCGACCCTGCGTATTGGGTGGCCGAGCTGCCGGGCAATCTCGGGGGGCCACTGCGCAGCACGGGTTCATTCAAGCATGAGCGTCTGGAACTGAATGCCAACCTCGACCTCAAGGGCCGTCTGCGCGGCCTGCCGGCTGTGTTGCAGGCCAAGGCTCAGGGGGCGGGCGAGGACTGGAACCTCAGTGCGCTGGACATTCGCCTGGGGGACAATCGCATCCAGGCCACCGCCCGTTTGCAGCAACAACTCAAGGCGCAACTGGACCTGAACCTCCCGCGTCTTGGGCAGCTGTGGCCAGACCTGCGCGGTCAGCTCAAGGGCCGGGTCGATGTGGACGGCACCCTCAAGGCCCCACAGGGCAAGCTGGTACTCAATGGCCAGCAACTGGCGTTCGCAGACAACCACCTGCAAAACCTGACCCTGGATGCCGCACTGGATCGCAATCAGCGCGGGCGGATTGACCTCAAAGGCAGCGGGATTAAGAGCGGCGATACCCAACTGGGTGTGCTGACCGCCAACGGCAGCGGGGACCTGAAACGCCAGCAACTGAAACTCGCCCTGCAAGGGCCGATGCTGCAACTCGCCTTGGCCCTGGATGGCGGCCTGGACAAGGACAATTGGCGTGGACGTTTGCTCAGCGGGGACGTCAAGGCAGGCGGCCAGGACTGGGCATTGCAAAACCCGGCGCGTCTGGAGCGCCTGGCCGATGGTCGTATCAACATGGGCGCCCAGTGCTGGATATCAGGGCCTGCCAGCCTGTGCAGTGAAGAGCAGCGCTTGATGCCGGACCCAAAACTGCGTTTGCACCTCAAACAGTTCCCGCTCGACAGCCTGGCCAAGTGGTTTCCCAACGACTTCCAGTGGCAAGGCCAGCTCACTGCAGATGTATCCCTCGACCTGCCAGCCAGCGGGCCTAAGGGGCAAGTGGTGGTAGACGCCAGTGGTGGCACGTTGCGCATCAAGGACAAAGGCCAGTGGCTGGACTTCCCGTACCAAGCCTTGCGTTTGACCAGCAACCTGACGCCGAGCCGGGTTGAAACCCGCTTTGATTTCAACGGCGGCAAACTCGGGCAACTGATGCTCAATGCGCGCATCAACCCCTTGCCCAAAAGCAAGCCGGTCACCGGCGATTTCCGCTTGAGCGGGCTGGATGTGTCGGTGCTTCGTCCGTTTGTACCGATGGTTGAAACACTCGCTGGCCAATTGAACGGCACGGGCACGATCGCGGGCGGGTTGCTGGCGCCGCACATCAACGGCACGGTAGCACTGAGTGGCGGGCAGATTTCCGGATCGCAACTGCCGACCAACGTCGAGAACCTGCAACTGACCGCCAACATTGTTGGCGAAACGGCTCAGCTCAACGGCGGCTGGACCAGCGGCCAATTGGGACAGGGCAGCATCAGCGGGAATGTGGCGTGGGGCAAAACCATGGCCGTCAACGTGCTGGTCAAGGGCAGCCACCTGCCGGTGACCGTGGAACCCTATGCCAAACTGGACGTGGCGCCGGACCTGAGAATTTCGCTCAACCCCGACAACACCTTGCTGATCGCCGGCAAAGTGAACGTGCCCAAGGGCGAAATCACCGTGCGCGAACTGCCACCGTCAACGGTCAAGGTGTCTGACGACACCGTTATCGTTGGCCAGCAAACGTCGGAGGCCGATGCACCGATGGTGGTCGACATGGACATTGACGTCATCGTCGGGCAAGAACTGTTGACGTTTTCGGGCTTCGGTCTGAACGCCGATCTGGTGGGGCAGGTGCACATCGGCAACAACCTGGACACCCGCGGCGAATTGCGCCTGAACAACGGCCGCTACCGAGCCTACGGCCAGCGCCTGACCATACGCCGCGCGCGCTTGCTGTTTGCCGGGCCAATTGCGCAGCCGTATCTCGACATCGAGGCGATTCGCCAGACGGATGACGTGATTGCGGGTATTCGCCTGACGGGCAGCGCGGAACAACCAACCACGCAGATCTTCTCCGAACCGGCCATGAGCCAGGAACAGGCGCTTTCCTACCTGATTCTGGGGCGTCCGCTGTCGGGCACTGGCGAAGACAACAACATGCTGGCGGAGGCCGCACTGGGCTTGGGCTTGATGGGCAGTTCGGGGATTACTTCGGGCCTGGCCAATCATCTGGGCATCAAAGACTTTGAACTCGATACCGAAGGCAGCGGCGACAGCACGTCAGTGGTTGCCAGTGGCAAGATCAATGAGCGTTTGAGTGTGCGTTATGGCGTCGGGGTGTTTGAACCGGCGAGCACCATTGCCTTGCGTTACAAGTTAAGCAAACGGGTGTATGTCGAAGTTGCCAGCGGCTTTGCCAGTTCGCTGGACATCTTCTACAAGCGTGATTTTTAGCGCCCGCGTGTGACCTGTCACAGCCTCACGCTACCCGCCAGCGTGAAGCTGTGAACAGCAATCAACGATTAAGCTGCTTCATGTTTTCTTCGGCATAGCGCAAACCGGCCACGGCCTCTGACGGGAAGATGGTTTGCAGGGCGTCCAGCTCGTCAGTGCTCAATGTGATTTCAAGCGCTGCGATGTTTTCTTCCAGGTATTTACGTTGCTTGGTGCCCGGAATCGGGATCAGGTGATCGCCTTGCGCCAAGACCCAGGCCAGCGCCAATTGCCCGGCGGTGACGCCTTTGTCGGCGGCGAGTTGTGTTACCTGTTCAACCAGTCGCAGGTTTTTCGCAAAGTTATCTGCCTGAAATCGCGGGTTGGCGCGTCGGTAGTCATCGGCGGCGAAGTCTTCAGGGCTTTTCAGGGCGCCGGTCAAAAAACCGCGTCCCAAGGGGCTGTAGGGCACAAAGGTAATCCCCAGGCGCTGGCAAGCCGCAAGGCAGCCGTTGTCTTCCTGATCGCGGCTCCACAGTGAGTATTCACTTTGCAGGGCGCTGATGGGATGCACCTTATGCGCGCGTTCCAGTGTGGCCGCTGAGGCCTCACTGAGGCCCAAATAACGGACCTTGCCGGCCTTGACCAACTCGGCCATGGCGCCGACGGTTTCTTCAATCGGCACTTCGGGGTCCATGCGGTGTTGGTAATACAGATCGAGGGTGTCGACGCCTAACCGTTGCAGGCTGCCATCGATAGATTGCCGAACGTACTCAGGGCGACCGCACAATGCCCGACCCTTGGGGTTGGCCGGGTCGCGCACGATGCCGAATTTACTGGCCAGGAACACCTGGTCACGTTTGCCACGAATGGCTTGGCCGATCAGGGCTTCGTTGGTGTGCGGGCCATACATGTCGGCGGTGTCCAGAAAATTGACCCCCAACTCCAGCGCACGATGCAAGGTGGCCACGGCTTCCCGGGTATCGCTGCCGGTGGTGTAGAAGTCAGTCATGCCCATGCAGCCAAGGCCAATGGCGCTGATCTGGGGGCCATTCTTTCCGAGTGAGCGGGTGTGCATGTTAAGTACTCCTGAGTGGGTGGCCTATTCTTGACCTCGACACCTGCAAGATAAACCGGGTAAAAACGCTATCACTATTCGGATAATCCGAATAATCCATGCCACGACGGGAGCGGATATGGACCGATTCAATGCGATGCGGGTGTTTACCCGCATCGTCGAGCTGGGCGGTTTTGCCAAGGCGGCTGACAGCCTGCAAATGCCCCGCGCTTCAGTGACCGTGCTGATCAAACAACTCGAAGCGCACCTGGGCGTGCAATTGTTACACCGCACCACGCGTCAGGTCAGCCCGACACTGGATGGCGCGGCCTACTATCAGCGTTGCGTCAGCCTGCTGGCTGACCTTGACGAGGCGGAAGGGCTGTTCAGCACCAGCCAGCCCAAAGGCACACTGCGGGTCGAGATGCCCGCGGCGGTCGGGCGGTTGGTGGTATTTCCGGCGTTGCCGGAGTTCACGGGGCGCTACCCGCAGATCGAACTGGAAATCGGCCTGAATGACCGCCCGGTGGATTTGATTCGCGAAGGGGTGGACTGCGTGATTCGCGGTGGCCTCACGCTGGACGATTCGCTGGTGGCCAGGCCGCTGGTGCAGATGGACCAGGTGACCTGCGCCAGCCCTGACTATTTACACGCCCATGGCGTGCCGCGCACCCTTGCGCACTTGAGTCGCCATCAGATGGTGGAGTACTTCAGCGGGGTGTCAGGCAAGCGCTACGGGCTGGAATTTCAGCAAGGCGGGGAGGTGCAGTTGATCAATTTGCCCAAACAGGTGGCGGTCAACAGCGCCGAAGGGTATTTGGTGGCCTGTGTGGCGGGCTATGGGCTGGTGCAGGCGCCGCACTACCACGTGGCGCACCTGGTGCGCGAAGGGCGCCTGCAGGAAGTGTTACCGGATTGCCCGCCGCCGAGAATGGCGCTGACGGCGCTATACCCGCCGCACCGGCAACTGTCACGGCGGGTGCGGGTGTTTGTCGACTGGCTGGTGGACCTGTGCGCCAGGCCCACCAGTGGTTTCAGGCGTTAACCCGCAAACGACTCAGCGGCGGTAATAATCCGCTCGACCCTCGTTATAGCGATGATCGTAGCGCTGGTCATATCGTTGGTCATAACGCTGATCGTAGCGTTGGTCATGCCGATGATCATGGTGCCTTCCATGATCTGGATGGAAGACGCACCCGCTCAGGGTCAGTATGAGCAAGAGTGCAAGCGGGCGGGCAGTACGACGGAACATGGATCAATCCTCATGGTGAACGTCGGCTCAAGCGAAAACGCTTCTCCGGCTGTAAGATGAGACCAGGATTGTTTCAATTCATCTCCATGAGCCGCACATATTTGTTAAATTCCGGCCTTTGTTTTCCGCCTTACATTCAGGAACAGGTAATGACTCCTTCGCAGCGCTTGAAATACTCGATTCTGATCTCTCTGGTCGTGCTGGGGATCATGTTTGGTCTTTCGTACATGCAAAACGCCGGCATGATCACCGAGAAGATGTTCCAGTACATTGCCATCGGTGTGGCCGTGGTGGTCGTGGTCATCAATGGCGTCATGCGCCGCAAGACCAAGCTTTAAGCCTCGATTTTGCCCGTCAGCACCGCTTCAGCCTGTGGATGCAGGCTGTAGCTCTTGTCACTGTTAAGCACCACCACCCCCTCGCTGCACAAGCGCTTGAGCACCTCGCGCACACTCAGAAACGACAGCGGAATGTCCAGCGCTTGCAAATGGCTGTGCATGCCGCGCACCCCCAGTCGGCGGTCATTGCCGGCGGCCGTCAACAGCGCGTCGATCACCTTGAGCCGCACCAGGCTGGTGCGCAGGCCGAAAAATTTCAGTAAGTGACGAATACGTTCATTGCCGTGCAGTTGCACCTGTGCTTCCGGCAACCCATTGTCGGGCTGAAAAGCAGATTGGCGTTGTGGATGACCGTCCGCTGGTATGTGCGAGTCGTGCATGCAAAAAACTCCTTTTTCAGAGCTTGATCCGGAAAATAAAAAAAATGCTCTTAAGTGACTAGACGAATGAGCTGCCGAAATCATGAACATTGGGATGTAGAAAATTTGTCGTCAAACCGATGCCTATGCGCGAACCCCCCGTCCCCACAAGGTTGCGCGGGTTGATTAATTTTTTTTCACCGGCTTCGTCTTTAGTGCAGGCACAGGCCGGGTCACTGCGCGTGAATGTCAGCGCTGCGGGGCCTTTCTTACGACAGAGCAGGAGTGCGCGTGATTATTTCCAGGCCATTGAGCAAAACATGCCTTGCAGGGCTGTGTCTGGGGCTGAGTGTTTCAGCCCTGGCTCAGCCGCCCGCCCGGGACGTGAGTGCTGACATTCGCCGCACCACGTTCGGCGTGCCACATATCAAGGCCGCCGACGAGCGCGGTCTGGGTTACGGCATCGGGTACGCCTACGCGCACGACAACCTGTGCTTGCTGGCCAATGAAGTGACCACGGTAAACGGTGAACGCTCGAAATATTTTGGTCCGGATGCGCTGACCCCGGAGCAGCGTGACAACCTGTCCAGCGACGTTTTTTTCAAATGGCTGAATACGCCGCAGGCCGTAGACGCGTTCTGGCAGGCACAAACCCCAGAGGTACGTGAGCTGATTGAGGGCTATGTGGCCGGTTACAACCGCCAGCTCAGCGAACGCCACGCATTGCCGGCGCTGTGTGACAACCCTTCGGTGCGTCCGCTCACGGCACAGGATTTGGTCAAGATGACCCGTCGTTTGCTGGTCGAGGGCGGGGCGGGTCAGTTTGCCGACGCATTGGTGGGGGCGACGCCACCTCAGGCCAGCGCCCGACTGGTGGACAACACGCAGGGCTTCAACGAGGCCTACCGGCGCATGCAGCGTTTCGCCCTGGAACGGGGCAGCAACGCAGTTGCCATCGGCAGTGAGCGCTCACAAACCGGACGTGCTCTGTTGCTGGCCAACCCGCATTTTCCGTGGGTGGGCGGCATGCGTTTTTATGAGATGCAGCTGACCATCCCCGGCAAGCTCGATGTGATGGGGGCCGCCTTGCCCGGCCTGCCGTTGATCAATATTGGTTTCAACCAGCACATGGCCTGGACCCATACCGTCGACACCTCGAAACACTTCACGCTGTACCGGCTGACCCTCGACCCGCAGGACCCCAAGCGCTACCTGCTGGACGGTAAGTCTCTGCCGTTGCACGAGCAAACCGTCAGCGTTGAGGTCAAGCAGGCTGATGGCACTCTCAAGCCGCACTCACAGGTGATGTACAGCTCGGTATTCGGGCCGGTCGTGCAATGGCCGGGCAAGCTGGACTGGGACGATCACGTGGCGTTTAGCTTGCGCGACGCCAACCTCGACAACGATCGTGTGTTGCAGCAGTGGTATGCGATCAATCAGGCGAACAGCCTCGATGCCCTGCAAGCCTCGGTAAATACCCTTCAAGGAATCCCGTGGGTTAACACCCTTGCCGTGGATGACAAGGGGCAGGCGCTGTACATGAACCTGTCGGTGGTGCCGTATGTCGATCAGGCCAAATTGGCGGCGTGCAGTGACCCTTCAGTCGGGCTGGAGATGATCCTGCTCGATGGCAGCCGCCATGCCTGCGCCTGGACCGATGACCCCGACGCGGCCCAAGCCGGGATCTACCCGGCCAGCCAACTGCCGCAGTTGCGGCGCAATGATTACGTGCAGCATTCCAACGATTCGGCGTGGATGGCCAACCCGCAGGCGCCTTTGAGCGGGTTTTCCCCGCTGATCAGTCAGGACGGGCAGCCCTTGGGGCCGCGCGCGCGTTTTGCCTTGCAGCGCCTGAGTCAGCCCGGAACGCTGGGTGTTTCCGATCTGCAAGGGATGGTGATGGATAACCGGGTGTACCTGGCCGGTCAGGTGATGCCTGATCTGCTTCACGTCTGCCAGACGGAGCACCAGGCGCCGCAGGTTGCAGTGTGTGCGAGCCTCAAGGCATGGGATCAACACGCGAACCTGGACAGCGGCATCGGCCTGCTGCATTTCGAGCACCTCATGGCGCGCCTGCTCGAGGTGCCGGATGTGTGGCGGGTGCCCTTCAGTGCGCACGATCCGCAGCATACGCCGCGCGGGCTGAATATCGATCAACCGGCCGTGCGCCAAGCCGTACACGAAGCGCTCAAGGCCTCGGCCGCGCAGGTGGCTGAAGCAGGGTTGAGTGCGGACATGACGTGGGGCCAGATTCAAGGTGTCAGCGTGGGTGACCAGCGCACCCCGATCCACGGCGGCCCGGCGACTTTGGGGGTTTATAACGCCATGCAGAGCGTGCCGGGGGAGGGTGGCAAGCAAGAGGTGGTCAGCGGCACCAGCTATTTGCAAACGGTGACCTTCGACGAAAACGGCCCGCAGGCTCAAGGCTTGCTGGCGTTCTCGCTGTCAAGCGACCCGACGTCCCCACACGCTGCGGATCAGACGCAAGCGTTCTCGAAAAAACACTGGCAAACCTTGCCCTTCACCGAGGCGCAGATCAAGGCTGATCCGAACTACCAGCTGATTCAGATCCGGCAGAGCCGTTAACCGCGGGGCAGGGCGTTGAGGACCGGTTTACCGTCCTGACTCAGGGTCAGGTAGACCGGTAACACCTTCGGCAGGGAGGTCACGAGGCTGTTGATTTCTTTCGTGTTGAACACGCCGCCCACGCGCAGGGCGCCGGTGGCCCTGTCTGCCAGCACGAGTGGCGTACTCAGGTAGCGGTTGATCAGGGGCAGGGCATCGGCCAGGGTCAGGTTGTCCAGCACCAGCTTGCCGTTGCGCCATGCCAGATCCGGCGAGTTGGCGTAGGTCTGGCTGATTTGTGCGGCATAGTCGCCAGCCTTGTAGCGGGCTTGCATGCCCGGTTCCAGCCGCAGCCCGTCGCCACTGAGTTTTTTATTGCTGGTGACCAGCACCGAGCCTTCCAGCAACGTCACTTTGACCTGATCTTCATACATCCAGACGTTGAACTGAGTGCCCGTTACGCGTACACGGCCCTCGGCCGCCTGAACCACGAACGGGTGCGTGGCGTCATGACTGACCTTAAAAAAAGCTTCACCTTTGCTCAACGTGACCCGGCGCTGGTCTTTGTAGTTGGCGTAGGTCAGTTCAGTGCCCAGGTTGAGCTCAATTTCACTGCCGTCCGGCAGGGTCACCGTGCGCAGAGTGGTATCCGCCTGCACGTGCTCGTAGGCGTTGGGCACCCAGCCCAATTCCCAGCCGCTGTAAGCCGCGACCGGAACGGTCAGCAAGGTGATAGCCGCTGCGATGGCCAGTTTTTGCCAGGCGGGCTGGCGAGGACGTTGCACCAAGGCAATCACCTGCGACCCAACAGGCTCGGGCTTGGGCAAGTGTTCGCTGACCTCCCAGATGTCTTGCATCGCTTCGTATTCAAACGCGTGCAGGGGGGCGGCGTTCAGCCACACCGTGAAAGCTTTACGTTCCTGATCTGTGCAATCGGGCTCATGCAAACGCATGCACCACTGGGCAGCGGCCTCGGTGATGGCATCGTATTGGGCTTCGGTGAGGGGTGTTTCGCTCATTGGCTCTTCCTGGTTTTGGGCATTCTACCCCTGTGCCAGAGCGAACGAGAACATGAGGCATGTCAAAAGCATGTCATTTCACCCTCATGGCTGGTTTTTTCTCTGCTACGTTTACTGCGGCAAGCTACGTAACAGACGCAACATCAATTAATGGAGTTAAGACAATGTTGAAAAAAACCCTTACTGCTGCAATCACTGCTGCTGTTCTGTTGAGCGCTGGCGCTGCGATGGCGGCGCCTGATGCAAACTGGGCGTTCTCCAAAGAAGCCATTGAAGTCCTCAAGACTAAAAATGGCTACATCACCATCAAGAAAATCGAACTGGAAAACCCGGCGACGGGTATCTGGAAAGCTGAAGGCGTGAAGAAGATCGACGGTGTCGAAGTAGAGGTCGAAACGACGTTTGATCACAATGGGACAATCATCAAAGAGAAAAAAGACTGATTCTTCAGCGTCTGAACTGCCTCTAAAGCCCGGTCCTGCACGTCAGGGCCGGGCTCCAACCCAGTGCGCTTGACACGCACTAAAAAGCCCCCGAATACCGGAGGCTTGGTTTGCAACCTGCCCCTGTTGTGCCGGTCTTAGCCGTTCGAACAGCCGTTACCCATGATGCGGTACTCAAGAATGTGGCGCTGACCCTGATGGTCTTCGTAGGTCATTTGCGCCGGAACCACTTCGCATACATCGGCAGTGGGCGTCACGCTGATAACTTTGGCAACGTCCAGATCGGTAGCGTAGGTGTACTGTTCAACCACCGGTTGGGCCTGTGCCACTTGAATATCTTCAGCAGCGGCCAGTGTCGAAATACCCATCAAAGCAAGTGCGATCAAACGTTTCATTTATTTAAGACCTTAAAACAATCACGTATCACTGACTTCCATTGCCGTGCAGGCGGGAGAAGTTGTTACGTCATTAAGTCGGTATGGCGTAACACGAAGTACCGTGCCCTGTTTCACTGTTTCGTCCAGGGATGTACATAGAATACCGCCCCCTTGTATTGATTAAAGTCAAAAGATCGCCAAGCAGTTTTTCCGGATTGGTAACAATGGGGGGTTTTTCCCACGCGCACTAAAAAGCCCCCTCCGAAGAGGGGGCTTGGGGTCGCATCCGTGCGTGCAACCATGGGGGCAGCGCACGGGTTTAGTGGGTGCTGCAGCCGTCGCCCATCACTTGGTATTCGACGGTGTGACGCTGACCTTGGTGGTCTTCGTACGTCATCTGTGCGGGTACCACTTCACACACTTTTGGAATAGTCGACAAACTGATGACGTTGGCAATGTCCAATGTCGACCCGTAGGAATAATGTTCAACTTCGGGTTGCGATGGTTGGGTTGTTTCACTGGCCATGGCAACAGTCGCCATGCCAGCCATAAGTAAAGCAATTAACTGTTTCATTTATGTGGCCTCTAAAGTAATCAAGGGGTAACACTGACTGACTTCATTTGCCATGGGGCGGGAAGAAGTTACGGCGCCCGTTGATTATTCAATAAGCCCGTACGAAGTACCGGTTGGAAAGTGCATAGGTTGTGTATTACATGTCGCCAAGTTTACGCCGTTCAAACTTCTGAAAAAGCCCTGATGGCAAAAGGCTGTGTTACCGCATGGGTAACAATGTGGTGACGTTGAGCCCATTTTAAAGGGCGCGTCGTCGAGGCCTTGCTGGCATACTGGCCCGTCAGATTCTGGAGCCAGCCATCGCATGCACGTGGATTCCCCCCTCAGCGCCTGGGAGCAGGCCGTTGCACAACACGGTTTTGTTCACGACCCCGCGCAGTGGTGCGCGGTGCAGGCCTTGCAGCGCTGCCATGAGCAACTGAATCGGGACGTGAACCCCGTCAAAGGGGTGTATTTGTGGGGCCCGGTCGGGCGTGGCAAAACGTGGTTGATGGATCAGTTTTTCCAGAGCCTGCGCGTACCAGCTCGACGCCAGCATTTTCATCACTTCATGCAGTGGGTGCACCAGCGTTTGTTTCAGTTGATCGGGACGGCAGACCCGCTCACTGCATTGGCGAAAGGCCTGGCTCAAGAGGTGCGGGTGCTGTGTTTTGACGAACTGTTCGTCAATGACATCGGTGACGCGATCATTCTCGGCCGTCTGTTTCAGGTGATGTTCGATGAAGGCGTGGTGTTGGTGTGCACTTCCAACCAGCCGCCCGAGCAGTTGTACGGCCACGGTTTCAACCGTGAGCGCTTTACGCCGGCGATTACCGCGATTCTCAAGCACATGGATGTGGTTTCGGTGAACGGAGCCCAGGATCATCGCCTGCACCCGGGCATCGCCGAACAGCGTTATTGGGTAACGCCTGTGGGGCACCCCAGCGTCATGGGGCCTTTGTTCGAGCACTTGACGCAAGGGCGGGCTTGCACCCATCAACCGATTGTGCTCGGGCATCGCTCGCTTGATGTTCTGGGCGCCAGTGACAGCGTGCTGTGGTGCAGCTTTCACGCGCTCTGCGAACAGCCGTTGGCGGCCACCGAATTCATGGTGTTGTGTGACCGTTTCAAGGTCATTGTGCTCAGCGCAGTCCCCTGCCTGAGTGCCGAACAACGCGAAGGCAAGATTGCACGCGGTACTGAGGATGGCGCGGTAAAAGTCGAGGCGGGGGATCGGGAGCTGCCGCAGCTGTCGAAGTATGACGACAGCGTGCGGCGTTTTATTGCGCTGGTCGATGAGTGTTACGACCGCAAAGTGCCCGTGTGCATCGAGGCGCACGTACCTATGGAGCAGCTGTACACACAGGGCTATCTGTCATTTGCGTTTCGCCGCACCTTGAGCCGGTTGCGGGAGATGCAGTTGCAGCGGTTCGGCGTTCACTGACAGCACTGGCCAGCACGAGGCTGCTGCCCTTCGGTTCAGTCCCATTCAGGCGCCAGGCGTTCTGGGCTGGTCAGACGATGGCCACGGTCTAACGCTGCAATATGCTGCATGTCGGCTTCGGTCAGTGTCAGCTCGCACGCCTTGAGGTTGCTCTCAAGGTTGGCGCGCTTGGTAGACGACGGAATCACCGAATAACCCAGTTGCATGGCCCACGCCAGCGTGACTTGCGCCGGGGTGGCGTTGTGCCGCTCTGCAATGTGTTGAATGACCGGGTCTTTCAACACGTCGCCATAGGCCAGCGTCATGTAGGACGTTATGTGAATACCTTGGCTCTTGGCGAATTCAGCCACCTTACGGTTTTGCAAGTACGGGTGCAGTTCGACCTGGTTGGTCGCAATGTGCTCGGCGCCGACTGCGTCAATCGCTTCTTTCATCAGCGCGACGGTGAAGTTGGACACACCGATTTCTTTGGTCAGCCCCTGTTGCTTGGCGTCCAGCAGCGCGGCCATGAATTCGCTGACAGGCACTTCGTTAGCCGGCGAAGGCCAGTGGATCAGGGTCAGGTCGAGGTGGTCGGTGCGCAGTTTCTTCAGGCTTTCTTTCAGGCTCGGAACCAATGTTTCGCGGCTGAAATGATCGACCCAAATCTTGCTGGTGATGTACAGCTGATCCCGTGCCACGCCACTCTCGGCAATGGCTTGGCCGACATCGGCTTCATTCTCGTAAATCTGCGCGGTGTCCACAGCGCGGTAACCCAGCTCAAGGGCATTTTTAACCGAGTCGATCACCACTTGGCCTTTTAGTCGAAAAGTGCCGAGGCCGAAGGCTGGAACTGTCATGGATAACTCCTTGGAGGTCGTAAGAATGAGGGTGAGTATCGCTGCCCTTGTGGGGGTGAAACACCCGTCCTGAGGCAAAGCTCTCTTGAGCACAGGTCATGAATCACTGAGTTCGTTCAGGCGTGGGAGTTCCTGCTGGGTGACCCGGGCCCGAGGCCTAAATTTCGTCGATGCGCACACGTTCTAGCTTGGATAACGCCTGCATTCAGGCTGGGACAGGTAGGGCAATGACGATTTCTCGACGAGGGTTCATCGCAGGTTTAGCGATCACCGGGGCTGCCGCGCCTGCAGCGTTCTATGGACATCGCGCGTTGACGCGGGTGGACGAACCGATCACCCCTGGCGAGGCAACGGTCGATCTGGCAGACACGGCCGGGCAGCAACTGGCCGATCAGTTGCGCGGTCTATGGACGATCCGGTTCAGCGGCCAGGATGCCGGACTGCACGGGTTGCCGTCCGGCGACCTCGAAGTGTGGCTGGACATTGCGCCGCGGGGGCGAGGGGTCCGGGGTTTTCTGGACACGGCTCAGGTGTTGCACAGCGAGCAGACCCCGCGCTATCGCATCCTGGGCGATCTGGTTGAGCCGCAAGCCCGGCGCATGCACTGGCGCCTGACCCGCAGTGATGCTGCTCATGGGCTACCCGATTACGAATTGAGTTTCAGCCTTGATGAAGTGTGGGGCCTGTATGGCAATGCGGGCAGTGGCACTTTGAGTGGCCGGGTGCAGCGTCTGGATCGCCCGCTGGCATTGCCCGAGCAGGACAACCACTTTGTCGCGCTCAAATGCACCTTTCCTGAAGCCCGCGCGCGTATCGGCCTGAACCCGACCCTGCTGGCATGGCTGGTGTCGCCGCAGCATCGGCTTTTTCACCAGCTTTGGCATGCCTCACGCGACACCTGGCACGACCTGTCCGAGACCAAGCGCAATGCCCTGCGCGGCATCGGCTGGCAGCCCGGTCAGCGCAACAAGGAGCGCGACGCCCGGGGGCCACGCAAGGACCGCAATGGCTCGGGGGTGGATTTCTTTTTCATGCACCGACACATGTTGCGCACGGCGCGCTCGATGCAGCATTTGCCCTCGTGGTCCGCGCTCCCGTTGCCCCAGCCGGAGCTGGAACGCGACCGCGCGGGGTTTGCGCGTTACTTTGATAACCACGACGGCAGCGCCTTGCCACCGACCTGGCTGGCGGAGGGCGACGCGCTGTATACCCAATGGTTGAGCGACATCAAACAGCCTGAGACCTTCCACAGTAATTTTGAGGTGTGGGAGTCGCGGTATCGCGATCCGCGTTACCTGTCGAGATTGACCCTCGGCCAGTTCGGTTCGGAGGTTGAGCTGGGGCTGCACGACTGGCTGCACATGCGCTGGGCTTCTGTGCCGCGCGACCCGTCCAATGGGGCGCCTGTGCCCTATGCTCGTGATCCGGCCGATTTTTCCGCGCGTTGGTACGCCCCCGAGAATGACTTTTTGGGTGATCCGTTTTCCTCCCACGTCAATCCGGTGTTCTGGTGCTTTCACGGCTGGATCGATGACCGCCTTGAAGACTGGTACCGCGCCCACCAGCGTTTTCACCCAGGCGAAGTGACCTGCATGGACGTCAGCGGTGTGCCGTGGTTTGCGCCGGGCCGCTGGGTGGAAGTGGGCGATCCCTGGCTGGGGCCCATCACCCATGGTTGCAGCACCACGCCGGGGCTGGCAGAGGGCAAAACGGTGGAAATGGACCCTGAGACCATGAAGCTGGCGTTACGTATTACTTTCGCTGATGAACAGGTGCTGGACACGTTGCAGCGCAAGGTTCCACGTCGTCCCTGGTATGCCCGGCACCTGGCGATATAAGCCCCTCGCAGCCAATCGGCATGAGGGGTACATCAGGTATCAGTCGGGGTTGAATTTTAAAATGGCGAGATCATTGCAAGGCCGCTGACCGATCAAATAAAGATCGCCCGAGTACTGTGTGAGGCAGGGTGGTGACAAGTAAGCGCCTGCAGTTTTGTCTACGTGCTCCATCCCCTGCTTGGGTTGAAACCTGTCAATGGTGTACTGGTTGCTGTCGCGCAGGCGAGCCGCGGAAAAAAAGCATTTATCGTGTGCAGCAAGTGCCGGAGCGCCATAGGTGCCGCGCTGTTTGGAGAGGTGTATGGGGTGCCAGTAGCTGGATAAACGGCATATAAGTTGTTGCTCGGCCGGGGTTCTTATTCCCACATAAGGCACGTTCTCGTAAATGCACAGTGAAGGACTTCCTGCGGTGTTTATATCAGGATCAAGTACATGCGGTTGCCAGCCGGTGTGATCCAGAACCTTGTGGTAAAACGCGTGTTGCCGTGTGCCGCGCAAGGCGAGGTACAAACTAGCGCCATTACTTGCGACAGAAGGCGCATCAGACGTTAATACGTTGGGCACTGACTCAGTCGATGACCACTCAGCGCCTGAATAGTTAAGCAAGCGTATGGTTTGATCGGTCGCGGTATAAAAACAATACAGGTGTTGCGCGTACACCGTCACGGCCGGTCGAAAATGCGCAACTTGCGGGGCCGGTAGCTCATTGATACTTTCCAGTCTTAAGTCGTTGTCCGCGTTTTTGTTCAGCACAACATAACCCAGCGTCACAGCGTCAGGGGTTTTATGGCGGGTATAGAACGCATACAACTTACCTTTGAACTCGACGGCCGACACACCGCTGGAAATACCCGTGCCTTCAATGGGCATGATCAATTCCCAGGTTGGGCAACCCGAATTGTGTATTGGCGCATCTGAATTGTTATTGGATAAATGATTCATGGGGCGTCTTTTTGGCTTGGCTGCAAGTTGGGGGGCGGCAACGGTTAGTTTCCGTTCGCGTGAAGAGGGAGCGGGAATGGCGGTTCACTCCGGGATTTTAATCAGGGTTAAACCGCGAAATACCCAAGTCATTGCACGGCCGCTGTCCAAGTAAATATAAATCATGGTCGTAGGTCGTCAGGCACGGAGGCGACACGTAAGGGCCAGCTGTTTTGTACAGCTGCGGCCTGGCTGCGGGAGGGTGGATAAGTTCGGTTTAAAAACGGTGGGTGACGCTACTGCGCGTGGCAGTAACGATGAATTTTGCCCACGCATGCAGTGCGGGCGCGCCGTATAGGTTGCGTTGAGAAAGCCTTAAAGCAGGTCGCCATTGATTGTCGGTGAATACAAAGACATGCAGTTGTCCATCCAGGCCATTGATTGCCACGTGGGGGTTTTCCTCATACATGCACAGTGACGGGCTGTCGTTGAAAAGGATGTGATAGCTGGGGATGTTCGTGCCCCAACTGAAGTTTTCGAACACGTTGTGATAGAACACATTCCCCACGGTTCCGCGCAGCACCAAATACAAGCGGTTGCCGTGCGTGGCGACAGAGGGTGCGTCGGCCGTTAACGTATGGGGCACGGTATCCACAGCGGACCAGTCGGTTCCCGTAAATACGTGATAGCGCAGGGTTTGGTCGGTGGCTGTAAAAAAGCAAAATAAATGATCGTCGTAAACCGTAACGGCGGGTCTGAAGTGAGCCACGTCCTTGGCAGTGAGTTCATCAAGGCTTTCTACAAAGAGTCTGTTTTTAATGTTTTTGGACAAGGTGGCATAACCGATTGTCGTCGGTTGCCCGGGGTTTGATTTGAGATAGAACGCATAGAGTTTGCCTTTGAATTCAACGGCTGAAACACCACTGTTAATACCGCTTCCTTCAATCGGGATAAGTAATTCCCATGGCTGGCAAGTGAGCGTGTTTGGCAGGGTAGTTAAGTCAACGTCTTTATCAGGGGTGGCGTTCATGGTCATGCCTCGTGCGCGCAATGTGCTGAGTATTTAACTGGGTGCTGTACGAAATGTATGTGCGCTGCGCGTGGGGGATAAATGTCAGCGGGATCATGGGTCGCCGTGCAACCTCATGATTGAGGTGTTTCAACACCGCGCACATCGCTGGGTGTCGAAACAATAAGGCGCAATGAACCCGCCTTGGGGATACATAGTTAAGCGTTCAGAAAAAAGTGAATGCCGGCACAACTTACTTGGCGTGCCAGCCCCCGCCGAGTGCTTTGTATAAGGCAATGCTGGCTTGCAAGCGCGCCCTGCGCAGTTGCACGTGCAGGTCTTGCGCCTGGTACAGCGTGCGCTGGGTTTCCAGCACCGTGAGCAACACTTCCGCCCCGGCTTCATAGCGGTGTTGGGCTATGTCGAACGCCTGTTGCGCCTGCTTGAGTTCTTCGTCTTGCCACTGGCGTTGGCGGTCCAGCCCGATAGCGTTGTTCAGGGCTTTTTCGACATCGGCAAACCCGCTGATGATGCTGGCGCGGTAGGTGTAGAGCAGTTCCTGCTGGCGGGCGTTGGCTTTGTCACGTTCGGCGCTCAGGCGGCCGTTGTTGAAGATCGGCGCGGCCAGCCCTGCCGCAAGGTTATAAAACGGGCTGCGCAGCACGTCACTCAAGCGGTCGGCGCCCGAGCCCAGGCTGGCGCTCAAGGTCAGGCTGGGCAGCATGGCAGCACGCGCGACCGTGATGTCGGCGTGTGCCGCCGCCAGTTTGGCTTCGGCGCTGGCTATGTCCGGGCGTCGGCTGAGTAAGTCGCTGGGCACGCCGCTGCCGAGGGTTGGCCAGTGCAGGCGGGCGAAAGACGTCTCCCCCAGGTGCAGTTGTTGCACGGGTTTGCCCAGCAACACCGCCAAGGTAATGCGTGCTTCTTGGGCTTGTTGTTGCACAAGCGGCACCTGCCGTTGTTGGCTGGCCACCAGGCTCTTTTGCTGGGCGAGTTCCAGCCCCGTGGCCGAGCCTGCGTCATGGCGCGTTTGCACCACCTTGAGCACCCGTTGAGCGTTAGCGAGGTTGAGGCGGGCGATACGCAGTTGTTCCTCCAGGGCCAGGGTCTGCACATAACCATTGGCGACGCTGCTGAGCAGCGTCAGTTCCACGGTTGCACGATCGAACTCGGTGGCCCGAAGCGCCTGTACGGCACTGTCCCGGGCAGCGGCTTTGCCCCCCCAGAAATCCACTTCATAGCTGGCGGTCAGGTTGGCATCAAAGTAGTCCACGGCTTTATTGTCATCGGTGGCATCCAGCTGGCTGTAGCCTTTGCCGCGCAGGAGTTTCTCCCGGTTGCCGCTGCCGCTGAATTTGACCTCCGGCAGCAGCGGCGCACCGGCAATCACGGCGCTGGCGTGGGCTTGCTGCACGCGGGCGACGGCGGCCGCGAGGTCGTAGCTGTCCGCTTGGGCCCGGGTAATCAAGCGATTCAATTCGGGGCTGCCAAACTGTTGCCACCACTGTTGGTTGACGGTTAGAGAGGCGCGGACAGCTGCGGATTGCCACGTCGCCGGTGGCACCACGGCCTTATCGTCGCCTGCAGGATTCTGGCTGCAGGCGCCCAGTAACAGGCACAAGGACAACACACTCAAGGACGGCTTCATCAATTGTTTATTCACTGGTCAGGGCCGTGACCGGGTCGAGCCGGGCAGCTTTGCGGGCCGGCATAAAGCCGAAAATGACGCCAGTTACCAGTGCGCAGCCAAAGGCGCCGAGGACGGCAACCCACGAGAACGCGACTGCGACATCGCACAGAGACAACACGGCGCCGACGATAAATGCCAGGCCGACCCCGGTCGCACCGCCCACCACCGAGAGCATCAGGGCTTCGGTGAGGAATTGGCGCAGGATGTCGCGTTGGCGCGCCCCGGTGGCCATGCGAATGCCGATTTCACGGGTGCGTTCACGCACCGTCATCAGCATGATGTTCATCACCCCGATGCCGCCCACCAGCAGCGAGATCGCAGCAATCGAGCCGAGCATCAACGACAGGGTGTTGCGGGTTTTGGCTTCGGCCTGAATCATTGCCGCGTTGTTGGTGATTTCGAAATCACGATTGCCGCCGTGCAACTTGAGCATCAATTGCTCAATGGCTTTTTCGGTCTGATTGACCTTGCTCGCGTCGGCCGCGGCGATCACCACGTACTCAGGGTTGTGGGTGCCAAACAGGCGCACACTGGCCGCGGAGTAGGGCACCACGATGCGCGAGTCACTGTCAGAATCCCCGGAGCTGGCGCCTTTTTCGGCCAGAATCCCCACCACGCGAAACGGTACGTTCTCCAGCAGGATGTAGCGCCCGATCGGGTCGGGCACGTCCTTGAGTACCTTTTCCCGCACTTTCTTGCCGATCACGGCCACGGCGGCCGCGGCATCCTCGTCGGCCTGGGTGAAAAAACTGCCTTGCACCACCGGCCAATTGAAAATGGCCGGGAAGTCGATGCCGTTGCCCCCCGTGTACATCGTGTGATCGACATTGCCATAGCGCACACCGATCTCGGCGCCGTTGATCGGCATGATCATCTTCACGTGCGGCAGCGTGGACAGCGCGGCCACGTCATTGAGCGTGACAATCCCCAGCGGCGCCCGTGGGCGCGGCGACATGCCGCTCAGGTAGATGATGTTGGAGCCAAACGCGCCCATTTCGGCCATGACGTGACGCTTGCTGCCTTCACCCACGGCCAGCATCACCACCACCGACGCCACGCCAATGACGATACCGAGCAAGGTCAGGGCGGTGCGAAAGCGATTAATCCACATCACCCGCCAGGCCGCGTGGACGGCATCCAGCAGCTCGCCTTTCCAGGCGCCACGGGCTTCGCTGCCTTGATTGAGGCGCTGGCGCAGGTCGATGGCCTGCAGGGTGGTGGGGGTGTCCGTGAGCGGTTGTGCACCGTGGGCGCTGTCGCTGATGACCTCGCCATCGCGCACCTCGATGATGCGTTTGGCCCGTGCCGCGACTTCGCGGTCGTGGGTAATCAGGATTACCACATGGCCCTGGCTGGCCAGTTCATCGAGCAACGTCATGACGTCGGCGCCACTGTGGCTGTCGAGGGCACCGGTGGGTTCGTCAGCCAGGATAATGTGCCCGCCGTTCATCAAGGCGCGGGCGATGGACACCCGTTGTTGCTGGCCGCCGGACAGTTGATGCGGCCGGTTGCCAGTGCGCTCGGCCAGGCCCAGGCGCGTCAGCAGGGCAGCGGCGCGGGCATGGCGTTCGGCGGCGGGCATGCCGGCATAAATGGCGGGCATTTCGACGTTTTCCTGGGCCGAGGCAGAGGGAATCAGGTGATAGCCCTGAAACACAAAGCCGAACGCTTCGCGGCGCAGCCAGGCCAGTTCGTCGCTGTCCAGGCTGGCCACGTCTTGGCCCGCAAACAGGTAGCGCCCGGAGGTCGGGCGATCGAGGCAGCCGAGGATGTTCATCAGTGTCGATTTGCCGGAACCCGAGGCGCCGACAATGGCCACGAATTCGCCCGCATGGATCGACAGGCTGACGCCTTTGAGCACCTGCACCTGCGGGGTGTCGACACCACCGTACACCTTGCGGATGGCATGCAGTTCAATCAGGGGCGTGGCCATTTAACCTCCGTCGCCGGGGGTGGGGCCGATCAGCAGGTGGTCGCCCTCGTTGAGCCCTTCAAGGATCTGTACCCGCAAGCGGTCGCTGATACCGGTGCGGATCTGGCGGGCTTCGATGTCACCGTTTTTGGCCACCACCTGGGCTGTCTGGCGATCGCCGTCGTTGCTGCCTTGCAGGGCCACGATGGGCGCCAGCAGGACATCTCGGGCCTGATCGGCGACAAAGAACACTTGGGTCGTCATTTCGGGCATCAGCGCTTGATCGGTGTTGTCGACATCGAGCAGCACGGTGTACAGCACCACCCTTGCGCTGCCGCTTTTGCCTGAACTGGCAGGGCTGCCGCCGCCCTGGCTGGCCTCGTTCAAGGGCTTGGGCGGCACGGGCAGGATTTGCCGCACAGTGCTGGTCCAGCGCCGGTTGCCGCCGCTCAATGTTGTGAAATAGGCCTGCATACCCGGTTTGACGTGGCCGATGTCGGCTTCCGAGACTTCGGCCCAGACCGTCATGGGCGACAAGTTGGCGATCCGCAGGATCAGCGGCGTTTGCTGCTGGGCATTGAGGGTTTGTCCTTCGCGGGCGTCGATGGCCACGACAGTGCCGGACATGGGCGCAAAGATGCGCGTATAGCCCAATTCGGCTTCGTCACTGCGCAAGCTGGCCTGGGCCTGACGGATCTGCGCCTGGAACATGTCGATGCGCGCCTGAGTAGTGCGCACCTCTGCCTGGGCACTTTGTATGTCTTCTTCGCGCGTGGCGCCGCCTTGGGCGAGGCGCTGCTGGCGCTGGAATTTCTGCCGCGCCAGATCATGCAGGGCGCGCTGCTCGTGCAGTTGAGCCTTGAGGTTTTCAATGGCGAAGCGGCTGGCGTCGAGCTTTGCGGTTTGTGTCGACGGATCAATCTCCACCAGCGGCTGACCTTGCGTGACCTCGGCGCCGACCTCGACGTGGATCTTGCGGATTTGCCCGGACGCCTGGGCGCCGACATCCACGTACTGACGTGGTTGCAGCGTGCCAAGTGCCGTGACGCTGTTTTCAATGTTGCCGCGCGTCACCGTCACCGTGTCATACGTTTCGCGGCCGGGTGTCAGAAAGGGCCAGGCAACAAAGGCACCGACCAGCAGTGAAGAAAATGCGATCAGTACAGCGCGGCGGGTCTGTCGGGGGCGTTTCATGCAGGGTTCCGGCCAATGGGATTTGGCCCGTCGTCAGGTCGTCGAGCCGAAATGCCCTACAGCTAACGCTGTCACGAGCTGACAGTTACGGGGAGCTGTTGAGTAGACGTAGAGCTGAACAACGAATTTAAGGCGGGGCAGAACAGGTTATTTCTGAATATTTCCTGTTTGTCTCAACGGCCGGACTTTAAATCTATATGAGAATTACTATAAATTACGTCCCCTTAAGTGCCATCATCATGCCGCCATCTGATTCGGCCTTGTTTCAGCGCTCATGGAAAGTTGCCGCACCGGTTGCGGTCAGGAGTTACGTTGGAAAACTACTACCGCGAGCTGGTCAGCTTTTTGAGTGCCAGACTGGGCAATGCGCAGGCCGCCGAAGATGTGGTGCATGACGCCTATGTACGCGTTCTGGAGCGTTCCAGCGATGAGCCGATTGAGCAGCCGCGGGCCTTTTTGTACCGCACGGCCCTCAACCTGGTGATCGACGGGCATCGACGCAACACCTTGCGCCAGATCGAGCCACTTGAGGCGCTGGACACCGACGAGCGCTTTTACAGCCCATCCCCTCACGCCACCCTGGCGCAGGGCCAGCGTCTGGAAATGGTGCAGCGTGCGCTGAATGAATTGCCTGCGGTATGCCGCGACAGTTTCTTGCTGCGCAAGCTTGAAGGCTTGTCACATCCGGAAATTGCCGAGCGCCTCGGTGTCTCCCGCAGCGTGGTCGAAAAGCATATTGTCAACGCCATGAAGCATTGCCGGATTCGGATTCGGCAGTGGGACAACGCCTAAATTTTATTTCTGTAGTCTCGTTCCTACTCAACAGACGACCTGCCGTGCTGCCACAGCGCAATCGGGTCATGGGCTTTTTCTCCCCCCTGTTGAGGGGTAATCCAGAGGACACTGGAAATGACACAGGCAATCGCTTCGGCCGTCGTTCATGATCTGATCGGCATTGGTTTCGGGCCTTCCAATCTGGCCTTGGCCATCGCCCTGGAAGAAGGCGGGCAGGTGCAAGGCCCGCTGGATGTGCTGTTTTTGGACAAGCAGGCGGACTACCGCTGGCATGGCAATACGCTGGTCACCCAGAGTGAGCTGCAAATTTCCTTCCTCAAGGATCTGGTCACATTGCGCAACCCGACCAGCCCGTATTCGTTCGTCAATTACCTCAATGCCCACGGTCGTCTGGTTGATTTCATCAATCTCGGCACCTTTTACCCGTGCCGCATGGAGTTCAATGACTACCTGCGCTGGGTGGCGTCGCACTTTGAGGCCCAAAGCCGCTACGGCGAGGACGTGTTGGCCATCGAGCCGGTGTTGCATCAGCAACAGGTACAGGCGCTGCGCGTGATTTCCCGCGATATGTCAGGCCAGCAGCACGTGCGCACGACGCGTTCGGTGGTGGTCAGTGCCGGTGGTACACCGCGTATTCCTGAAGCATTCAAGGCACTCAACAGTGACAGCCGCGTCTTCCATCACTCGCAGTACCTGGAGCGCATGGCTGCGCAACCTTGCGTGAGCGGCAAGCCCATGCGTATCGCGATCATTGGCGGTGGCCAGAGTGCCGCCGAAGCATTCATTGATTTGAATGACTGCTTCCCGTCGGCGCAGGTGGATTTGATCCTGCGCGGCTCGGCCCTCAAACCGGCCGATGACAGCCCGTTCGTCAACGAAGTGTTTTCTCCGGCGTTTACCGACCTGGTGTATCAACAGAACACCACCGAACGTGAGCGCCTGATTACCGAGTACCAGAGCACCAACTATTCGGTGGTCGACATTGACCTGATCGAGCGTATTTACGGGATTTTCTACCGTCAAAAAGTGTCGGGTATTGCCCGTCATGCGTTTCGTAGCCTGACCAGTATTGAAGGGGCCGTTGCAGATGCGCAGGGCATCACCCTGGCGCTGCGCAACACCGCCACGGCTGACCTCAGCGCGCAGCAGTACGACGCGGTGATTTTGGCCACAGGCTATGAGCGCCAGTTGCACCGGCATTTGTTGGCACCGCTGGCCGAGTACCTGGGCGACTTCGAGGTGGACCGCGATTACCGCATTGTCACCGACCAGCGCTGCAAAGCCGGGATTTACATGCAGGGCTTTTGCCAGGCCAGCCATGGATTGAGCGACACCTTGTTGTCGGTGCTAGCGATTCGTTCCGAGGAAATAGCCGCGTCGCTGTATGCCCACGTTAAACGCCATACCCAAAGTCACCTCAACGCCGAGCAGCTGTTGGCGGCTGTATAGCCTTTAAACAAACGGGCTGTGTCACTCATTGAAGGGGCTTTTGCGGTTGAGGGTTCAGGGGGGGGGCACTTGAACCCTCACTGGAATCTGAACCCTTCCTGAAGGGTTTTCCGATTTACCGCACGGACGTATGCCTGCGGTTTACTCTCTAAAGCGTCAGGCGTAAGCTGCCGGCGTTTTCATCCATAGCGGAGTTCCTCAGTGGGTACCAGTTCGAGTGACAGTAGTCGGCCGGTCTTCAAGACTGGCAAACATTCGGCAAGTTAACGCGCAGATTCCCCTGCCGTTTCTTGCTGAACAGCGAGAAATGGCGTCTAGAACCGGTCCCCTGTGACCTGATCCGGCAAGCCCTCTCTTCGACACTTAAACCTGTGTGACCAACGCCTTTCGCCAGGCCGGTTGCCTCAGGAAGCAGGCCCATGCCCCGCGTTTGCGGCGTAGCGCCTGTGCTCGTCTGCACCTGCCGTGGAACACCGCTGACGTTGTAAGTCAGAGGACTCACCATGGGCCACACCCTTATGCCAATCCGCCGTCGCCATCATCGACCTGCATTGCCGGGCCGGGGGCGATTGCCCCGTTAAACGCAGGTATCCGACCTGCACACGAGTATTGACACCATGAATGACGGTTCGAGATTAAGGCCGCCTGCGTAAGCCCCGATCAGGGTGAGCGCAGGCGGCGCAGGAGTAGCACGATGAAACTCACCCTGAAAGAATTTTTCGCAGGTTTTCTGCGCACGCGTCACATTGCACGGCACTTTCGCCGCCTGGCATTGCTGGACAGCGTGACAGACACCACGGTCAGCCGCGAAGTGCCGCCCACCCTGGCGCAAACCCTGGTGGCGGCCGCCCACCGCGACAGCGCGCAGTTGATCGACAGTCTCGGTACTCACACCGATGGCCTGAGCGAGGTCGAAGCCCAGGCACTGCGCCAGCAACACGGGCTTAACGAGGTAGAGCACGAACAGCCCTTGAGCCGTTGGGTGCACCTGTGGCACTGCTATAAAAACCCCTTCAACTTGTTGCTGACGCTGCTGGCGGCCGTGTCGCTGGCCACCGATGACGTCCAGGCCGCTGTGGTGATTGGCACGATGGTGGTGTTGTCCACGGTGTTGCGCTTTTGGCAGGAAGCCAAATCCAACAAGGCCGCAGATGCGCTCAAGGCCATGGTCAGTAACACAGCCACAGTGATGCGCCGCGACTTCAGTGCCGATGCGGCGCCGGTGTTTGGCAAGTTTTATGGGGCGTCGTTGCACATCAAGGGTGCGCAACGCATCGAGCTGCCGATCAAGCAACTGGTGCCGGGCGACCTGATCGTGTTGTCGGCCGGGGACATGATTCCGGCAGATTGCCGCGTGCTCAGCGCCAAGGACCTGTTTGTCAGCCAGGCCGCCATGACCGGCGAATCCATGCCTGTGGAAAAATTCCCGCACCAGGCAGACCGTGACACCCGCAACCCGCTGGAACTGGAAAACATCGTGTACATGGGCACTAACGTGGTGTCCGGTGCGGCAACTGCCGTGGTGCTGACCACCGGCAACAACACCTATTTTGGTGCATTGGCCCAACGGGTCGGCGCCACGGACCGTGGCCCGACGTCGTTTCAGACCGGTGTCAATAAAGTCAGCTGGTTACTGATCCGCTTTATGTTTGTGATGGCGCCGCTGGTGCTGTTCATCAACGGTTTCACCAAAGGCGACTGGCCAGAGGCCCTGCTGTTTGCACTGTCGGTGGCCGTGGGCTTGACCCCCGAAATGCTGCCCATGATCGTTACCTCGACGCTGGCCAAGGGCGCTGTGTTTCTGTCGCGTAAAAAGGTCATCGTCAAACGGCTGGACGCGATCCAGAACTTTGGTGCAATGGATGTGTTGTGCACCGATAAAACCGGGACCCTGACCCAGGACAAAATTTTCCTCGCCCGTCATGTGGATGTGTGGGGGCAAGAGTCCGACGACGTGCTGGAAATGGCCTACCTCAACAGCTATCACCAGACCGGCCTGAAAAACCTGCTGGATGTCGCAGTGCTGGAGCATGTTGAGGTGCACCGCGAGTTGAACGTGGGCACGGCCTACAGCAAGGTCGACGAAATCCCTTTTGACTTCACCCGCCGTCGCATGTCGGTGGTGGTGGCCGAGCAAGACCGCCCGCACGTGCTGATTTGCAAAGGCGCTGTCGAAGAAGTCCTGTCCGTGTGCAAGAAGGTTCGTCATGGCGACTCGGAAGAAGCTCTGACGGATGAACTGTTGGCGCGCATTCGTCGCGTCACGTCAGCGTTCAATGAAGAAGGGTTGCGGGTGGTGGGGGTGGCGGCGCGCTCAATGGAGCCGGGGCGCGACACTTATACCCTGGCGGATGAGCAGGACCTGACCCTGATTGGCTACGTGGCATTCCTTGATCCGCCCAAGGAGAGCACGGCGCCTGCGCTTAAAGCCTTGGCTGAGCACGGCGTGGCGGTCAAAGTGCTGACCGGTGATAACGAGTTGGTGACGGCGAAAATCTGCCGGGAAGTGGGGCTGGACCAGCAGGGCTTGTTGCTGGGCAATGACATTGAGCGCATGAGCGATGCTGAACTGGCGGTTGCAGTGGAAACCACCAATGTGTTCGCCAAGCTGACGCCCACACACAAGGAGCGCATCGTGCGCTTGCTCAAAGCCAATGGCCATGTGGTCGGTTTTATGGGCGACGGGATCAATGACGCCCCGGCCTTACGCACCGCCGACATCGGGATCTCGGTCGACAGTGCCGTGGACATTGCCAAGGAGGCCGCTGACATCATCCTGCTGGAAAAGAGCCTGATGGTGCTGGAGGAGGGCGTGCTGGAAGGGCGTCGCACCTTCGCCAACATGCTCAAGTACATCAAAATGACCGCCAGCTCGAACTTCGGCAACGTGTTCTCGGTATTGGTGGCCAGCGCCTTTATCCCGTTCCTGCCGATGCTGCCAATGCACCTGCTGGTACAGAACCTGCTCTACGATGTGTCGCAGATTGCGATCCCGTTCGATAACGTCGATGACGACCTGTTGAAAAAACCACAGCGCTGGCAGCCGGCGGATGTCGGACGTTTCATGCTGTTCTTCGGACCGATCAGCTCGATCTTCGACATCCTGACGTTTTGCTTGATGTGGTACGTGTTTCAGGCCAATACCCCCGAGCATCAGACGCTGTTCCAGTCGGGCTGGTTCGTGGTTGGCCTGCTGACTCAAACCCTGATCGTGCACATGATCCGCACGCCGAAGATTCCGTTCCTGCAAAGTCGCGCCGCCACGCCGTTGCTGGTGATGACGGGGGTCATCATGGCCATCGGGATTTTCCTGCCAATGGGGCCATTGGCCAGCTACTTTAAGCTTGAAGCTTTGCCACCGTTGTACTTCGTGTTCTTGCCTGTGATTTTGCTGGCGTACATGGGGCTGACCCAGGCGGTGAAAGGGTTTTACATCCGCAAGTTCGGCTGGCAGTAACGTCAGTCTTCTTCCATCGCCGCCTGGTAAGGCGGCGATGATATCCAGCGATTGAGTCAAGGATGAAAGCTATGCAAGCACTCAACAATATCAACCTGGTTTCACTGGTCGACACGCTGCTCAGCCTTAGCGCAGCGTTTGTGTTGGGCGGATTGATCGGTTTCGAGCGTCAATACCGCCAACGCACCGCAGGCTTGCGCACCAACGTGCTGGTGGCGGTGGGGGCGGCCATTTTTGTCGACATGGCCAACCGCCTAGGCGGTGCCGAAGGCGCCGTGCGGGTGGTGGCGTATGTGGTGTCCGGCATCGGTTTTTTGGGCGCCGGCGTCATCATGCGTGAAGAAGGCAATGTGCGCGGGCTTAACACGGCCGCCACGTTATGGGCTTCTGCCGCCGTGGGCGCCTGTGCAGGAGCCGACCTGATTCTCGAGGCACTTCTGGGCACGTTGTTTGTGTTGGCGGCAAACACCTTGTTGCGCCCGATTGTGAACAACATTAACCGTCAGCCGTTGGACGTTATTTCGTCTGAAGTCACTTACATGGTCTATGTCATAGCGCGCCGTCATCAGCAAAAAGCCGTACTCGCCTTGCTGGAAGCCGAGCTTGAGCGCAGCAATTACCCGGCGCGGGATCTGGATATACACGCGTTTGGTCAGGAGGATGTCGAGATTGAATGCACACTGGTCGCCACGTCAGTGGACGGTGACGAGCTGGACGCATTGGTCGCACGCATCTCCACCTCCACGTTGGTGGTTCAAGCCTTTTGGAGCCCGAGTACCACAGAGTAAATCCGGGATAACGAATGACTTCTTAAGGGAATTCTTACAACAAGAGTCACCAATGCCCTTCCTCTCCAAGGCTTTTAATTAGCCATTATTTGCAGCTTGGCTGGATGAAGGTTAAAGCCGGGCAGCCAGCAAGTGTTGAGATGGGTACGAGCGCTTTGTAGGATTTTTCCTATACTCAGTTTATGTCTCAATAATATTGTCTGTTTGAGTTGATATTGAATCGTGTCCATTCAAAACGATATTTTTCGCTCGGTGTACACCGGCATTGAAACCACTGGCTGGGGTACGCATGACTAAAATTTTGATTGTTGACGATCATCCGTTGATCCGTTCTGCCGTCAGCGCAATGTTGAGCAACCATGGCTATCACGTGGTGGCTGAAACAGACAGCGGAATTGATGCTGTCCAGCTTGCCCGCGAACATTCTATTGATCTGATCATTCTGGACCTCAGTCTGCCCGGGCTCGATGGTCTTGAAGTTATCAAACGCATACGCCTCTCAGGGCTACAAAGCCGGATCCTGGTACTGACTTCCCAGCCCGCGCTGCATTATTCAAAGCGTTGCATGAGCGCCGGAGCGACCGGTTTTATCACCAAAACCAAGGGGCTGTCCGAGGTGCTGCAGGCGGTGAAGGTTGTCTTGGGGGGCTACACTTTTTTTCCTGATTTGAGTGATAGCTCGGTGCGCACCAGCGACTGCGGCGTGTCTGAAAAAGAGTTGATCCAGCTGTTATCCCCCCGCGAGTTAGAAATTTTGATCAAGCTTGCGCGAGGCCAGCGCAACATTGAAATTGCCAACAACATGACGCTCAGTAGTAAAACCATCAGTACTTATAAGTCACGCCTGAAAGAAAAGTTGAACATGAAGTCGGTTGTGTACCTGGCCGAGTTTGCCAAACGTAATAACCTGATTGAATGAACACGTTCATCCTCCAGGCCCGGGTGGGCGTGTTGCTGCTGATGTTCGGATGGCCGCAGGCGCATGCAGAGGTTTCAGTCCAGACGTTGCAGCTTTTGGGGCGTTCGAATGTTGAAGACTACAACGTGGTGCTGGAGGCTGCAGATAAGCGCTGGTTACAGCAAAAGGCTGTCTTGAAGTTGGGGGTGTCTGCCCCTGACAACGTCCCTTTCGAGCTCACCGAAGATGAGCAGTACCTTGAAGGCATTACGGCTGACTACGCTGAGCTGCTCTCGGAGTTGTTGCACATTGCTATTGACGTCAAGCGCTATCCCTCGAGACCGCTGGCTGTGCAAGCCCTCAAGCAGGGGGAAGTTGACCTTCTGGGCAGTGCCAATGATTTTGAAGCCCAGGATTCCACCCTCAAGTTGACCCAGGCGTATGCCGAAGACGCTCCCACGCTGGTGACGCAAACTGCGCGCAAAGGTCATTTGCCCACCGATCTGGCGGGACTGCGGGTGGCACTGCTGGATCATTATTTGCAGCCGCAAAAAGTCCAGGCGTTCTACCCCAAGGCCACGCTGCAACTGTACCCGTCGACCCTGACCGCGATCGGCGCGGTGGCCTTCGGGCAGGCAGACGTCTACCTGGGCGATTTCATTGGGGCCAATTACCTGATCAACAGAAATTATCTGAACAATGTGCAACTGGCGGACTTCTCGCGTCTCGAGGTGACGCCTTATTCGTTTGCACTGGAACGCGAAAACGTCAGGCTGCTGCGCATTGTTAACGCGACCCTGTCCGCCATTCCGCCCAGCGAGCGCATGACGATCCTGCGCCGCTGGAGTTCCGAAGGGCCTCAGGTGAGCGGCCATTGGCGATTGAACCTGAGCAGCAATGAACAGCGCTGGTTGAATGAACACCCGCGACTGAAAGTGGCCATTAACGACCACTACCTGCCGTTGTCGTTTATTGATGAGCAGGGCACTTTCAAAGGTGTGAGTGCCGATGTATTACGCAATATCAGCACTCGAACCGGGCTGGTGTTCGAACCGGTGACCGGCAAGTCGGTTGAAGAATTGATCGAACAGGTGGTCACGGGCGAGGCCGACCTGATGGGGGCCTTCACACCCAGCACCGTCCGTGAAGGGCAGCTACGCTTTACGCGGCCTTATCTCACAACGCCGTTTGTACTGGTCACGCGGGTGGGGCCGGGCAGCCCGGCGACCCTTGACCAGATGGCCGGCCAGCGCGTCGCCATGGTACGGGCCAATGTACTGCGCGATTTCGTTTTGCATCACTACCCCAAGGTTCAGGTGGTCGAGGCGCAAAATGCGTGGGAAGCCATGAACATGGTGGCGCAAGGTCAGGCCGATGCGGCGGTGAATGCGTTAATCAGCGCGCGTTTCATGATTTCACGCCATTTCAGCGAACAATTGCACATCACCAGTACGGTAGGCACCCAGCCTGCGCAGATCGGTTTCGCCACGGCGCGCCATTCATCTGAATTGAGCTCCATTCTCGATAAGGCGCTGTTGAGTATCAGCCCTGAAGAAATGGCCACCTTGACGCAGCGCTGGCGTACCACCGGGCCAGAAACAGACAGTTATTGGTTGCGTAACCGTGCTGCGATTCTTCAAGGGTTTGCGATTGCGGCTGTTTTGTTGGCGGTGGCGCTGTGCTGGATTGCCTATTTGCGTCGCGCGGTCGTTAAACGACAGCACTTGCTGGAGCAACTGCAAGCCGCCAAACAAAGTGCCGATGAAGCGAATCGCGCGAAAACCACGTTTTTGGCCACCATGAGCCATGAGATTCGAACGCCCATGAATGCCGTGATCGGCATGCTCGAACTGGCCATGAAAAAAGCCGAGCAGGGTGTGCTGGACCGTTTTGCTATTGAGGTGGCTTCCAGTTCGGCGCAAGAGTTGCTGGCGCTGATTGGGGATATTCTGGACATCGCGCGCATTGAGTCCGGGCACTTGTCTTTGAGTCCTGAGCGGGCGGACGTGCAGGCATTGATAGCGTCTGTGTTGCGTATGTTTGACGGGTTGGCGCGTCAAAAGCGCCTGAGTCTGGTCAGTCAAATTGTGTGCGAGGTGCCCGATACCGAGGTGTGGATGGACCCGCTGCGCTTCAAACAGATTATTTCCAATCTGCTGAGCAATGCCATCAAGTTCACGGATAACGGTGAAGTGAGACTTGTCTTGAGCGTGACCCAGGGCAGTGACCCTTCTGAACTCAGCGTATGCGTGCGCGTCAGCGATACGGGCATGGGCATCTCTGAAGCCGATCAGTCACGTTTGTTCAGTCCGTTTGTCCAGGCCAGCAACAACACCCAATCCGCCCGCAGCGGTTCAGGCTTGGGCTTGGTTATTTGCCGAACCCTCTGCGAAATGATGGGCGGTACGTTGCGTTTGCAAAGTGCAGTGGGCATGGGGACCCAAGTTGAAGTGCAGTTGCAGGTCCCGCGCCTGGAACCCATGGCAACCAGCGTTGAACCCGCACCGCAAACGGTACAACGCCATTCGTTAACCATTCTGGTGGTGGACGATTACCCGGCGAACCGCATGTTGCTGGCTCAACAGATGCGCTATCTGGGCCATCAAGTGATCGATGCAGAAAATGGTGCGCAGGGGGTTGAAACGTGGCGTGCGGGGTCGTTTGACGTGGTCATCACTGACTGCAACATGCCAGTTATGGACGGTTATGAGCTGACGCGTGCCATACGCGATCAAGAACGGCTATTGGGGATCAACCCTTGCTTGATCCTGGGGTTCACGGCCAATGCCCAGCCCGAAGAGGTGGGGCGTTGTCTGGAAGTCGGGATGGATAACTGTTTGTTCAAACCCATCAGCCTCAAAGATTTAAGCGACTGTCTGGCCTCGCGCGCGATGAGTAAAGAGGCCGATCCACTCACCGCTCAGTCTGAAATAGACCTGAGGTACCTGCTCGAAACAACTCAGGGCAATCGAGTACACGTGCAAAAAATGCTGGAGGCGCTGGTCGGGAGTAATCATCAGGACATGGCCCGGCTGCTGGCGTTGTTTGTGGCAGATGATCGCAAAGGGTTGATGGCGCTTGCGCATGGGATCAAGGGCGGTGCGCGGCTAATTGATGCGCGGGTTGTCATTGAATGCTGTGAGCGCCTTGAAGCGGCGTGTACTGCCAGTCATGCGCCCTTGCTGACCGAGTATGTAGACGCTCTGCATGACAGCATGGAAAGGCTTGATGAGGTCTTGGCGACTTATCTGGAGCAAGAGGATTGACCCGCTTGAAAAGACAAGCGGTCCCTTGAAATGCTGCGGGCTGTACTTATCTTGCTGTTGCCGTGACGCAGAGCTGTGTGGCGCCGGTAGAACATTCCAACGACACACTTGCTGATGGTTCAACTGAAATGCCAACTAAATCATTACGAATCTTGATCGCCGATACAGAGCGAACAGAGGCTCTGAAGATAGAGAGGGCGCTTAACGGATTGGGCTATTACCGCATTGCGCCACTGGACCGCATTGAAGCCCTGCTGGGGCTGAGGGATGCCGAGAAACATGCGTTTGATGTGTTACTCATCAGCCAACGCATGGCGAATCTGGCGGGGTTGGACTGCCCCGAAGCGCGTAAAGAGTCAGTGCACTTCAAGCACGTGCTGCTGTATGACAGTGCGCCCGCCATCCTTGAGCAACTCAACGCCCTGATGCAGGCCATTGATGTGCAAGGCGCCGCTTCCTCGCGAGGCTTGTCGGCCTGACGCTGGCCGCGTTAATGTCCCGGTCTTCTTAAGCGGTCTCATAGAGGAGCCGGTGGTATGTCAGACATCGTAGTGGTGCAAGCGGACTATTTGAATCCTGTTCATGCGCAGGCCGTCAGGGAGGTGCTCGACCACTACGCCCAGGATCCAATGGGTGGCGGCGAAGCGTTATCGGACGCGGTGTTGCAAGCATTGCCTGCTGAGCTGGCCAAGCGCCCGCATGCGTTCAGCGTGCTGGCGTTTGTGGATGGCCAGGCGGCAGGGCTGATTAACTGTTTTGAAGGCTTTTCAACTTTTGCGGGCAAACCGCTGGTCAACGTACACGACGTGTCGGTAGTTAGTACCTTTCGGGGATTGGGGTTGAGCCAGAAAATGCTGGGGAAAGTTGAAGCCATCGCCCGTGAACGCGGTTGCTGCAAAATCACCCTGGAGGTACTTGAAGGCAACCCGGTGGCGCAGGGGTCTTACCGCAAGTTTGGCTTTAGCGACGGCCAACTGGATCCGGCTTACGGGCGCATGCTGTTCTGGAACAAACATTTGGATTGAAGGGTTTCGCTCATTTGAGGGGCAGCCCTGTGAAAAAGCGATAAGGGTGCAAATCGTCCAAATGAGAAGGCTTCTTATCTCAACGTATGTCTTTGCGGAACGCAACGTCAGCGAGGCGGCATGGCCGCCTCGCTGTCGGGTTATTGCTTGGCGATTTCGCCGGGCGCCGGGTGTTTGGGTTTGATGAGGCTGAAGTCAATCAAAGCTTTTTGCGGGCGCGAGTACGGGTCGCCGATCAGTTGCGGGCGCGCGACGAATTGGTCGCTGACCAGACTCTTTTTATCGTCCAACTCATCGGCGGACAGACCGGCCAGGTCGGTCCAGGTGTGAATGAACTGAGAGCTGCTGTACGGACGACTCAGGTCACGGGTGAAATTCCACGGGTGGTTTTCGCGCCATTTCGGGCTGGCCCAGGCCATGAAGGGAATGGTGTACATCGGGGCCGTCGGCTTGGCTTCGTTACGCCCAAGCGTGCTGTGGCCGACCGAGTCGAACACGTCTTCGCCGTGGTCGGACAGGTACAGCAGGAAGCCGTTGGGGTCGGTCTTGGCGAAGTCCTTGATCAGGCTCGACACTACGAAGTCGTTGTACAGCACCGCATTGTCGTAACTGTTGTAAGTCGGCACCTGGTCATCGGTCAGGCCCGCAGGCACGCCCGTGCGGTCTGTGAACTTGTCAAAGGTCGGCGGGTAACGGTACTGGTAGCTCATGTGCGTGCCCAGCAAGTGAACCACGATCAATTTGCGCGGCGCGCTGTCGGCAAGGATTTTTGAAAACGGCTCCAACACATCGCCATCGTACTGACGGGCGTTCTGATTGCGGTTGTTGTTGAGGTAGACCTGCTCGTCCGCCTGCTCGGAGAATGTGGTGAGCATGGTGTTACGTTTGGTCATGGTCTGCTGATTGGTGACCCAGAACGTTTTGTAGCCAGCTTGCTTCATCACACTGACCAGCGACGGCGTGCTCAGGTACAGGTCCGGGTTTTCTTCGTCAGCAAACGTCAGCACTTGCTGCAGGGCTTCGATGGTGTACGGACGCGGGGTCACGACATTGTCGAAAATCGACAGCTGATCGCGCAGTGCATCAAGATTGGGCGTGGTTTTACGGTTGTAGCCATACAGGCTCATGCGCTGGCGGTTGGTGGACTCGCCAATCACCAGCACCAGGGTCGCGGGCTTACCGGCTTCGCTGTCTTTGAGGTGGGTCAGCGGCGGAATTTTGCTGGCGCTGGCCAACATGCCCTGCATGCTGTCCAGTTGCTCGAGGTAACGGCGATACGCCACGACCATCTGCCATGGCACCGCAGGTTCAACGCGACTTTCAAAGCTTTCCATCGCCGCGGCCAGGGTGTCGTGCTTGAGTGTTTGCTTGATCAGCGGGTAACCCACGATGGCGACCAAAATACCGACGGCAGCGGCCCATGCCTGAATGCGGGGCAGGTACACCGGACGTAAACGCGTCCACAGGAAGATGGCCACAGCGGTATGCGCCACAAAGGCCAGCAGCATCCACCAGGCAAAGTATTGGGTCAGGTATTCGCCTGCTTCAGAGATGTTCGATTCGAACATGATGAAGATGACGCTTTGGGAAAATTCCTGCTGATAGATGAAGAAATAGCCGAGACTGGCTAACGAACAAGCCCACAACACAACCCCAATAATCGCGGCGAGCAAGCGGGTGCGGGCAGGGAAGAGCAGCATCGGAGCCAGCCAGATTGCACTCATGACGAATGCCTGACGGAACCCCGAAAACCCTGAGGTGCCTGTCAGCTGGATCAGCAGTTGGGTGATTCCGGAAAAGTACCAGAAGAACAGAAACAGCCAACCCAGGCCTGCCCAGTCGAAACTTTTAACCGAGGTGGTGCCGCGTTTGAACATCCCCATACAGCGCTCCAGCTGATAACCACTTGGATGGTTGGCACAGCAAGGCGCGGCCAACGCGTCAGCGCTGCATCAAGAGTTGAGCAGCATTCAAGGGGGCAAGTATCAACAAGGGGATGTGAAAACTTTGTCGCGAAAAGGGCGAGTATTCACTCGCCCTGGCAGGCAGGTATCAGTTCAGATGCGCGGTCTTGTGCGCAAGGGACAGTGACGATTGCCCGAGGGCCAGTTGCTGGCGTAACTGCTCGACCTGTTGCAGTAGCTGTGCGTGTTCGTCCTTGAGCTGACGCAACTCATCACGACGGATCGTGACATAGAGGGTTTGCGCGGGTCGTGCGGACAGTACTGTGGTCATGGTTCACCTCGTTTTTGACATCTTCGATCGCGTACCCGAACGGCCCGCTGCGGGTCGTGGGTCACTGCCGGGGTGAATTGTGATTTCTTTTGTTGGCGAAGTGAACTTTTATATTTTTTGTTGTCAGCGTGCCTTCGTCCGTCGCCAGAACGTATTGAATAGGGAATCTGTTACCTCTCATGTGCGAAACTATGCGCCATGCGCTAGGACTAATCCTCAGCGAGGCACTTTAAGCATCGCTGCACTAAAGTGTTGTAACCCTTTTTTATTTTGTGTTTGGAGCATCAGTACATGCAGTTGGGAATTATTGGATTGGGCCGTATGGGCGGTAATATCGCACGGCGTCTGATGCTCAATGGGCATACCACCGTGGTTTTTGACCGCAATACCGATTTCGTCAGCGCGCTGGAAAAGGACGGTGCAACCGGTGTTGCCGACCTGCAGGCGCTGGTCGACGGCCTGTCCAAGCCACGTGCAGTGTGGGTGATGCTGCCCTCCGGTGCACCCACCGAAGACACCATCGAGTCCCTGAGCCAACTGCTTGACGCCGATGACATCATCATCGACGGTGGCAACACGTTCTATAAAGACGACATCCGCCGTGCCGCATCGCTGGCCGCCAAAGGCATCCGTTACGTGGATGTCGGCACATCCGGCGGTGTATGGGGCCTGGAGCGCGGTTACTGCATGATGATCGGCGGTGACACTGAGGTGGTTAAGCACCTCGACCCGCTGTTCGCTACGTTGGCGCCGGGCATGGGGGATATCCCGCGGACCAAGGACCGTGTCTCTGACGATGACCGTGCCGAACGTGGCTACATCCATGCGGGCCCTGCCGGTTCGGGGCACTTCGTGAAAATGGTCCACAACGGTATCGAGTATGGCCTGATGCAGGCTTATGCCGAAGGCTTCAATGTGATGAAAATGAAGGCTTCCGAAAACTTGCCGGAAGATCAGCGCTTTGACCTGAATCTGGCTGATATCGCTGAAGTCTGGCGCCGTGGCAGCGTGGTGTCGTCCTGGTTGCTGGACCTGACAGCCGATGCGCTGGCAACCGACGCGCCGCTGGACGGTTTCTCGGGCGCCGTTGCTGACAGTGGTGAAGGTCGCTGGACCATTGAAGCGGCAATGGAGCAATCGACGCCGGTTCCTGTGCTGTCGAGCGCTTTGTTTGCCCGTTACAGTTCCCGTCAACAAAGCCTGTACGGCGACAAGATGTTGTCGGCTATGCGCTTTGGTTTCGGTGGTCATGTGGAGACCCCTAAAAAATGACCGACCTGTCCAGCCAACCCGACGCCAAGCCAGCACCGCCCACCACGCTGTTTCTGTTTGGTGCGCACGGTGACTTGGTCAAGCGCTTGCTGATGCCTGCGCTGTACAACTTGAGTCGTGACGGTTTGCTGGACGATGGCCTGCGCATTGTGGGCGTAGACCACAATGCGATCAGTGATCAAGGCTTTGCCAAAAAACTTGAGGATTTCATCCGTACTGAAGCCTCCAGCAAAGTCGATCATCCTGATGGCCAAGGTTTGAATGCCGAGTTATGGGCCTCGCTGGCAAAAAACATCAGCTACGTGCAAGGCGATTTTCTCGACGACAGCACTTACGCAGCGCTGCAGCAGAAGATTGCTTCAAGCGGCACGGGCAATGCGGTGTTTTACCTGGCCACTGCGCCGCGCTTCTTCAGCGAAGTGGCGCAGCGTCTGGGGGCCAGCGGGTTACTCAAGGAAGCCCCGGATGCATTTCGCCGGGTCGTGATTGAAAAACCCTTTGGCTCGGATCTGGAAACAGCTCAGGCGTTGAACGCTTGCCTGCTGCAGGTGATGAGCGAGAAGCAGATCTATCGGATTGACCACTACCTGGGCAAAGAGACTGTCCAGAATATTTTGGTCAGCCGTTTCTCCAATGGGCTGTTCGAAGCCTTTTGGAACAATCATTACATTGACCATGTGCAGATTACCGCGGCCGAAACCGTGGGGGTCGAGACACGTGGCAGTTTTTACGAACACACGGGTGCGTTGCGCGACATGTTGCCCAATCACCTGTTTCAGCTATTAGCCATGGTGGCCATGGAGCCACCCGCAGCGTTCGGCGCAGATGCGGTGCGGGGCGAAAAAGCCAAGGTGATCGGTGCGATTCGTCCGTGGTCAATTGAGGACGCGCGCAAAAACTCGGTTCGCGGGCAGTACACCCAAGGTGAGTCGGGTGGTAAGCCGGTGCCGGGTTACCGCGAAGAAAACAATGTAGCGCCCGACAGCACGACGGAAACTTACGTCGCCCTCAAAGTGATGATCGATAACTGGCGCTGGGTGGGCGTGCCGTTTTATCTGCGTACCGGCAAGCGGATGAGTGCCCGGGACACGGAAATTGCCATCTGCTTCAAACCTGCGCCCTATGCGCAGTTCCGTGACACTGAGGTTGAGCGCATGCAGCCCAACTATTTGCGGATTCAGATCCAGCCCAATGAAGGCATGTGGTTTGACTTGCAGGCCAAGCGGCCGGGGCCGGGCCTGAAAATGGCCAAGATCGAGTTGGGATTTGCCTACAAGGATTTCTTCAAGATCCAGCCTTCCTCGGGTTACGAAACGTTGATTTACGACTGTCTGACAGGCGATCAGACGCTGTTCCAGCGTGCTGACAATATCGAAAACGGCTGGCGAGGCGTGCAGCCTTTTCTGGACGCCTGGCGTGAGCACACTGAAGTCCAATCCTACAGGGCTGGCGAAGATGGCCCTGAAGCAGCTAAAGACCTGCTGGCCCGTGATGGCCGGGTGTGGCTGAACATAGGATGAGTGACGTGAAACACGATTCAATTGAATTGGTGCTGTGTGACATGGACGGAACGTTGCTGCGCCCGGACCATACCCTCAGCGAGGCAACCGTCAAGGCGGTCAGGCAGTTGCAGAAAACCGGGGTGTATTTCACGCTGGCCTCGGGACGCCCGCCTCGTGCGATGCTCGACCAGATCGCACAACTCGATATTAAATTGCCCACGGCTGCTTTCAATGGCGCGGTGTTGGTGGATGCTAATGGACGCTACCTGGAATCTCACCACTTACCAGTGGAAGCAGTGCGCCATAGTTTGAAGGTTTTGGCAGCGCACCCGGTTGATCTTTGGGTGTTCGCCGATGATGAATGGTATTTGCGCGACCCAAACGGGCCGATGGTGGCGCACGAGAAGAGCGCGCTCGGCTATGGGCCTGTGTGGGTCGACAGCTTCGAACCTCATGTGCACCGCGTCGACAAAATCGTGGCTGCCAGTCACAACGTACAACTGCTGATTGATCTTGAGCATCGCCTGCAGCGCGAGTTGACAGGCAAGGCGTTGGCCAGCCGTTCTCAGGCGTTCTATCTCGATATCACTGCGCTCAAGGCGAACAAGGGCGAAGCGCTGAAAGCACTGGCGCAGCGGCTGAATGTGCCGTTGTCGCGGACCATGGCTATCGGTGACGGGGGCAATGACCCCGCTATGTTTGAAAGGGCCGGGCTTTCCATTGCCATGGGGCAAGCGGATGAATCCATCCGGCTGCAGGCCGACCACGTCACAGGCACCAACGTGCAAGACGGTGTGGCTCAGGCGCTAGAGCGGTTCATTCTTCAACACAGGTAACGTGGAGCATGTCATTTTGTCCGGCGTTTGGCAGGATCGCGGCCTGCTAGCGAGGTTTGTGGCTTGTTATAGTCCTTGGCTTATTGTCCGGCAACGGCACTTAACAAAGGATTCAAGTGATGTCCAAGTACCAGGCGTTTGAGGTTGAGTTAGACGGTAATATCGCTCACGTGCGGATCAATCGACCGGACAAGGTCAACGCGATGAATGCCGCGTTCTGGACCGAAATCATCGACATTTTCCGCTGGATCGACGAAACCGATGCTATTCGGGCTGTGGTCATCAGTGGTGCCGGCAAGCATTTCTCGGCGGGTATCGATCTCATGTTGCTGGCTTCGGTTGCCAACGAAATGGGCAAGGACGTCGGGCGCAATGCGCGTCTGCTGCGTCGCAAAATTTTGCAGATGCAAGACTCCTTCAATGCCGTGGATCGTTGTCGCAAGCCTGTACTGGCGGCGGTTCAAGGTTACTGCCTGGGCGGTGCAATTGATCTGATTGCCGCGTGCGACATGCGCTATGCCGCCGAAGACGCGCAGTTTTCGATCAAGGAAATCGACATGGGGATGGCCGCCGACGTGGGTACTCTCCAGCGTTTGCCGCGCATCATCGGCGATGGCATGCTCCGCGAAATGGCCTACACCGGGCGTATGGTAAGTGCCGAAGAAGCACGTGCCATCGGACTTGTTAATCGTGTTTACCCCGACCACGAGGCGCTGCTTGCCGGGGTGATGGGCATCGCGCGTGAGATTGCTGGCAAGTCGCCTATTGCGATCGGAGGGACCAAGCAAATGATTGGTTACATGCGTGACCATCGGGTGGACGACGGGTTGGAATACGTCGCCACCTGGAACGCAGCCATGCTCCAATCCACTGATTTGCGGGTAGCCATGACGGCGCACATGTCCAAGAAAGCGCCGCAATTCCTCGACTGACGCCTGCGCGGCGTCAGCGTTTAACCCTGACAAGGACCTTGTATGACACCGCGTTGGACCACTGCAGTACTGGACAGCAACCTTCCGGGCGGCCTTGCCGTGGCGCGCAGTCCGGAAGGCTTTCTGGTTAACGATAATGGACCGCTGTTTTCGCGTGAGTGGCTTGGCTCACAACCGCTGCCGGTGATGGCCGAACACGGGATCGGTCATCTGGATGGCGAGCCGGTGTATGTGTTGGAGCTGGAACGTGCGGTGGAGGTGGAGGGCTGTCGCTGGCAAGGGTTGCGCGCCTTTATGCTGGAAGGCGATCACACGCTTTATAAGGTATTGGGCTATGCGGCCCAGATTGCTACGTGGGCTCGCGAGCATCGGTTCTGCGGGAGCTGCGGCCGGGCGACGACTCAAGTGCCCGGGGAGCGCGCGATGTACTGCGCACCCTGTGAGTTGCGCAGTTATCCCCGCATTTCGCCTAGCATGATCGTGCTGATTACACGGGGTGATGAGGTGTTGTTGGCACGCTCACCGCGCTTTGTCCCCGGTGTCTACAGCACCTTGGCGGGGTTTGCCGAGCCGGGGGAGTCGGCGGAGGAGTGCCTGATTCGCGAGGTGCGTGAAGAAGTGCAACTTGAGGTCAAAAACATCCAGTATGTGGGCAGCCAGTGTTGGCCGTTCCCGCACTCCATGATGCTGGGTTTTCACGCGGAGTATGCAGGCGGAGAGATCGTCCCGCAGGCCGATGAGATAGAAGATGCGCAGTGGTTCAACGTGCATCAACTGCCGCCGTTGCCGGCCTCGCGCTCAATCGCGCGCTACCTCATCGACCTGTATGTGGCGCGCCGTTCAGGCTTGGCCGAACCAGTGCTGCCAGGCTAGACGTACAGTCAGCCCCAGTACCACGGTGATGAATACCGGACGAATGAACTTGGCCCCGCCGCTGATTGCGCTGCGGGCGCCAAAGAAGGCGCCAACCATCACTGCAAGGCCCATGCTAAGGCCGATAATCCAGTCCACGTGCCCTGAAAAGATAAACACCGACAGGGCTGCAATATTGCTGACGAAATTCATGCTGCGGGCTACCCCGCTGGCTTTCACAAGATCAATCGGATAAAGCAGCATGCTGCTGACGGTCCAGAACGCCCCTGTGCCTGGCCCCGCAACACCGTCGTAGAGTCCTAGGCTGAAACCCTGAGGCAACTGCCACTTCTTTTTGATTGGTGCATCGTTGTCGATCGGTGTTTTGGGCGTGCCGCCGAACAGCAGGTATAGGCCGCAAGCGAAGACAATCACCGGCAGCATTTTGTTGAGCCACTCGGCAGGCATGTAATGGGCGACGATGGCGCCGATCAGTGCGCCGACCAATGTGCCGAAAATCGCCAGTTTCCACTCGCGTGGGTGAAACAGTTTGCGCCGGTAAAAAGTGAAACTGGCCGTGGCGGCACCAAAGGTCGAACTGAGCTTATTGGTGCCCAGGACCAAATGCGGCGGCAACCCTGCGGTGAGCAATGCAGGCGTGGTGAGCAGGCCGCCACCGCCGGCGATGGCATCGATGAAACCGGCCACAAAGGCCACGGCTGCCAGAATGGCGAGGGTGGTCAAATCTACGCTGAGTTCAAAAGGCATGGTATCGACTTAATTCGGCGGGACGTAAAGCGCAGTTGCGCGGGAAGGCCAACATCTTACCCATAACCCGACAGGGCGGCGACAGGCATGTCGACGATTTGCTATGTGCTGCTCAGGCAACAGGCATTCAATAACCGTGGCGTTTAAGGCATTGGCCGTGTGCCTGATCCTCGTCGGGTTTCTGCATGTTCAGGAGGGAATCCAGTATTGGGTCTGCGCGTAAAACCTTGGCTGCGTAAGCCGCAAGCTGAACGGTGCTTGCTGGACGGCACGACCTGACATCTTTTGAAGCCGCTGCCCATTGCGGCTGCTGATGACTTAAAACGTGCTCGCGGTTTCAAGGCGACGGGTGTTGACGGTCAATGCTCCAAGCTTGATCAAGCGGGTACGGGTGACATTGCGGCTGAGCCCCAGCAGTTTTGCCGTGTGCACCTGATTGTGATGGCAGAAGTCATAGGCGGCGCGTAGCAGGGCGTCTTCGACGGTTTCGTGCAGCGCTTCGTTATGCTCTTCAAACAACTTGCGCAAGGCCCGTTGCAACAACTCTTTGGCAGAATCAGGCGGGGCGGCGGAGGCGGGTGATCTTCGCTTGCTGCGTGGTTGCGGCATGCGCAGGTCGTCCGCTGTCATGGTGGCCTGGCGGCTTAATAGCAGACTGTGATGCATAACGTTTTCCAATTCGCGGATATTGCCTGGCCATGGGTGGTCAGTCAGTGCGCTTTCTGCGCACGCGCTTAGGGAGGTCGGACCGTGGGCCAAGCGTTGGCGATACGTGTGCAGAAAGTGGCGTGCCAGCGGCAAGATGTCGCCCGGTCGCTCACGTAAGGGGCGCAGGCAGAGGCTGACGACGTTTAAGCGGTAGTAGAGGTCTTCGCGAAAATGCCCGGCTTCAATGGCGTGTTCCAGGTTGACGTTGGTGGCTGCGAGCACGCGCACGTTGATGGGCGTGCTCTTGCGTGAGCCGAGGCGCACCACCTCTTGTTCTTGCAGTACCCGCAGTAACTTCACCTGTATGGGCAGAGGCAAATCGCCAATTTCGTCCAGAAATAGAGTTCCGCCATTGGCTTCCTCAAACCAGCCGGCCTTTGCACTGAGAGCGCCTGTGAAGGCTCCCTTTTCATGACCAAATAACTCGGCCTCAACCAGGGATTCTGAAAATGCACCGCAGTTCACCGCTATAAACGGTTGCTGGTGGCGCGTGCTGAGTTGATGTATGTGCCGTGCAACAAGCTCTTTGCCTGTACCGGTTTCACCCATGATCAGAACACTGGCATCGCTTGGGGCAATATGTTGCAAATGGACCAGCAAGGCTTTTGAGGACGGATCTTCGAACACCTGCGCAGTGGCCCGGATTGAGGTGGCCAGAGAGGGTGTGGGAGGTAATGTTAAAAGCTGCATCGACAACGCCTTCTATCGGGGGCTTTGCCCACAAAAGGTAAGCCGGAAACAGCTTTATAAGAGGCTTTACATATTCCGTAAACTAACCTAATTCCATATTTATATATCCTTATTGCATATAAGACTTGCGCAAGATGCGGGTTCTGGCGCTTTATAAAGGTCATTGCCGTGCAAAATTTGAATTTGGGAAACCTCCTACGATTTTTCTAATACGCGTCTCTTTTTTCGCAGGCTTCGATCGGGTACTTGTAAAGGCCCTCAAACCTGTTTGCCTTCAGCCTCTGTTATCAAGCAATGCCTGATGCCGGAACTCGATCAGTGGATGTTCACAATGGATAAGCGACCTCTTTATTTCGATTACGCAGCGACTACGCCCGCCGATCCTCGGGTCATTCAGGTAATGGTTGAATGCCTCGGTTTTGATGGCAACTTCGGGAATCCAGCTTCAGATTCCCATGTATATGGCCGCCAGGCGCGAGCTGTGGTTGAGCAGGCGCGGGAACACGTCGCCCGGCTGGTCAGGGCCAAGGCATCACAGATTGTCTGGACATCCGGGGCTACAGAGTCCAACAACTTGGCACTCAAAGGTGCGGTATTGGGCAGTGGCTTGACGCGTGGGCACATAATTACCAGTCAAATCGAGCACAAGGCAGTATTGGACACAGCGTTGTTTTTGCAGCAGTCAGGTTTTGATGTGACCTGGCTGAAGCCTGACTCCAACGGGCTGATCAGTGCCCAGCAGGTCCGGGATGCGTTACGCGAAGATACCCTGCTGGTTTCCTTGATGCTGGTGAACAACGAGCTGGGAACAGTCAATGATATTCAGTCCATCGGGCAACAGGTTCGGGAGCATGGGGCTCTGTTTCATGTGGATGCTGCACAAGGTGCAGGAAAGCTAGCGATTGACCTCAGCCGCTGGCCAGTGGATTTGATGTCCTTTTCAGGGCACAAGATTTACGGGCCAAAAGGGATTGGCGCTTTGTACGTTGGTCCCGGGGCGCAGGACCGGCTACAGGCGCAGATGCATGGTGGTGGTCATGAATTTGGCCTGCGCTCAGGCACGTTGGCCACTCATCAGATTGCCGGGATGGGGAAAGCGTTTGCGCTGGCAGACCAGCAGTTCAGTGAAGAGCTGGCTCATATCGCTCGGCTGCGCGAGCGTTTACTGAGTCAATTGGCCGGTATTGCAGGGTTGAGGTGTAACGGTTGTCAGACTCATCGTATTGCTCACACCCTGAGCCTCACATTTGTTGAAGGCAATTTTGACAGTACTGTGCTGGGGGCTGCCGTGGCGTATTCGTCAACCTCGGCGTGCAATTCAGCCAGTCATGCGCCGTCCCATGTACTGCTCGCTTTGGGATTAGATGCCAATGAGGCCGCGCGCACCATTCGCTTGAGTTTCGGACGCTTTACGTCAGATGAAGATGTCGATGCTCTGGCCAGGGCTATCCACGCTGCGACTCAGGTCGCCGCCCCGTTTTGGGCAGTTGCTCAACCTTAGTGGCTGATACATGATCGGGGCTTCATAACAATGACCATTGACCTGCAGGAGAGAGGATGAGTACTCAGTTGTTGAATCAGGGATCGGTTGTGCAGCGTCTGGCACGGGTCCGGTCAGTCATGAGCGAGCATGGAGTCCACGCGTTGCTGGTGCCTTCCGCCGATCCTCATCTATCGGAGTACTTGCCTGCGTATTGGCAAGGGCGGCAGTGGTTGTCGGGTTTTCAGGGGTCAGTCGGCACATTGATCGTGACGCCGACATTTGCAGGTTTGTGGGCCGATAGCCGCTATTGGGAGCAAGCAACCAAAGAGCTCGCAGGCAGCGGTATCGAGTTGGTTAAATTGATGCCCGGTCAACCGGGGCCGCTTGAGTGGCTTGCCGAGCAAACCCCCAAGGGGGAAACCGTCTCGGTCGATGGCTCAGTGCTTGCCCTGGCCCCTTCACGCACGCTGGAGAACAGGCTGAAAGAGCGCGGTGCGAACTTGCGTACCGATATCGATCTGTTAAATCTGGCTTGGGAGGATCGTCCCTCACTGCCTGTTCAGCCGTTGTATGAACATGTTGCACCTTGGGCGAGCGTAGGTCGGGTACAAAAGCTGGCTCAATTGCGTGAAACGCTGCAACAGCGTCATGCCGATGCGCACTTTATTGCGACCCTCGACGATATCGCCTGGCTTTTTAACCTTCGAGGGTCGGACGTTTCCTTTAATCCGGTCTTCCTGTCGTTCGCATTGATTGAGCAAAGACAAGCTTCCCTGTTTGTTGATCTGAACAAGGTGAGTCCAGAACTCCGGAGTACGTTGCAGCGTGAAGGCGTGACGCTACGTGACTATAGAGACATTGCAGCGGCGTTGGCTGCATTGCCTGAGTCAGCGCGGTTGTTGCTCGATCCCGCACGGGTCACATGCGGGTTGATTGCCAATGTGCACAAGGGCGTTACGCTGGTTGAGGGGATAAACCCGACCACGCTGGCTAAAGCCCAAAAGAGTCCTGATGATGCAGTGCATATCCGCCAGGCAATGGAGCAGGATGGTGCAGCGCTGTGCGAATTCTTTGCGTGGCTGGAGTCGGCTTGGGGTCGCGAGCGTATTACCGAGTTGACCATTGATGAGCGACTGACGGCGGCGCGGGCTCGGCGTCCGGGATTTGTTTCGTTGAGCTTCAATACCATTGCAGCTTTTAACGCAAACGGTGCAATGCCTCACTATCACGCGACCCAGCAGGAACATGCTGTGATCGAGGGAGACGGGCTGCTGCTGATTGATTCTGGAGGGCAGTATTCAGGCGGCACAACCGATATCACGCGGATGGTTCCGGTGGGCCATGTCAGTGATGAGCAAAAACATGACTGTACCCGTGTGCTTAAAGGCGTGATCGCATTGTCCAGGGCCCATTTTCCGAAAGGTATTTTGTCGCCTTTACTGGATTCGATCGCGCGCGCACCCATTTGGGCGGACGGCGTCGACTACGGACACGGAACTGGGCATGGGGTTGGTTACTTTCTGAATGTACATGAAGGCCCGCAAGTGATCGCCTATCAGGCAGCTGCTGCTCCACATACCGCCATGCTGCCGGGCATGATTACATCCATCGAGCCGGGTACTTACAGGCCGGGCCGCTGGGGCGTGCGGATTGAAAACCTGGTCTTGAACAGGGAGGCGGGAGTATCTGAGTTTGGTACCTTCTTGAGGTTTGAAACGCTCACGATGTGCCCGATTGACACGCGTTGCCTTCACGCTGATTTGTTGACGTGCGAGGAGTTGAATTGGCTCAATGCTTATCACGCAGAGGTGCGTGAGCGCTTGTCGCCGTTGCTTGCAGGCGATGCTCTGAAATGGCTGAACGCGCGCACTGAGGCTGTGGCCAAACCGGTTTTATAACGAGAGTGGCCACGCAAACGATCAAAAAGTTGCGTGGCTGAATTGCCTGGCTGTTTTATTTACAGATGATGATCAAGCTGCGGCTGGTGTAGCCCGCTGGATTCAAGCCGAAGGGGTAATCACCGGGCTCTTCGGCAGAATCGCCTGACTTTGCGATGGTACGGAAACCTTTTTCGCCACAGGAGCGTGCTGCCTCGGCATAGCATTTGTCCCATGAAGACGACAAACCTGAGCAGTTGATATGCATGCCTCGCTTGCCATGTTTTACAGTGGTTTCTGAGGTTGCTGCACAGCCTGCTATTGCCAATGCTGCCAATCCTATCAAAAAGCGTTTCATTCCTGTCCTTAAGCGTTAGCGTCGGGTTGCGGATGTGGGTGCCGAACTGCCTTTGCCGTGGCTATTTATAGATCTCCCTGTCCAGAACCGCCCCAATTGACTCTCACGGTGATCAAACATCGCTTAAATGAAGGTCAATTACCAGCGGTTGTAGTGATTAGATTGTCATTCGGCTTTGGTCACAGGCTTTGTGTGGCCGCGCATGGTTAACGTTGCACCGACTGAGGCCATGATGATGCACAGAATGGCCATCCATTGGGCGAAAGACAGTATTTCGTTGAGAAAAAGCAGGCCTGACAGCGCGCCAAAAGCGGGTTCGATGCTCATCAGTGTGCCGAACGTACGGGTAGGCATGCGGGTAAGTGCCACCATTTCCAGGGTATAGGGTAATGCGGTCGACAGGATTGCCACGCCGATAGCGATAGGGATCAGGCTTGGAGTCAGTAAAGTTGCTCCTGCATGGACGATTCCAATCGGAGCAATGAAAAGCGCTGCAATCATCACGCCGAGTGCGGCAGTCTGCACGCCGTTGTCCGCTCCCGCTTTTTGACCGAACAAGATGTACAGTGCCCAGCAAACGCCAGCACCTAAGGCATAACCGGCGCCAATCAAGTCAATGCTGTGAGTGCTTTCGCCAACAGGAATCAGCAGTAGAAGGCCTGTGATAGCAAGTGCAATCCAGACGAAGTCGATCGCCCTGCGGGACGCGTAAATGGCGACGGCCAAGGGGCCTGTGAACTCGAGTGCCACTGCAATACCGAGAGGTACCGTTCGCAGTGACATATAGAAGAGGAAATTCATTCCGCCTAACGCTATCCCATAAACAATCACAGTCTTTAAGGACTTGGCTGTGAGTTTGGCCCTCCATGGGCGCAAAATGAGCAGCATGATAAAACTGGCAAAGATAAGACGCAGGGTCGTTGTACCCTGTGCGCCCACGATCGGAAACATGCTCTTGGCGAGTGAGGCGCCTGATTGAATAGACGCCATGGCTATCAGAAGTAAGCCAACGGGGAAAAGAACTGATGCAAGGCTTTGAGGCTGCTTGGTCATTTAAGGGTGGCCTAAGAGTGATAGACAGTCTGGTGATGAAGGGCATGATGCTCAAGTAATCAAGGTTGTGCAATATAGTGCGCATCAAGGTGCGGATTAGTTTTTGAACTTCTTGCGAATAAAGCAAACATAGCACTTGACTCAGAATTTCATCGGCCTATAATTCGCCCCACTTGCGGCGCAGTCGAAACGGAAAACTCCTTGAGATTCAAAGAGTTAAACGATTTCGAAAGTGTCAGCTTCAAGTCATCGAAGCAGGAAATGAGGTGTTGACAGCAGCGTGTAACGCTGTAGAATTCGCCTCCCGCTGACGAGAGATCGAAAGCGCAAGTGGTTGATGTTACAGAGGAAACTTTGAAAACATCTTAAAATAACCGCTTGACAGCAACAGGGGC
>NZ_JAAQWY010000069.1:0-2778 GCF_012985765.1 Pseudomonas sp. WS 5071 | reverse complement strand
ACGGGATCCGGGAGGGGGGGTGAAGAACATTTCGCAATACTACCCAGGGCGCCAAGAGCAAAATCACCAGCACCCATGCTGGGGGCCTCCGCTCCCGGCCGGTGGCCAGGAACAGAGAGCCAAAGGGTGATTTGATCGGCGAAGGGTCAAGGGTTCGCTTCGCCCGGGACTCCGTTCGCCGCGACGATGAAGCGAGTCACGACGAGCCGGGGTCGCGGCCCCTGACCTGGGAGGTTTCAACGGTGGAGGAACTGGCCTCGATCGGAGTGCGGGTACTTGTTCCCGTATGGAGATCGAGGAGACAAGCGCAGCGCGTCAGGCTTCAGAAGCTCTTGCTCGTAACGCCATCACCTGGGTCGCTGACAAATGCCGCAGATCCGAATTGGAAAAAACCAGATCAGCCCTCAGCCACCTGGTCTCTTCGTCCCAGTTGGCCAAATTATCTATGAGAAACCTATAACGACCTAGATTAGCCTCCACAAGATCACCAGCAAGAGCCCTGTAAGCCTCTCCAGGCGTTTTTAAAGCTAAATACACTGCATCTAGCACAGGGTCTGGTTTCGTAGCTCTGCCGACCTCCTGCGCCTTTTTGATGGCATATGCGTTGTATTCCTCTGCGCCCGTTTCGGGATCATCTGCTGGATTACCTGGGCAAAGCTTGTCCTCCCATGGGAGGACATAGGAGGCGCGACCCAGAATGAACTGCAGGACGTAATCCGAAGGTATGGCAAGGCGTTGCATGAGGACGTCTTCTTAGAGGAAAAATGAATGGTAGCTCAGTGCCAGAGCGGCCATAAGCCGCTCTGAATAAACCGGCGTCGAAGACGACGGAAACAGCCTGACAGACGCCACCCGAGCCCACGAGGGTGGTGAGGAAAAATGGCCCCCAGGCCGAATTTTTCCGTTCTGCCCTGGTGCAGCCCGTTCAGGGCGAAACCAGGGTGCGAAGCATCAGGCCGCACCGCTTGCGTGCGCGTCAGGTGAAACCGGACCAACCTGCTTTCGAGCCGAAGCAGCAGAGGGAGGGACGGAGTCCCGCTCCGATGCGTCGCGAAGTCTCAGAAAGCAGGTTGGTCCGGCTTTGCCGGGCGCGCACGCGGGTGAATTTCCGAGACAAGCCCGTCCAGGGCGCAGGGGAGGAAAGAGGGTGGCGAATCGCGCAGCGATTCAGAACCCTGAAGGCCTTCCGGGGCGCTCCCCCGGGAGGTTTGGGCGTCCCGTAGGGGCGGCCACTGAACCCCGCAGGGGTGAGGGCACTTTGCTGTTGGTTCTATGTTTTTGGCTCTTGGCCGTTGTATTGCAGCACCTATTGCTGGGCCTATTGCAGACGCAATAGGTGAGCCATAGGAGCGGCAATCTCAGGGAGTGAGTCAGGCAGGCGCTACGCTGTCGCCTGACTCACTCCCTGATGCTCGCCAGCTGGTATGAGTCGTCCAGGTAGCGATAGAACCGATCCAGGTACGGAAGCCCGTCGAGCGGCTCATCGAGCAGCGAGTCAGGGATCTCAACGCCACGGAACGAACCGAAGCTGTTCAGCAAGCGTTTGCCCTTGAGGATCTGCGCCGCGTGCCAGTTGTCAGCCAGGGTCAAGTCGGAGAACTTCACGGCGTACTTGAACACTTCCATGAAGCCCTCAACGGGATCGCCCAGGATGGGCCTGCAATCCACGACCATGCTGTCACCGGTGATCTTGTGCCACTCGGCGCTGAGGTCAGTTTGGGATGGCTGAGAAGTAGCCAGAATGATCATGTGGCAGTGCGGATGCCAGCCATTGCCATTGTTGGTTAGCTCAAGGGTGTAAACCGCTCCCTCTGCCTTGCAAAGCTCTGTCCATGGAGCCCGAGGAACGCCGGAATTGAAGTTGCGGCGACGGTCCAAAAGCTTACGCAATGACTTACTGAGGTGGGTCTGCCTTTCTTCCAGATCATCGCCATTTTTGACCGTGAGGGTCAGGAGATATGGGCGCAGATCCGGACGTTCTTCTTGGATCACCTGCCATCGCGTCAGATAGGCACCAAGAGCCTTAGCACCGCGGCGAATAGCGCACAACGGGCAGACCAGGTGCTGCTTGCAGAACGTCGCGCTATGCAGCCGTACCTTGCCCACGGTGAAGTACTCCCGGAAGTGCAGGTAATTCCCACAGCTGGCAAGGCCAGCGGCAGTTTTGATGGTGGCTTCGGACGGGGTCTTTCGGAGATGTTCGAGCATCGCCTGAGACCTTGTGTGAGCCACGCCGTAGCGTGTTATTCTCTCGTCCAGAAGCCTAGCTTCGTCAGCCCCTGTGAACTCCCCTCCCGCCAAGTTGGTAGAGTTCTCAGGGGTTTTTTTATGCGCCATTTTTGGCCCCCTTTCCTATGGGGCCGAGCATAGCATCTGCATGCACATTGTTTCTATGTATCAAGTAAAGCAGAGATTCCCCCGCCTCAAATCCGCGCAAAGCCCCGGAATCCGGGAGCATCAGCAGCAAAACAGCGACTAAAGCGAAAACGTCCTTGCGGTCCAGCTCGATTGAAATCTTCACGCCCAACTCCTCAGTGGTGATGGCAAATTTTCTCATCACGACCAGGAACATAACGGGCGAGGTTTGCGCCTCCACTCCAGAGCCAAAAAACGAAGGAGTCTTCGGTAAAGTGGGGGTGTAACAGCACCCCACGGGATCCGGGAGGGGGGGTGAAGAACATTTCGCAATACTACCCAGGGCGCCAAGAGCAAAATCACCAGCACCCATGCTGGGGGCCTCCGCTCCCGGCCGGTGGCCAGGAACAGAGAGCCAAAGGG
>NZ_JAAQWY010000068.1:0-2839 GCF_012985765.1 Pseudomonas sp. WS 5071 | reverse complement strand
GTCAGGTGCAACGCGAAATTGGCAACCTATCGGCGCCGTCACACTCAACCCAGAGAGGGAGCAGCCGGCAGTGAAAATAGCAGCTTAAAAACACGGCTGACGCGACAACTACCTTGCAAAACGCCGGACGATGGGCGTGTAGGTCGCTTGAATCCAAACAGGGGCTCCGCTTTTGGTAATGCGCCGGAACTCACCGGTGTGAGGTTTCCCTGTTCGCAGATCCTGCCAGAACGCACGGTATTCCAGGCTGTTAGCATATTCGGGAGGCGTAAACAAACTGTGTGGCCGCCCGCGCACTTCCTCCAGGGAATAACCAAGGAGATCAAGGAAGTTCTTGTTCGCGCGCAGAATCTTGCCTTGAAGATCGAATTCAATCACGGCCTGTGTCTGCTCAATTGCCTCAATGACATCGAAAGCACGGTTCTTGCGGAACAGATTGAACATGATTTCCCCTGGGGCTCTATGAAGTTTCAGCTCTCATAATAACGGCTGCCTTAATATAATCTTGAATGCAGAAAAGGCTGTTTGAATCGCCCCGAACCTCTCAGGTTCCCGATGTTACCGACCTTCGAGTAAGTGCCGATATGTCGGAAACCAAGCGGCTTGCGCAGCGCGTGCCCGGTGCTGGCTGGTATACGCGAACCGGCAACGTGGTTTTCCCGAACCGCCACCAAATACGGATAAGCGCAGGATTGCCGCGATGCGCTGCCCTCTCTCTTCGACGGTTGAGCCCCCCCTTAAAGAGAGCTCGCTGCTTGGGTAACGACGAGAGCCTAGATAGCTTGGATTGATGAAGCCTCTTCAAGCTGTACCCTTAGATCGACATTACCACCTCAGATTGAACGCTGATTTACACGTGCCATGAGCTGTTCGGCACTTTCCTTGCGTTCGGAGTACCGGTCGACCAGAAACGCCTTTCGGTCGCGCAACAGTAGAGTGAACTTCACCAGTTCTTCCATTACATCGACCACTCGGTCATAAAACGGCGAGGGTTTCATACGGCCAGCATCGTCAAATTCCATGTAGGCCTTTGGCACCGAAGACTGATTCGGAATAGTAAACATGCGCATCCAGCGACCCAGGACACGCAGCTGGTTGACTACATTGAAGGACTGCGAACCACCACAGACCTGCATAACCGCGAGTGTCTTGCCCTGTGTCGGACGAACTGCGCCAAGAGCTAAGGGAATCCAGTCGATCTGGGCCTTAAACACGGCCGACATTGCCCCATGCCGCTCTGGCGAGCACCACACTTGACCTTCGGACCACAGCACCAAGTCGCGCAACTCCTGCACTTTGGGGTGGTCGACGGGAACATCGTCGGGGAGCGGTAAGCCCGAGGGATCAAAAAGGCGGGTTTCGGCGCCGAAGTGCTCCAGCAGCCGCGCAGCTTCTTCCACCAGCAGCCGGCTGAACGAGCGTTCGCGGGTCGAACCGAAAAGTAGCAAGATGCGAGGCTTGTGTTCGCTTTCTCGCGGCATTGTTTGCGCGTCTTCGAACAGGGAAAGGTCAAGGTTAGGTAAGAGATCTGTCATATCTGCTCCTGCTTAGAGACTGCTGATTTTGTCCAGCTCACGTTTGAGTTCGTCGCGGCTAAGGCTGTCAAAGGGAAGCGCAAGGAAGGCTTTGCAGCGTAACTCGATGCGCGCCAGGGTGGTGAGGAAGGCAATGTCGATGGCAGCTTCGTCCCCCACTACGTCGGAGGGGTCTTCCAGCCCCCAATGGGATTTCAGCGCCGGCCCGAAATACACCGGGCAGTTTTCGCCAGCGGCCTTGTCGCACACGGTAATGACGATATCCGGCAGATTGTCCACAAAGGCGTCATTGCTCTTGCTGCTCAATCCCTCAGTGGAAATACCGGCCTGCTTCAGGGTGCTCAGGCTACGAGGCAGCACTTGCCCTTTTGGAAAACTCCCGGAACTCACCGCTTCGAATCCCTGCGGTGCTAGGTGGTTGAACAGCGCTTCCGAGAGAATGCTGCGGCAGCTATTGGCCGTGCACATAAACAGAACTCGCATGGATTGCTCCTTAAACTTTTGCAGATTTCAATGGCGCCAGCACACGCTCTCCCGTAGCAGCGCATGCCGCAACAACAGTGTTGTGGCAAGACTGCAAATCGGGGTGATATACGAGCTCAGGTTGTAGCTGATGATGTTGGTGTAGATGATCAGCAGCAGGCCACATCACGCACAGGGCGACCGTCCATGTTCTGCAAGCGGGAAGTGTTGTTTTGCAGCCACTGCATGTTGGCTTGCAACGTCACTTGCAGCATTTCGTGCACCCAGGCTGGAAGATCCGGATTGAGACGGTAATAAACCCACTGCCCCTGGCGGCGCCCCAGCAGCAGGCCACTGCTGCGTAACTGGGCGAGGTGGCGGCTGATTTTCGGCTGGCTCTCGTCCAGAGCACACATCAGTTCGCAGACGCATAATTCACCCTGATTGGCGATAAGCAAGGTAGCGCGGACGCGGGTTTCGTCAGCCAAGCTCTTGAACACATCGGGAGGAACAATCATGACCATGACCATTTACATATGAAAAACCGAATATACGTATATCCATATTAGCAATGCAAATTATTTATCAAGCAGGTGAGCCTGCTATCGGACGACTTGTTGAAACAGTCCCCGTGCTTTGCGCAGTAGTAAAGTACGCGCTTGAGATTGAAACCTTTATTCAACGGAAAGATTGCCAGGCTGAGATTTCACGTAGCTGTAGTGGTCTAATGAAACCGGACACCCATTTAGGCGAGAATGCTCGCCAGATCGAGGTGTCAGATGACCAAACAACGCCGTTCCTTTTCTGCTGAATTCAAACGCGAGGCTTCCGACCTCGTGCTC
>NZ_JAAQWY010000067.1:0-3152 GCF_012985765.1 Pseudomonas sp. WS 5071 | reverse complement strand
TGGATGCGCAGCATGGTTTCCAGAGGATAGGGTTTTCTACCGCCGCCGGCCTTGGGGTAGAACGGTTCGATCAGCTCCAGCAGGCCTGCCCAGGGCACCACCTGATCCATTTCGGCGAGGAAGCGCTCTCGGCGGGTTTGCTTGCGCTTGCCGGCGTACTCAAAGTCGGAAAAGCTCATCTGGCTCATGGGCGGCTCGGATCAGGTGTTGCGGGGATTCTCGCATAACTGAAGGCTTGTTCGGAGATTCCCTAGCGGTTTCGTCCTCCACATCTTGGGTGTCGTAAAGATGGATTTTATATTTCACTATATTCTTGGAGCCCAACCACGTAGTGGAGCCTGAAGTGCGTGATTCGCGGATAACCTGTTGATATCCAATGGGCTCAGGTGTATAGCCCCCATTTTCCTTTGTGTTGCCTGTTAAATAAACGGCAGTAGACTGATTGTTATCCTGATCTGTGCAGTACAGTGTCAGGGTGAAATCCAGTGATAAAGGCAGTGGGAAGCTGAAATTGTCTCCGTAAATGATTTCCTGGTGTAGTTCACTACTGGTTGCGATCAATAATGTATGAAATACGATTCCCTTCTTTGCCTCGCCTTCAATGTACGAAATATGGACTGTTTGAGTGACGGGGTTGTAGGTGTATTTGAGATTGGACGGTGCAGTAGGGGGTGTTGTTATAGGTCGATAGGCCTCTACACGCCTGATCGAGTAGTCGCCATAGATTTCATAACTGTTTATCGCCCGTACAGCTAGCTGGTAGGCATCGTAGCTTGGCAGATTTTCAAAAGAGGTTTCATTTGCCCAGCGAGAAACAATTTTTGTTTGAATCGGTTCCTGATAGGTACGCCGTCGACAATACCCATCTCTTCAAAAACTTGAACTTCATAACAGTCGACCCTTTGGCCCTGACCCCAATATATTGCACACGCGAACTTATCATATCGCTGGGTCGCCGTTATACCGGGTGTTACAGGTTTTTCCTCCGCTGTCAGTGGGTCGAAGGTGCCAAGGGTGTGGGTTAACGGGGCAGAATAGTTACCTGCAAAGTCGACCCCGTAGACTTTTAATTTATAACAGGTGTCCGGCATGAGGGTGAGTTCTATTGTTTGAAGTTTGGTGTGCTGATTTTCAATTTTTACTTCTTGCCCGTCATCGATAGTGTAGATGTGGTGAGTGACAGCGTAATTATCAGTGGATTTTATGAATAAGAAAAAACAGGTCATCCATGGCCTCACATAGAAGGCATGGTCAAACTCGGGAGGGGAGGGGGGGATGGTATCACGTGCTCTTTCGCCCTTGTAGATATTCGCTTGTATGCAGTTAAAGACGATGGGCGTCTTTTCAAGAAAATCCACGTTGACGATGTTGCTATTAATGAGTGTTTTTTCATCGGGGTGGAGTTTGTTATTGGTAAAACCTGATAAGTTGAGGGGGCCGTAGTTTGCTGAGGTGTTGGTAACTTGTAGCGACCACATGTCAGACTTGAAAAGTTCGATGGTGTGCTTGTCAATGAATGCGTCGAGTTCATTCATTGAAGGTGCTTCTTTCCCTATCTTATAGTGAGGAATATTATTCCAGCACTCAGGGTGAACGCCGAATTGATACGCCGAGATAATAATGTTACAACCAGGATAGTTGGACTGTATTTCAGCAAGTGTTAAATCACGCGCGGCGCGTGGCAAAATTTTTACCGTGCCGTTTGTACCTGTAAAGCCATTGATTAGCTGTAGAAATACTTCGAGATAGTCGCGCTCTGTGAAGCTGTCGAGGTCGTGGAAATTCAGAATGACAATTTCATTTTTTCTAGTCGCGTAGTCTTGCCTGAAAAAATCATTGCAGTCATTAATAAGCCCACTTAGGGAACGTTTTGATAGCGCTCCATTATGGCTAAAAAAAATGCCCTCAATGCCGTGCTTTAGACGTACATCGAGTACCCGGGCTCCTTGTAAAAGCTGGAATAAAAAAGTGTCATTTTGGCAAGCTGTCCAGCCCTCTTCTATGCCGCTGACCGCTTTTTTATCCATGCCGGAGTTATGGGTAGAAGGCAGCGATAGAAGGTGTAACTTTAGGGGCGCAAGAAAGTAGCTTAGGTCTGTCATCCAAGTCGATGGCGAGTACTCAGTCTTCAAATTCGATAATAAATTCATGACGCGTTACTCTTTTTTGATCGCCACAAAAAGCTACAACGGAACACACAATGATCCTACTGTCAGTTTTGATAGGTACACGTGCTGGTCAGCTCTTGTCAGGGAAACTCCGAACCGTCGCCAATACGTGCTGAATGACCGTCTGATCACCTGACCTGAGCCCTTCATGAGCCAGATGAGCTTGTCCGACTTCGAATACGCCAGGAAAAGTAAGCAAACTCGCCGCGAACGGTTCCTCGCCCAGCTCGACCAAACACGAGGGCGGTAAACGCGATCCGGAGATCCATCAAACCAAAAAATTAACCAGTATTTCTTTGGAGTGAAGGCCCATCTCGGTGCCGCCGATGACTCTGGGCTGGTTTAAGCGATGTCACCCAGGTTGCCGCACTACTTCACGGCGAGGAAAACACGGTCTATGCCGATGCGGGCTACACCGGTGTTGAGATACGTAAAGAGCATGAGAATCACGAAGTGGTTTGGCAGGTCGTCGCGCGGCGCAGCGCCTATCCCAGGCTGAGTAAACGCCGCGTGCTTTACAAGGCCAAGCGCAAAATCGAGTACCTCTACGCCCAGACGCGGGCTAAGGTTGAACATCCATTTCGGGTGATTGAACGTCAGTTCGGTTGTGTGAAAGTACGCTTTCGCGGACTGATGAAAGGCACCGCCCAACTGACCACGCTGTTTGCGCTGTCAAACCTGTGGATGGCTCGAAAAAAGCTGACGGGTATGGGCAATGTACGCGTGTAACACGCAGAAATGGGCTGACAAGCCCAATCAATCGTTGCACGCAGGGCGTTTCGCGCTAGTTAGTGCTGATCGCCGTGTTTTTTTCAACTTGCGGCACACATGCGGCAAGTTGGGCGCAGCTTACTTAGGGATGCTCCGATCAACTTGTCGTGCAGCCGCGGCAAGTTGCAATTTTCCAGGCACCTACAGCGTCATTGGACGAAAAGTGACCGAAAAATCATGTACGGAGAGCTTTTTCGACCGGTTCTCCGTGTT
>NZ_JAAQWY010000066.1:0-3424 GCF_012985765.1 Pseudomonas sp. WS 5071 | reverse complement strand
TCAGGTGCAACGCGAAATTGGCAACCTATCGGCGCCGTCACACTCAACCCAGAGAGGGAGCAGCCGGCAGTGAAAATAGCAGCTTAAAAACACGGCTGACGCGACAACTACCTTGCAAAACGCCGCTATGGCCACGATCAGAGGGCGTAAACGCATCGACGGCAGCATCAGTTACACGGCACAAATACGCCTGATCCATGATGGGGTGCAAGTCTACCAAGAGAGCCAGACATTCGCCCGTAAACAGGCGACACAGGCGTGAAACTGAGCTGGACCAACCCGGCGCCATTGAGGGGGCAAGCCGCGTGGACACTCCGGTCATTCGCCGACTGTTTGAAGAATTCACGTTGATATGGTGGATATTCGCGACAGGGGAAGGCTGAGGTCAGTGGGGAGTTGATGATTATGAAGTGGACGCCGAAGGCGTTGGGGATGTTGTTTGGATGTGAGGGGCTCGCGGGCATGAGTCCGTACCCGCTACGTGAGTTATCAGAGGCCGCATTTCAGCTCACGTTACAGGTGAGTTGAAATATGTATTTATCGTCATTGAAACGCTTGCCTATCAAAGCCTCGATGCTAGACAGTTGGGTGCTGCTAAGGTTGTAGCCCTCATCACCTCGCTGTGGAGATGACCAGTTCATGATTTTGGCTAGTTGGGCTTCGCAGCCATCTGGTAGAGCAACTTCAAAATCTAGAAATTCGTTCTCTTTATTGAATGCTTCGACGATAAATTTCATGGTTCTACCTCTCTGTTTTTATCAGCATCTTTAGTTTGTTCACCTGTTTCGTGATCAAACTCCCCAAGATGTTTTCCGCGCTTGTTGTATTTCTCAACAGCGCCATGTTGGGATGTACACCGGCTCTGGCACAGAGGGTTTTGCCCATGTGGCCCAAGACTCGCCACCGTTTGGGCGACGTTGATGCCAAGGTGAGTCTAAAAAGGGTCGTCTTTATCGTCCTTCTTCTTCATGTGAAGTCCCTGCAAGAGTCCATTTCTAACCGAGGAGGTTGATGCCAAATTTCTGCTCGAGTCATTTTTATTTGGTAACTGGGGTTTTCATCGCCTCGTTACACTTCTGGGGATTTGACGTGCTTCAACCCCGGCGCGCGCCGTCGTCTTTCGCGTGTATCGACGAGCATCGTAATTTCCTTATCAGAGGTGCAGTACTCCGCGTGTCTAGGAAAAGTAACATGCTGATCATTGGACTGCCCCCGGCGCCATCGACATCTCCAGCCTATGCTGAGGCCAATCAGGAGGTGCCATGAGCAACCCACGTTATCCCGAAGAATTCAAAATCCAAGCGGTCAATCAAGTGACCGAAAAGAAGCTGCCTGTCGCTGATGTGGCAGCACGTCTTGGTGTGTCGACGCATAGCCTCTATGCCTGGATAAAGCGCTACAGCAAACCTCAAGCAGAATGGCAGCAAGACGACGATCAGCACGCTGAACTGCGTCGTCTACGAGCCGAACTCAAGCGTGTCACCGAAGAGCGAGACATCTTAAAAAAGGCCGCCGCGTACTTTGCCAAGGAGTGCGGTTGAAGTACGCCTTTATCAAGCAGCGAGCGGGCGACTATTCGATTCGACGGCTTTGCCTGACGCTGAAAGTCCATCCCAGTGGTTATTACGCTTGGTTATACGAAATGCGTTTCCGAGGCTTGGTGAAAAACACTGTTCAGAGGGTGACGCTGTTCGCCCTGTCGAACCTTTGGATGGCGCGTCGATATTTGCTCCCCAGCGCAGGAGAGGTGCGTCTGTAATGAGGGAAATAGCTGCTGCGAGGAGCGTTCAGCGGCAAACATGGATGGAATAGGCGGCAGACTTGATCGGTTTTGAACGGCTGCCGTTTTTTGAAAGCACCTATGGATCAGCAGTCGAAAAATAGCGGCCTACTTCAGACCATCTCTAAGCCACCTGAGTAGCAAACATACCTACCGCATCGACCACTCGCTTAGCGCCATCCTGAATCTCAACAATTACTTGTCCTGCCTGTGTCGCTAGTTCAAGACCTTGCTCAGCTTGGGACTTGCTGTTTGCCATATCAGAGACGGTCTCATCTACCAGCTTCTGGTTCTGCAAGACAACCGATGCGATTTCTTCAGTGGCCGCGCTGGTTCGTCCAGCCAGTTTCCGCACTTCATCAGCTACCACCGCAAAGCCTCGACCTTGCTCGCCTGCGCGGGCAGCTTCAATAGCAGCATTTAATGCCAGCAGGTTGGTTTGCTGGGCAATGCTGCTGATTGTCTGAATAATTGAGCTGATCAAAAGTGACTGTTTACCCAGCGCTTCGACCCCCTCAGATGCAGCCTGCATATCAACTGCGATTTTGCGCATGGTATGCATTGTGTCGTTGACTACGACAGCTCCTCGCTGAGCACTGACATCTGTTTGCTGAGAAATTTCAAATGCAGTCAGGGCCGCTCCACTGACTTCTTGTTCATGGGCAACCTGGTCGGTCACCACCGTAGCAAATTTTACCACTTTGCAAAGTGTCCCTTCGGTGTCATAAACCGGGTTGTAGGTTGCTTCCAGCCATACAGGTTGGCCGCGACTGTCTATACGTTCAAATCGCCCGGCAACAAATTCACCTTTGTTCAATGTAGACCAGAAATCCCTGTATTCCTGGGACGAAACTTGTTCGGGCTTACAGAAAATACTGTGGTGACTCCCCTTGGCTTGTCCTAGGTTGTAGCCCATCGCTCGTAAAAACTGATCATTTGCCATTAGCACATGCCCCGAGAGGTCGAACTCGATGACTGCCGTCGAACGAAGTAATGCCTCAATGAAGGAGGCGTTTTCCGATGCTTTCTCTACTCGGGAGGTAATGTTTGTCGCGTAGCAAGTGACATGACTCAATTCGCCGCTCGCTTCTGAGATTGGCTGCCAATGCGCATGAAGCCACACTAATGACCCGTCAGCATGCAGATACCTGTAATCGTCGGTGACGGATTTACCTGCGGCAACTGCTGCTCGAAAGTTATGAAAGCACAGCAGCTTGGAGACGTACTGCGGAACAATCTCGGCCATGGCGCGACCTATAAGCTGACCCGGGCTGTAGCCCAACGTATTTGCAAAGTTTTCGTTGCATTCAGTGATTTTAAATGTCGAATCGATACTCAGCATTAACATTTCACGGCGTAGGCCATCACGCAGTTGGCGCAGCTCCGACAGTTCGTCTGCCTGAGTTTGAAGCTGTTTCTTAAGCGTATTGTTGAACATTGAGAGCCGCCTCTAGGGTCATACCGATACCTATCGGCAAGTTATGCCGCATTGTGAGGATGTCCGATGGGAAATCCCCCGCGGCGTTTTGCAAGGTAGTTGTCGCGTCAGCCGTGTTTTTAAGCTGCTATTTTCACTGCCGGCTGCTCCCTCTCTGGGTTGAGTGTGACGGCGCCGATAGGTTGCCAATTTCGCGTTGCACCTGA
>NZ_JAAQWY010000065.1:0-3638 GCF_012985765.1 Pseudomonas sp. WS 5071 | reverse complement strand
TCGGTTGCCTCCAACCGCTCGCCCTTGTCCAACCGATTTGCATACTGGCCTTCGCGGGCAATGTAGGCAGCATGAGGCCCGGCCTTTCCGGCCTTGCCTACCTTCATGCTGAGTCGCCCAATCGCCATTTGCTTTTGACCTGTTCTTGACCTTGCTTCGGCCTGCGGCAGCACGCGCGTTTCTCAGGTACTGAGAAACACCTAAGCGCGCCTTCAATAATTTGAAGGATACAGCGGGACAGTGCCAATCTGCCAGTTCAGCGATAAACTGAACATCAAGATCAACAACAGGTGCTTTCATGCAAGACGAATGGATCACGATAAGAACGGCCTACATCAGCGGTCTTAAATCGCCCAATGACCAGCAGCGACTGTTGCTGGCCTTGGCAGAAAAATCCGACCATACCGCCGAAGACAAACGAAAATTGGCGGCGCTGGTAAGGGCGGAAAAAGCCGCAGATCGAGCGCAAAGAGCAAAGGCGGATGCGGCGCGGATTATCAACGGCGAAAAGGCCAAGGAACGGAAAGCCCGCGACCACGAGCTTTACCAATCGGCAGGGCTGCTCATTCTCGCCGGGTTGGTGGACACCAAGACGGGTAAACCAACCATCGACCGTGGCGAATTGCTGGGGGCGCTCCTGGGGCTGGCGAAAGTGCCTGCCGACGATCCCCGTAGAGGCGATTGGAAGCGTGCAGGCGACGCCCTGCTGTCTGGCAAGTGAAAAGCCCCCCTTTCTGGTGTTAAACCGCTCTAGCGGCCTCTCAGGCGCTGCTGGAGCCATTGGTGAGCACCAAAGGGGAATCCCACCTCGATCCACTGATTACTCGCTTCCTTCGGCCTCTCAGGCGGCAACAGGGGGACGGATTGACGGCGATTTCCCAGACGCCTCCACCGCCCCTTCAGGGGCATAAACGCGGCCCAACGGGCCACGTAGCGCGCAGCGCCCTGTTTTACTTTTTCCCTTTTTAAAACCTTTTAGGACATCTGGAGGCCACGGATTACGGGGCTTTCGGCTCTTATATGTGGAGGGATTTGTTGTTATATGTGGAGGGATTTGTTGTTACATGTGGAGGGATTTGTTGCCATATGTGGAGGGATTTGTTGTTTATATGTTATCTGTTACAGTCTCTACATAAATCAATGGCGAGGGCTTGCCGTGGCATCGAATTTGGTCGTGTGTAAGAGCAATGCGTTGGTCGAGGCAGCTTATCGACTGAGCGTGCAAGAGCAGCGGATTGTGTTGGCTTGTATCGCCCAAGTTCGCAGGGACGAGCCAGTTACAGACGAGGTGATGTATTCGGTTTCGGCGGAAGACGTCGCCACAATGGCGGGTGTATCCATCGAATCTTCGTACACTCAGCTCAAGGAAGCAGCTCTACGACTCAAACGGCGAGAAGTACGGTTTGCCTACCAGCCAAACGGGGGCAAGAAGCAGTCTAGGACGCGCATTACCGGATGGGTGCAGACCGTCGATTACATCGACGGTGAGGGCCGTGTCGAACTCAGGTTTAGCAAAGACATGCTGCCCTATCTAACCGAACTTTCGAGGGAGTTCACGAAGTACGCCTTAGCGGATGTAGTCAGAATGGACAGCTCTCACGCTATCCGCCTGTATGAGCTGCTGATGCAGTGGGATAGTACTGGTGAGCGAGTGATAGCGGTGGCAGATCTGCGCCACTGGCTCCAGCTTGAAGAGCGTTATCCGCTTACGGCCGACCTACGCCGCTGGGTGATTGAGCCTGCTATCGCGCAAATCAACGAGCACAGCCCACTCCGAGTGTCTTGGACACAGCGCAAGGCTGGACGAAAGATCACGCACCTAGTGTTCGATTTCGCCCCGAAAAAGCCCGCCAAGGCGGTGGGCAAGGCCCCCGCGAAGCGCAAGGCCGGAAAGATTTCAGATGCTGAAATCGCGAAACAGGCTCGCCCTGGTGAGACATGGGACGCGGCCCGCGCTCGACTGAACCAGATCCCGCTGGATCTGGCCTAGAGCCCGTGGCCTTTGCCTTTGCCAAGGCCCGGCTTGCCTTTCTGCAGGGCCTGCCGCTCCCGCTTTTGGGCCTCCCGCTCAGCCCGCTCCAGACCTGACTTCTCTGTCCGGAGCTTTTCCAGCGCCTTAACCTGCGCTCGAATCGGAGCCTGTTCCCGCTCGATGCGCGTCCAAACATCTGCCTGTACCTGTTTCGCGTGTTCGGCGGCCCGTACCGCTTCTGGTTCGAGGCGTTGCCACTGCTTCCGGTTCTTTTCCTCGGTCGCCGCCAGCTTCTCCAGTGGCTCCCATTTCCACCCCATATCTCGCAGTTTCGCCCGCAGCGGGTGAGCCTCTCGCCATTCCTCCGTGCGTTGCTGGGCCAGCGACTCGACTCGCTTGGCTTCAGCAACGCGCTCGCGCAATGCATTGGCATCTCGGTTGGCCCGCTGCACATCCGAGTCCCGATCTACCGCTTCACGGACGCTAGGAGGCCGTAACCGGTCAATTTCGCCCAGAAGCTGCCCAGAGGTCATACCTGCCCACAAAGCGTCCTGCTTGCGTTCTTTGGCCTTGTCTCGCTCGGCCACTTCTTCGCCGTGGTCTTTCCCTTCGGAGCCCATCGCCTTATGCGCTGTCGCCTTGTGTACATCGTCTGCCTTGCCCAGCCCAGCAATGACATCGGCCTGTGCTTGGGTGTCGATCTGGCGGTAAATGTGTTTCGGGTTCTGGCCGTTTGCCTGCGCTTCCTCGGCCAGCTCCAAGCGGCGTGCGGCCACCTGCATGCCCATGCCGTCGCCTGCGGCGCGGGCCTTGTCCAAGCCATCGCGGAAGAAGTCCAGCGGGTCGGGTTGTTGGGCTGGGGGGCTGGCCTTGGCCCTGCGCTCACGCTCGTCTTGCAGATTCACCAGCTCGCCCGGAATGTCCGGCACAACCTTGCTCAAATTGGCCTGCGCGGCCCGGAACTCAATCACATGCGCCCGCCACTCGGACGGCAGCATTTTGCCCTCGGGCACCTGCTCAAGCCCGCGCTCGGCGTGGCTGCGCATGTCGATCCGCGCATCGACCCCGGCTTGCTCCAGGGCGTGATTGCACGCTTCTTCCCAGCGGCCCCGGAGTCCCTTGAGGTCGGCGGCGCGGGCCTTTTGCCGCTCAGCCCCCTTCAAGGTTGGATCGACCTGCCCATACTCCTTGCGCGCCCCGCCTTTCTCCGACGATTTACCGTTGTAGCGTTTGAAATACTGCTCGGGATCGCGCTCGATGCCGTCCACCTGACGCTCACTGAACATCAGGTGGACGTGGGGCTGATCTTTGCCGTCTAACGCCAAGGGAACATGGATCGCCCACTGGTAAGCGTGCCGATCGCCAATCTCTTGCCGAACCCAATCCTTGACCAACTCGACCCGCTGCGCGGCGTCCAGCTCTCGCGGCAAGGCGATTTCCATCTCTCGATAGGTCGTCCCATTCGACCGCTCGAAAGCGTCCGCCGCCTGCCAAAAGGCTTGCGGCTGGTCAGCCGCCCAAGCGGGCATGTTGCCGACTTCGGTTGCCTCCAACCGCTCGCCCTTGTCCAACCGATTTGCATACTGGCCTTCGCGGGCAATGTAGGCAGCATGAGGCCCGGCCTTTCCGGCCTTGCCTACCTTCATGCTGAGTCGCCCAATCGCCA
>NZ_JAAQWY010000064.1:0-3790 GCF_012985765.1 Pseudomonas sp. WS 5071 | reverse complement strand
TTTGGGGAAGCCATCGTATTGCGCAAATTGACAGAGTGACCGGGGTTGTAATATCAGGGAAAAAGCTACGTTAACTGTTCGCTATGTCTCCGAACAAAGTGTTCGCTATGTCCCCGGTCCATACATAACACCGGCTGAGGGGTATTCAGAATAACGTGTCACGTCATGCTGTTTATTCTGTTTTCTTTAGATGCAACCCGGCTTCTTTACGGGCATCCTTAATAGCGTCCGTATTCATGCAGTATTTGTGTTCGCAATTATTGGTGTAGTTGCACGCGTCAACACAAGGAAAACTGCGCTGGCGATTATCGGCATCTAAAAGCATGCACACATCTGCCGAGTGGCCTTCAATAGTGCCATTTGCGTTAGTATCTTTGCCGAAAAACAAACAGGTCACACTTCCCCCGCCAATGGGCAACATATCGCAGGGTATGCCACCCACTAACACCCATCTACCCTCGCACAATGCAGCCGCCGAAGCCGTCGCGCTGAACATCATGAAAGTAGAAAACAACACACCCAGCGATGCTGAAATAATACGCCTGAACAGATTTTTCGAATTGTTATAGTTCTTCATAAGAATCAACCCAAGTTTCGTTAATAAAATAAACCGTAAAGACCGGTTCATTTATAAAACTACACCCGCGTTTACCCTCGTATTAGGCACCGCCACTGTGCCCTCGGCAGGCACAATAAAAAAGCCCCTGCTTATTAAATAAGGCAGGGGCTTTTTATTCTCGGCGTAATGATGAATCAGGTAGAAGCCGTTTCCAACGCCATGTCCACCGCCTCCGGCCGTTTTATCACGGCGTAGACCACCGCTGTCAGCGCACTGCCCGCCACAATAGCCAGCAAGTACAACAACGCGTGGTTGATGGCATTGGGGATCAACATCACAAACAGCCCGCCATGCGGGGCCATCAACTTGCAGCCGAAGTACATCGACAACGCGCCTGTCAACGCGCCACCCAACACGCTCGCCGGGATCACGCGCAGCGGGTCTTTGGCCGCAAACGGGATCGCACCTTCCGAGATGAAACACATCCCCAGCACCATCGCCGCTTTGCCCGCTTCACGTTCGGTCTGGGCAAACTTGCGACGGGCGATCAGGGTTGCGATGCCCAAACCAATCGGTGGCACCATCCCCGCCGCCATGGTGGCGGCCATTGGTGCGTAACTTTGCGATGCCAACAGCCCGACAGAAAACGCGTACGCCGCTTTGTTGATCGGGCCGCCCAGGTCGACACACATCATGCCGCCCAGCAACACGCCCAGCAGGATCGCGTTGGTGGTGCCCATGCTGTCGAGGAAGTGGGTCAAGCCTTCGAGCATGCCCGCCACCGGCTTGCCCACCACGTAGATCATCACCAGCCCGGTGAACAGGCTGGCGAATAACGGGATGATCAGAATCGGTTTCAACGCCTCCAGGCTTTGCGGCAGGCGCGCGTAGCGGTTGATCGCTTTCGCACAGTAACCGGCTATGAATCCGGCAATGATTCCGCCAATAAAACCTGCCCCCAAGGTGCTGGCCAGTAAGCCACCAATCATGCCCGGCGCTAGGCCAGGACGGTCGGCAATCGAGTAGGCGATGTAACCCGCCAGCAGCGGCACCATCAGCTTGAATGCCGCATCACCGCCAATTTGCATCAAGGCGGCGGCCAATGTGCCGGGTTCTTTGTACGCTGTGATGCCGAACACGAATGACAGGGCGATCAGCAAACCACCCGCCACGACCATCGGCAGCATGAACGACACGCCTGTGAGCAGGTGCTTGTAGACCCCGGCCTTCTCGGCTTTGACAGGCGCCGTAGCGTCCGTCGCCGCGCTTTCCTGACGCGCCTCGCTCAAGGCTTTTTTCAGCGTGGCTTCCGATTGTTTAAGCGCAATGCCTGTGCCGCAGCGGTAGATCTTTTTGCCCGCGAAACGCTCGGTCGGCACCTCAATATCCGCAGCCAGCAAGACGACGTCGGCATCACGGATGGCCTGAGCACTGAGCGGGTTTCTGGCCCCTACCGAGCCCTGGGTCTCGACGAGCAGGTCATAGCCCAGTCGTTTGGCCGCTTGCTGCAAGGCTTCAGCGGCCATGAAGGTGTGCGCCACACCGGTGGGGCACGCTGTCACGGCGACGATTTTGGGGGCAGGAGCAGGTGCTGCGTCCTTCTCGACGGCATCGGTTGCGGTGTAGACCTGCGCCTCTTCAACGCCCCGACGCAGGATGCCTTCTACATCTTGCAAAGCATGGGCCGGGGCGCTCTGGAATACGCGTTTGCCGATAAAACGTTGCATGTCCAGCGGTGTACTGCTGACCACCAGAATCCACTCGGCCTCGTCGATGGTTGCTGCCGACAATTGGCGTTCCGGGTGCTTGGGGTCATGCACTTCGACACTGGTGCTCCATCCCTGGCGCTGCGCCGCGGCGTCCAGCAATCGGGCGCACAGCACGCTGGTCACCATGCCGTTGGGGCAGCCCGTCACAATGGCTAATTTCATGAGCTTGCCTCTTGTTCTTCTGTCAGGGGATGCACGCAGACATCACGCTCGAGCGTCGCCAGTTGCGCCATATCGCTGATACCAAAACCGATCTGAGTCACCGCCATCGCTGCAATCGCCGTGGCGGTACGCAGGGTCTGTTCAGGGGAATGGCCGCTGAGCAAACCGTGCAGCATGCCGGCCAGCAGCGAGTCTCCGGCGCCTACGGTACTGGCGACGCTGACCTTGGGCGGCAAGGCCTGCCAGGCCGGACCATGGCTGAACCAATTCACGCCCTCAGCCCCTTGTGAAATCACCACGTGCTCGACGCCCTGCGCTTGCAGGCGGGTGGCCGCAGCGACTTGCGACGCCAGGCTGCTGATATCGGCGCCCAGCGCATCGCTCAGTTCCTCGGTGTTGGGTTTGATCAACCACGGGCCCGCGTTCAAACCTTGCTTGAGGGCTTGCCCACTGGTGTCCAGAATCACTTTCAAGCCCAGGGCCTTGAGCCGTAATAGCAGCTGATACAGCCACTGCGGGCTGATGCCTCGCGGCAAACTGCCCGCCACCACGACGGCGTCATGACTGGCGGCAATCTGGTCGAGCTTGTCGATCAAGGCTTGCTGCGCCGCCTCACTGACCTGCGGGCCCGGCCCGTTGATGTCGGTGACACGGCCATCGTCTTCGGCCAGTTTGATATTGCTGCGGGTTTCACCGGGCACGCGAATAAAGGCATCGACAAAACCGCGACGGGCGAACAGCGCGTTGAAGGCTTGTTGATTGTCTTCACCCAGAAAACCGCTCACGGTGAGTTTGTGGCCCAAATCAGCCAACACCTGCGCCACGTTGACGCCTTTGCCGGCCGCGTGGGTCAGCATCGCCTGGCTGCGATTGACGTCACCGGGCTGCAAGTGCGACACGCGCACCGTCAAGTCCAGTGCCGGGTTGAGGGTAAGGGTCAGAATCTTGGCCATCAGAGCGCTTCCACCAATTGACGTACTTCGTCCGGGCTGCCCACGGCCAACGCATCGCCAGCCAGGGTTTTGAGACGGTCCATGCTCAGTTCACGCACGCGTGCCTTGACCTCGGGAATGCTGCGCGCCGACACGCTCAGCTCATCGACACCCAGCCCGACCAGCACAGGAACAGCCAGCGGATCGGCCGCCAATTCGCCGCACACCCCCACCCACTTGCTGTATGGACCGGGGACATAGCGAACACTTTGTTCGGAGACATAGCGAACAGTTAACGTAGCTTTTTCCCTGATATTACAACCCCGGTCACTCTGTCAATTTGCGCAATACGATGGCTTCCCCAGAAG
>NZ_JAAQWY010000063.1:0-4299 GCF_012985765.1 Pseudomonas sp. WS 5071 | reverse complement strand
CGCCTTTCTCTTTCAGGCGCACGGCTTCTTCCACTGCGATTTCGCAGAAGGGGTTCATCGACATCTTGACGTTGGCGAGGTCAACGCCGGAGTTGTCCGCTTTGACGCGAACTTTAACGTTGTAATCCACAACGCGTTTGATACAAGCCAGCACCTTCATGGTTGCTCCTTTGAGGACCGGCCCGCGCAACAGGCCCGCCCTCGTCTGCGATTAAGAAAAACCGTTAAACCGGAGCCGGTTCGACCGGCAATATCAATTGAGCGGGCACTGTATGGGCACAATTGCGCGCCACCAGGTAGTACACCAACGCGGGCAGCGTCAGGCCGATGATCCAGGAAATATCCGTGCCCCCCAGCGACTCCACCAGCGGCCCGGTGTAAAAACTGGTGGCGATAAACGGCAGCTGAATCAGCACCCCAAAGGCGTACACCAGAATACCGCGCAGGTTCCAGCGTCCGTATCGGCCATTCGGGTTAGACAGCGCCGGCACGTCATATCGCTCTTTGCTGATCAGGTAGAAATCCACCAGATTGATGGCGCTCCACGGTGTGAAAAAAGCCAGTAGGAACAGGATAAATGCCGAGAAATCCTTGAGGAACGAGTGCTGCCCGAGCAGCGCCAGCGTGGTCGCAAACCCCACCATCAGCAGGATGTAGACCAGGCGCAGGGCTTTAGAGATCTGGTGATTGCCACGGAACCCGCTGACGATGGTCGCCAGCGACATAAAACTGCCATAGGCATTGAGGGTGGTAATCGTCACCTTGCCAAACACCACACAGAAATACAGCAACGCAGCCATCGCCCCGCTCGCCCCCAGCCCCACGATGTACGACACCTCATGCCCGGCAAACTGGTCACCCGCCAACGCGGCCACAAACACGCCGAACACCATGGAGATTTGCGACCCCACCACCGACCCCAATCCCACGGCGAGAAAGGTATTGAGCGACGAGGTGGTCGACGGCAGATACCGCGAATAGTCGGCCACATACGGCCCGAACGCGATTTGCCAGGACGCCGACAACGAAATGGCCAATAAAAAGCTGCTCAGCGAAAAGTGTTTGTTGCTCAACAACAGACCGACATCGTTTTGCGAGAGCAAGGTGTAAAACAGGTAGAAAAACGCCAGCACCCCGACCACGCTGGCCACACGGCCAATCATATGAATCGTGCGGTAGCCCAGGATGGTCAGCAGCACGATCAGCGCCGCAAAGATCAGGATGCCCCACGAATCGCTCACGCCGACCAACTGCCCCACGGCCTGCCCCGCCAGCACCGAGCCGCTGGCCGAAAACCCCACGTACATCAGGCACACCAGCACAATCGGGATCACGGCTCCGTATACCCCGAACTGCACACGACTGGAGATCATTTGCGGCAACCCGAGTTTCGGGCCCTGAGCCGCATGCAACGCCATGATGGTGCCGCCCAATACTTGCCCGATCAGCAAGCCGATCAGTGACCAAAACACATCACCGCCCAAGACCACGGCCAGGGCGCCCGTGACGATGGCGGTGACTTGCAGATTCGCCCCGAACCACAGGGTGAACTGACTGAACAGCCGCCCGTGACGTTCGGATTCGGGGATGTAATCAATAGAGCGCTGTTCGACCAGCGAGGCCCGCGGTGAATCTTGATTGTGCGTGGACATAAGCAGTTCCTTGAGGCTGTCACCGAGGGTGCGCCCATTGTTTTGGGAATGACTTTTCCGATCCTTGACCTGATCTCAACGCATCCTTGCACCAGGGCAGATGCCGCTTAGCACCTGCCACACACGTGTTACGGGCGGGCGTCGAGCAGCGCCCGGGAAATGATGATTTTCTGCACCTCGGACGTGCCTTCGAAGATTCGCAAGATCCGCGCATCGCGCACGTACCGCTCCAGCGGCAAATCGCGACTGTAGCCATAGCCGCCGTGCAGTTGCAGCGCCGCGTCAGTGATGAACCCGGCACATTCCGCCGCCACCAGCTTGGCAGTGGCAGAGTCGAGGCTGAAACGCTCGCCGCTATCACGCCGGGCCGCCGCTTTCATGGTCAGCAGGCGGGCAGCTTCGAGCTGCGCATACATATCTGCCAAGCGCCATTGCGTGCCTTGATACGCCGCCAGGGGTTTTGGCCCTATTTGACGCTCGCGCACCCAGTTCAAACTGGCTTGCAACGCCGCGTTGGCAATGCCCAGCGACATGGCCGCCACTTCCACCCGCCCGCGATCCAGCACTGCCATCGCCGTATTGAAGCCCTGACCTTCGCCCCCCAGCAACGCGGTTTGCGGCAACCAGCAATCGAGTGCCAACTCATAGATCGTGCTACCGCGCAGGCCCATGGTTTTCTCCGGGCTGGAGAAACTGATACCGTCCGTGCCTTTGGGCACCATGAACGCACTGATCCCTTTGTGCCCGGCCTCGGCATCGGTTTTCACGTAGAGCACAATGAAGTCGGCTTCCTTGGCATTGGTGATGTAGTGCTTGCTGCCGCGCACGCGCCACCCGCCTTCTTCACGCACGGCACGGCTGCGCATGTCGGCCGGGTTGGAACCGGCTGCCGGTTCGGTCAGGGCGAACGCGCCCAGCCATTCCCCACTGGCAGCCCTGGGCAACCACTCCTGCTTTTGCTGTTCAGTGCCCCCCAGCAGAATCGAATCGGTGGCCAGGAAGTGTGCCGTCATGGCTGATGCGGTAGACGCACAGGCCCCCGCAACCGCTTCCACCACGCGGCTCATCGCCAGGCTGCCGATGCCCAGGCCGCCGTACGCTTCAGGCAGATTGATCCCCATAAAGCCCAAGTCACCCAGCGCCTTGATGCTGGCCAGACAAAAGCTTTCGGTTTCATCGTAGTGCTGGGCCAGGGGCTGAATCACTTCGCGGGCGACCTGTTCAGCGCTCTCAACCACCGCCAGTTCTTCTGCATTCATCTCGAAATTCACGGGTTCACTCCTGCTTTACTCAGGCCAAAGATGGCGTTATCTGCCCCCAAACGCGGGGCTGCGGTGATGGCGTGGGGTTTGTGGCCGTTGAAGAACACCGGTTGCGGCACCCATGGGCGTGCCGCGCCTGGCGGCTGGAATTGCAACTGACGCACGCGGGCCTGTTCGCTGTCAGCGGCTTGGGCCAAGTCCCATACGGGCGAAGACGGCACGCCAGCATCCAGCAGAACGTCGCGCAAGTGCTCAACGCTGTGTTGCGAGGTCCACGCCTCGATGGCGGCACGCAGTTGTGGCTCGTGCCGGGTGCGGCCAGCGTCATCCACAAAACGCGGGTCGGTTGCCAGTGCTGGCTGCCCCATGCACTGACACAGCCGCTCAAACAGCCGGTTGCTCGCCACTGCAATCACCACCAGCCCATCAGCCGCCTGATAGGTGTCGAACGGAGTGGAGACCGGATGCCGATTGCCCACCAGACCCGGCGCCACACCGTTGGCGTACAGGTTGGACAAACCGGTCATTTGCAGGCTGAACAGCACGTCAAACATGGCCACATCGATGTATTGCGCGCCCGGCGCATGGCGCTCGCGGGCAAACAAGGCCGAGCTGATGGCCCAGGCGGCGTACACCCCGGCACACAAATCACCAATGGACTCGCCGCTGCGGGTGGGGCCCGTAGCCGCAAACCCGGTGACACTCATCAGGCCCGACATGGCTTGGGCCACAATGTCGTAAGCCGGGCGGCTGGAGAGCGGGCCGTCCTGCCCGAAGCCGGAAATGCTGGCGTAAATCAGCCGCGGGTTGTGTTGCTTCAACGTGTCGAAATCAATGCCCAGACGCTGCGTCACCCCCGGCCGGAAGTTCTCCACCAGCACATCGGCATCGGCCACCAGTTCATAGAAGCGTTGACGGTCCGACGGGTCCTTGAAATCAATTTCAACGCTGCGTTTGCCGCGATTGATCAGGCCGAAGTACACGCTCTCACCCGCCATAAACGGCCCCAGATGCCGGGCGTCATCGCCTTCCCCCGGCACTTCGAACTTGATGACATCGGCCCCCAGGTCCGCCAGCATCGCGGTGCAATGCGGCCCGGCCAATACACGGCTGATATCCAGCACGCGTACACCTTGCAGTTGTTGAGTAAATGGACTGCTGTTCATGTTCATCGCCTCACGTGTTCGCCGGGCAGTCGCGGCCACTGGCTGCGCCTGCCGTTGTTGTCTGCCCGCCCTTGTTCATTCAGGCGCGGGGGCGGCTTAGCCGTTAATCATCGGCAGGTTCAAACCCTGCTCGTTGGCGCAGTCAATGGCGATGTCGTACCCCGCGTCGGCGTGGCGCATCACCCCGGTGGCCGGGTCGTTGTGCAGCACGCGGGCAAT
>NZ_JAAQWY010000062.1:0-5481 GCF_012985765.1 Pseudomonas sp. WS 5071 | reverse complement strand
AACACGGAGAACCGGTCGAAAAAGCTCTCCGTACATGATTTTTCGGTCACTTTTCGTCCAATGACGCTGTAGGTGCCTGGAAAATTGCAACTTGCCGCGGCTGCACGACAAGTTGATCGGAGCATCCCTAAGAAGCTTCTTGTTTTCTGTGAATGCCTTATCTTTTGATACGATTATCAAATTCTCATTGCAGAATTCAAGCAACTCTTCCCACAGTAGCTCGTCGCCAACCGAGTGTCTATCAGGTGAAATTGGTGGGTTCCCTAAAATTTTCCGTATTTTAGCCTTGGCAATAAGTTCCTCTTTTGTTTTCATGAGCGTGCAGTTTTTAGTTAGATTTTCGTATGCATCAAGCACAGGATCGTCTCCCGGCTTAGGCTCAAGCATTGCATCAATCTTGCTCTTCAACTTTTTTCCGAGCTTGTTAACCTCTGACTGTAGACGGGTTGCTTCCTGATGCTCAACCATGTCTCGCACTACTGCTGTGGTAAATATGGAGATTGATGAGGTTCTCTTGACCTCCGCAGCAAGATTGAGTAGTTGTGATGTTCGATTTCTCTGAAACTCTTTATACCCTTGCTCTGAAATTATGAGGTTATCTTCCAGTTTTTTTAGCTCCTCAAACAAAGATAATCTATCGTTCGCGCATCGATAAAAATCGAGATATATATTCGTATCTACAAACAGCTTTGTCACTTTTATTCCTCACCAGCAATTAAATGATAGCTCTGCCCAAAACTGGAGCCCATACCCCGCAGCAGTATCAACCTCCGTACAAGGTGATCTAAGCCGCCGTCGAGCGGAATATGACAGTAGCACATGCTCCTCGCGACGTAGATGTGCACCAGACGCGGTTGAGGGCATGGGAGCGGGCTCCGGTCGTACAGTCCTTCAACAGGCCTTGCCGGTAAGAGCGTTATGACCGTGCTCTACCTGATTACAGCATTTCGACCTGAAGGGATGAACTGTCTCAATCGCTTCACAACGGAAAGGATTAGGAGGCACTGACCGCAGCAACGGGTCGCTAGCTGCCCATGGTGACGGGGCGGCTTCTGGCCGAAAGCTGCGCTCCACCAACGTCAGCTATGGGTCGATTCTTGCCTGTCATGAGGGGCAGAAAAACGACCCAAAGCACCCGTTCAAGAGCGGCAGCAACCCCCCATGAACAGGTGTTAAATGCGTCTACTCAACCAAGGGCGGTTCAGGTCTAGCCTGCTAAGATCGATGCGTCTACCTCGCGCAAAGGATGCAGTAATGGGAAACTACACGAAAGGACTCACAGAGCGCCGTCATCACACTCAGCTCAGGGAGGGCTACTGTCTGATCTGCGGAACCTTCGGCCCTCTCAGTTGGGATCATGTTCCGCCCCAAGGCAGTATCACGATCACCAAAGTTGAGCAGGCTCACCTGACTGAGGTTATGGGAATCAATTCTGATCCTGTCATTGGTGTGAAGTCTTCTAACGGCAGTAAGTTCAGAACCATCTGCAAGCATTGCAATAGCTCACATCTCGGTACTAATGACCAAGAGGTTGCGAGGGTCTACAAAGGCATATCAGAGAAGATCAAACACTATTTTTTGAGAGCCGACAGCCCAGTCAATCACGTGCATATGCTGTTTGATGGGATGAGATTTTGCCGCGCAATGGTTGGACACGTACTCTCAGCAACCACTGTAAAGGACTGCCTGCAAGAGCCGGTGCCTGTTCCCTACTATGCCCCGTTACAAAAGTTTGTCATGGGGGACGATACCGCAACCGATGACAGCCATGATTTCTATGTTTGGTTCTATCCGCACCGTAGGCACATGAGCATAAAAATGTTTACTTGCAAAAATCACGGACACATTGCGACCCTAAGTCTCCTGTCATTTTTTCCGCTGGCATTTTTGATCACAGAAAAAGGACAGGGAATTTATCCCTCTGGTGCAACGCCTGTGAAGCCCACTGACGAAACACTTTACGTGAAACTCGATTCAGGACATCTGCCTTACGCTGCCTTTCCCAATGCTGGGCTGGAGGGGGATCAGATGATTCTATTAGATGGTAGTCGATCGATTGTGAGCTACCCCATCTGAATGCCTATGTTTCTGCCTCTCTGAGAAAGTCTATTCACTCTCCTATACGAATGGAAAGCTGCTCGAAGCTCTTTTTGAATCGAGCTAAATTCGTGGACGTTGGAAGGCAACTATTGGCCGCTCTCCGCCGATCACAACAGGCAGAAAACGGCCATCTCTGGTCACCCCTACCTAAGTGACAGCTCTAAATTCTGCGGCGCATTCTCCCTGGAGGCGCCCCATAAACCTCCTTAAATTTTTTGCTGAACGCCGCCTGCGATTGGTAACCAACCTGCAAGGCAATATCTTTTAATCCCAGATGCGAATGACTCAGCAGGCTGAACGCCAATTCCATACGGACTTGCGTAAGCAATACCCATGGCGACACACCAGCCACACGAACGAACGCCCGCATGAAAGATGCTCGGGACATGCACGCGATATCTGCTAGATTTTGGATGGTCCACTCGTGCGCAGGATCAGCCAACATCGCCTGCCATACGGGGCCCAGACGTTTATCGCTGAGCAAGGCGAGCGTGCCGATGTCTTGGCCATGGCTAGATAGATGGGCGCGAAGGATCAGGGTGAATAACGCCTGAGAAAGAGCATCGAGCAAAAATTTTGCTCCAATCTGATCGCCGTCTGCTTCCCCGCGTAATAAATCGACCAGAGACTGCAATGGTCCATCCGCTGGGAGCGTGCCGCTGGGTATCAACAGGTAGTCAGGTAATGAAGCAAATAGCAACGAAGTTCGGTTGAAGTGAAAGCAGCCGCATAGCATGTCCAGATCCGCACTCACGCCGCCAATGCGATGTATGGGCAATATGCCAGCGTCGATACGCTTTGCCGATACCAATGTTGGCGCAACAGCTTTGCCCGGACTATGCAGCACATGCGGCGCACCACCCGGCAGGAGCAGAACGTCGCCGGCGCGCATAGAAAGACGCTGCCCGCTTGGAAGCTCCACCCGACACTCACCCGACAGCACCACGTGGTATGGCGCTTTGCCCAGCGCTTCCTGCTCATGCTCCAGGGACCAGTCACCCTGAAATTGGCAACGTAAATCCAGACTGCCACGAACATTGGCGAGGCTGATGAGCTTGTCGATCGAATTCATTTGAGCGCATCGCAGAAAAAACAGAGCGTATCGAACTAATCAAAATAGGACTAGGGCATACACTAAACAAGGTTAAACATTACACCCAACCCCCCTCAGGAGTTACCGCAATGTTCATTAACTGGTCCGAATTATTACCCTCCATCCAGAAAGCTTTCGGCGCGCTGGGCAAAAGTAATCCAAAAATGGTCAAAGCCTACATGGCCCTCGGAGAAGCCTCTGCCGAAAACGATGTGCTCGACACCAAGACCCGCGAATTGATCTCCATTGCAGTCGCCATCACTACACGCTGCGACGGCTGTATTGCAGCTCACACTGATGCGGCCATTAAGGCTGGTGCGAGCCGCGAGGAAGTGGCTGCGACCTTGGCCACTGCGATCTCGTTGAACGCAGGCGCCGCTTATATTTATTCACTGCGCGCTCTTGAGGCGTACGACACCTTGAAAAAATAGCTCTTTCGCCATAACTCCACCGGCCCCGCACACTTAAACGTGCCGGGGCTTACCTGATACATCCAGACGTCAGCCACTTGTTGAGACGATCGATCAATAACTTGAGCATGACGCACAAAAGCGTCTCGCGGCTAAGCCTCAGACTGGTTTCACATTCCAAATATTCGGATAAGTCTGATGCTCGCTTCATTCACTACATGGCTGCAATTCATCAGCAAGCTCGACACCCTTGGCACACACCTCATGAGACTGGCGATCGCCGTAGTTTTCTTGTGGATCGGGGCGCTCAAATTCGCGCCTTACGAAGCCGATAGCATTACCCCATTTGTCGCCAACAGCCCGTTTATGTCTTTTTTTTATGAACATCCCGAGGATTACAAGGCACACCTGACCCACGAGGGTGAATTGAATGCGGAAAAGCGCGTCTGGCAGACCGCAAATAACACATACATCTTTTCCAACGGCCTGGGCGTAGTAGAAATTCTGATCGGTCTGCTGGTGCTTTCCAACCCGATCTCGCGACGCGCCGGTCTGCTTGGTGGGGCGCTGGCCTTCGGTACACCGCTGGTGACCTTAACCTTCCTGCTCACCACACCTGAAGCCTGGGTACCGGATCTTGGTGATGGTGAACATGGCTTTCCATTCCTGTCTGGTGCAGGACGCCTAGTGCTCAAAGATCTCTTGATGCTGGCCGGCGCTCTTCCGGTGATGGCTGATTCCGCCCGTCAGTTATTGCAAGAGCGGCGCCCCTAGTTTTCTTTTAAAGCCTTGAAATCTGAATCGCCTCAAGCTTCGTAGATACCTCCGAGAGGCTGCTTGTGGCCGATAGCAGCCGTTCATGAGCGACTCCGTCCGCTCGGATTCTCAGGAGAGCTGACGGAAAAAGGTAATTCAATAGCGCAACAGGTCTTGAGGTTGCTGGAAGCCCCGTATTTGTTGGCTTTGGCGTATTACACAGAGAAGTGATTTTGAGTGATGTGCAAGGTAATTTAATCGTAAGTCATTGATTTGTAAGGGGCTGAAACTTATAGGTAATTACTTAATAAAAGAGTAATTAGATTACTTATAGGTTACTCAGATATTACCTGCGCCGTATCGGCTGTAGCCCTTTGAATCCGGGCGTTCCAGACTTTTTATCCAAGGACTTACCGTTCTTACCTTTTTCCGATGGCTTTCCCCAAAAAATGCACATGCCCTATCAGGCGGCAGTTTCACAGGTTGACGCACAAACCCATGGGAACGCCATGGGAACGTTTTTACGCAGACCGCTCCTCTACAGCCCTTATAAACCGGGGGCCGTGATTTGAAAAAGCGGGGGCGGGCGGTTTCGAATCTCTCCTTCAACTACCAGATAGCTTGAGGGGACATGGGATGGGATAGATGTATTGGATCGATATTGTGCTGCACTGGATGTGCTATCAGTGACGAGCTCGAGATTAAGGTCTAAGGGGAGGGAGTGAAAGTTGACTGGTACGGAAATGGTACAGGCGAAAGTTGCGCAGTGCTTTAGCCCTTTTTTTAAAGGGGCTAGCAGCTCAGTCCGTATCATCCATCATAGGGGCCACGCTAAAGCGTCTGGACACCGCAGAGCCTGTGTTTACGTGGGGTGTAGCTGAATTCTGTACCATTTTGCTCTACGTGTTTTAGGCGTGTTTTGAGGGGTAAAAGGGCGGTTTCGAAGGTGCTGGTACAACGTACCATCTCATTTTCGAATTGTACCCGTTAACTATCCCCCGGTGTCAGGCTAGTTGTCGCCTGAGCTGATTTATCAAAACGATAGATCGGGGGCGTCAAAGAGAGCTGTAATGTCGAGCTATTCACCTGAGCGTAAAGCTGCCCTGCTGAACAAGTTACTCC
>NZ_JAAQWY010000061.1:0-5538 GCF_012985765.1 Pseudomonas sp. WS 5071 | reverse complement strand
ATGACCTACTCTCACATGGGGAAACCCCACACTACCATCGGCGATGCATCGTTTCACTGCTGAGTTCGGGATGGGATCAGGTGGTTCCAATGCTCTATGGTCGTCAAGAAATTCGGTAGCCAGGTCGTTTACCTTACGGTTAACGCTCCAGCGAATGGGTATGTAATAGTTTGGTGTTTTGTGAGGTGCAAACTTTCGGTTTGTATCGTCTTCACACACCGCAATCTGGTCTTTCGATCAAATTGCTTGGGTGTTATATGGTCAAGCCTCACGGGCAATTAGTATTGGTTAGCTCAACGCCTCACAGCGCTTACACACCCAACCTATCAACGTCGTAGTCTTCGACGGCCCTTTAGGGAACTCAAGGTTCCAGTGAGATCTCATCTTGAGGCAAGTTTCCCGCTTAGATGCTTTCAGCGGTTATCTTTCCCGAACATAGCTACCCGGCAATGCCACTGGCGTGACAACCGGAACACCAGAGGTTCGTCCACTCCGGTCCTCTCGTACTAGGAGCAGCCCCTCTCAAATCTCAAACGTCCACGGCAGATAGGGACCGAACTGTCTCACGACGTTCTAAACCCAGCTCGCGTACCACTTTAAATGGCGAACAGCCATACCCTTGGGACCGGCTTCAGCCCCAGGATGTGATGAGCCGACATCGAGGTGCCAAACACCGCCGTCGATATGAACTCTTGGGCGGTATCAGCCTGTTATCCCCGGAGTACCTTTTATCCGTTGAGCGATGGCCCTTCCATACAGAACCACCGGATCACTAAGACCTACTTTCGTACCTGCTCGACGTGTCTGTCTCGCAGTCAAGCGCGCTTTTGCCTTTATACTCTACGACCGATTTCCGACCGGTCTGAGCGCACCTTCGTACTCCTCCGTTACTCTTTAGGAGGAGACCGCCCCAGTCAAACTACCCACCATACACTGTCCTCGATCCGGATAACGGACCTGAGTTAGAACCTCAAAGTTGCCAGGGTGGTATTTCAAGGATGGCTCCACGCAGACTGGCGTCCACGCTTCAAAGCCTCCCACCTATCCTACACAAGCAAATTCAAAGTCCAGTGCAAAGCTATAGTAAAGGTTCACGGGGTCTTTCCGTCTAGCCGCGGATACACTGCATCTTCACAGCGATTTCAATTTCACTGAGTCTCGGGTGGAGACAGCGCCGCCATCGTTACGCCATTCGTGCAGGTCGGAACTTACCCGACAAGGAATTTCGCTACCTTAGGACCGTTATAGTTACGGCCGCCGTTTACCGGGGCTTCGATCAAGAGCTTCGCGTTAGCTAACCCCATCAATTAACCTTCCGGCACCGGGCAGGCGTCACACCCTATACGTCCACTTTCGTGTTTGCAGAGTGCTGTGTTTTTAATAAACAGTCGCAGCGGCCTGGTATCTTCGACCGGCGTGGGCTTACGCAGTAAATGCTTCACCCTCACCGGCGCACCTTCTCCCGAAGTTACGGTGCCATTTTGCCTAGTTCCTTCACCCGAGTTCTCTCAAGCGCCTTGGTATTCTCTACCCAACCACCTGTGTCGGTTTGGGGTACGGTTCCTGGTTACCTGAAGCTTAGAAGCTTTTCTTGGAAGCATGGCATCAACCACTTCGTGTTCTAAAAGAACACTCGTCATCAGCTCTCGGCCTTAGAATCCCGGATTTACCTAAGATTCCAGCCTACCACCTTAAACTTGGACAACCAACGCCAAGCTGGCCTAGCCTTCTCCGTCCCTCCATCGCAATAACCAGAAGTACAGGAATATTAACCTGTTTTCCATCGACTACGCTTTTCAGCCTCGCCTTAGGGACCGACTAACCCTGCGTCGATTAACGTTGCGCAGGAAACCTTGGTCTTTCGGCGTGGGTGTTTTTCACACCCATTATCGTTACTCATGTCAGCATTCGCACTTCTGATACCTCCAGCAAGCTTCTCAACTCACCTTCACAGGCTTACAGAACGCTCCTCTACCGCATCACTTACGTGATACCCGTAGCTTCGGTGTATGGTTTGAGCCCCGTTAAATCTTCCGCGCAGGCCGACTCGACTAGTGAGCTATTACGCTTTCTTTAAAGGGTGGCTGCTTCTAAGCCAACCTCCTAGCTGTCTAAGCCTTCCCACATCGTTTCCCACTTAACCATAACTTTGGGACCTTAGCTGACGGTCTGGGTTGTTTCCCTTTTCACGACGGACGTTAGCACCCGCCGTGTGTCTCCCATGCTCGGCACTTGTAGGTATTCGGAGTTTGCATCGGTTTGGTAAGTCGGGATGACCCCCTAGCCGAAACAGTGCTCTACCCCCTACAGTGATACATGAGGCGCTACCTAAATAGCTTTCGAGGAGAACCAGCTATCTCCGAGCTTGATTAGCCTTTCACTCCGATCCACAGGTCATCCGCTAACTTTTCAACGGTAGTCGGTTCGGTCCTCCAGTTAGTGTTACCCAACCTTCAACCTGCCCATGGATAGATCGCCCGGTTTCGGGTCTATTCCCAGCGACTAGACGCCCTATTAAGACTCGCTTTCGCTACGCCTCCCCTATTCGGTTAAGCTTGCCACTGAAAATAAGTCGCTGACCCATTATACAAAAGGTACGCAGTCACCCAACAAAGTGGGCTCCCACTGCTTGTACGCATACGGTTTCAGGATCTATTTCACTCCCCTCTCCGGGGTTCTTTTCGCCTTTCCCTCACGGTACTAGTTCACTATCGGTCAGTCAGTAGTATTTAGCCTTGGAGGATGGTCCCCCCATATTCAGACAAAGTTTCTCGTGCTCCGTCCTACTCGATTTCACTGCAAAGATGTTTTCGCGTACAGGGCTATCACCCACTATGGCCGCACTTTCCAGAGCGTTCCGCTAACATCAATACAGCTTAAGGGCTGGTCCCCGTTCGCTCGCCACTACTAAGGGAATCTCGGTTGATTTCTTTTCCTCAGGGTACTTAGATGTTTCAGTTCCCCTGGTTCGCTTCTTGTACCTATGTATTCAGTACAAGATAACCATCTTATGATGGTTGGGTTCCCCCATTCAGACATCTCCGGATCAAAGTCTGTTTGCCGACTCCCCGAAGCTTTTCGCAGGCTACCACGTCTTTCATCGCCTCTGACTGCCAAGGCATCCACCGTATGCGCTTCTTCACTTGACCATATAACCCCAAGCAATCTGGTTATACTATGAAGACGACATTCGCCGAAAACTTGCAATTACTCACAAATTTTACCTTAGCCTGAATAAACACCAGTGAAAGTGTCATTCAGTCTATCTTTCTATTACATACCCAAATTTTTAAAGAACGATCTAATCAAAAGATCAGAAATCAACATTCACCATCGTGCTGATGGAATGCTCATTTCTAAGCTTTACGATACAGAAGCAAGTTTATGGTGGAGCCAAGCGGGATCGAACCGCTGACCTCCTGCGTGCAAGGCAGGCGCTCTCCCAGCTGAGCTATGGCCCCATACAAAATTGGTGGGTCTGGGCAGATTCGAACTGCCGACCTCACCCTTATCAGGGGTGCGCTCTAACCAACTGAGCTACAGACCCAATTTCGAGCTTGTAACTGTTAGCGTGAGCTATCAGCTTGGAGCTTAAAGCTGCTTCTATCGTCTTCTTCAATGAATCAAGCAATTCGTGTGGGAACTTATGGAGCAGCTGATGTCGTCGATTAAGGAGGTGATCCAGCCGCAGGTTCCCCTACGGCTACCTTGTTACGACTTCACCCCAGTCATGAATCACACCGTGGTAACCGTCCTCCCGAGGGTTAGACTAGCTACTTCTGGTGCAACCCACTCCCATGGTGTGACGGGCGGTGTGTACAAGGCCCGGGAACGTATTCACCGTGACATTCTGATTCACGATTACTAGCGATTCCGACTTCACGCAGTCGAGTTGCAGACTGCGATCCGGACTACGATCGGTTTTATGGGATTAGCTCCACCTCGCGGCTTGGCAACCCTTTGTACCGACCATTGTAGCACGTGTGTAGCCCAGGCCGTAAGGGCCATGATGACTTGACGTCATCCCCACCTTCCTCCGGTTTGTCACCGGCAGTCTCCTTAGAGTGCCCACCATTACGTGCTGGTAACTAAGGACAAGGGTTGCGCTCGTTACGGGACTTAACCCAACATCTCACGACACGAGCTGACGACAGCCATGCAGCACCTGTCTCAATGTTCCCGAAGGCACCAATCCATCTCTGGAAAGTTCATTGGATGTCAAGGCCTGGTAAGGTTCTTCGCGTTGCTTCGAATTAAACCACATGCTCCACCGCTTGTGCGGGCCCCCGTCAATTCATTTGAGTTTTAACCTTGCGGCCGTACTCCCCAGGCGGTCAACTTAATGCGTTAGCTGCGCCACTAAGAACTCAAGGTTCCCAACGGCTAGTTGACATCGTTTACGGCGTGGACTACCAGGGTATCTAATCCTGTTTGCTCCCCACGCTTTCGCACCTCAGTGTCAGTATCAGTCCAGGTAGTCGCCTTCGCCACTGGTGTTCCTTCCTATATCTACGCATTTCACCGCTACACAGGAAATTCCACTACCCTCTACCATACTCTAGCTTGCCAGTTTTGGATGCAGTTCCCAGGTTGAGCCCGGGGATTTCACATTCAACTTAACAAACCACCTACGCGCGCTTTACGCCCAGTAATTCCGATTAACGCTTGCACCCTCTGTATTACCGCGGCTGCTGGCACAGAGTTAGCCGGTGCTTATTCTGTCGGTAACGTCAAGACACTAACGTATTAGGTTAATGCCCTTCCTCCCAACTTAAAGTGCTTTACAATCCGAAGACCTTCTTCACACACGCGGCATGGCTGGATCAGGCTTCCGCCCATTGTCCAATATTCCCCACTGCTGCCTCCCGTAGGAGTCTGGACCGTGTCTCAGTTCCAGTGTGACTGATCATCCTCTCAGACCAGTTACGGATCGTAGCCTTGGTGAGCCATTACCTCACCAACTAGCTAATCCGACCTAGGCTCATCTGATAGCGCAAGGCCCGAAGGTCCCCTGCTTTCTCCCGTAGGACGTATGCGGTATTAGCGTCCGTTTCCGAACGTTATCCCCCACTACCAGGCAGATTCCTAGGTATTACTCACCCGTCCGCCGCTCTCAAGAGGTGCAAGCACCTCTCTACCGCTCGACTTGCATGTGTTAGGCCTGCCGCCAGCGTTCAATCTGAGCCATGATCAAACTCTTCAGTTCAAACATCTTTGGGTTTTGAGAAAACCCTAAACTTGGCTCAGCAATCGTTGGTTACATCTTTGATTTCTCGCGGAGTAACTTGTGATGCTGATAATCTTTTTGACTATCAGTCTGACTCCACAAGCACCCACACGAATTGCTTGATTCAGTTGTTAAAGAGCGGTTGGTTAAGCTTTCGCTCAACCGAGGCGCGCATTCTACAGCAGCCCCTGTTGCTGTCAAGCGGTTATTTTAAGATGTTTTCAAAGTTTCCTCTGTAACATCAACCACTTGCGCTTTCGATCTCTCGTCAGCGGGAGGCGAATTCTACAGCGTTACACGCTGCTGTCAAC
>NZ_JAAQWY010000060.1:0-7363 GCF_012985765.1 Pseudomonas sp. WS 5071 | reverse complement strand
TGGATGCGCAGCATGGTTTCCAGAGGATAGGGTTTTCTACCGCCGCCGGCCTTGGGGTAGAACGGTTCGATCAGCTCCAGCAGGCCTGCCCAGGGCACCACCTGATCCATTTCGGCGAGGAAGCGCTCTCGGCGGGTTTGCTTGCGCTTGCCGGCGTACTCAAAGTCGGAAAAGCTCATCTGGCTCATGGGCGGCTCGGATCAGGTGTTGCGGGGATTCTCGCATAACTGAAGGCTTGTTCGGAGATTCCTTAGGGAAGCCTTTGCCGGTGACCGGCAGGCTACACACGGTTTTTATCGGTCGCCTTGCATTCGCAGCACTGCCATCCCATGTGTTGAAAATCCCGGTGGGTTTGCCGGAAACGACTGCGTAGTAGCGGGTTCTCTTGGCCATCCCTAGTTGCCTTACAGCCTCACGAGAAAACGCAGTCTATCGCAATCATTAGCGCATTGATCTGATGACCTTGGTCACCTACGAATACCATCAGTGGCGCCATCGGCAACCCGCTGTAAACTCTTCACATTCGCCGACCATCTGGACGGCAACCCTCTGGAAAGGAAAGACGATGATCACGAAGATCAAAGTGAAGGGTTATAGGATCCATCGAGACTTTGAGCTGGAACCGAATCCGAGGGTCAATCTACTTGTCGGCGGGAACGATGCGGGCAAATCATCTTTGATGGAAGCTATTGCCCTCGCGATGACTGGGCGCATCGGGGGAAGACCCGCAGCAGAAGAACTCAATCCCTATTGGTTCAACAAAGCGGTAGTGTCTGACTTCTTGACCGATCTCCTGATTGGAGAGGCGACTTGGCCCACAATTGAGATCGAACTGTTCCTCGAAAACCGACCCGACCTCCAAGCCCTGTGCGGTGTGCATAACAGCGCCATTCCTGCGCAGGCCTGTCCAGGGGTGGTATTCCGCGTAGTACCCAACCCTGAGTACGACGCAGAGCTTCAGGCGTGGACGGAGGATCCGTCGATGCTGCTACCGGTGGAGTACTACAAAATCGAGTGGCGCCATTTTGGTGATTCAGAGCTCACCCGACGTCCGCGAGACCTTTCTATTGCGATCATCGACTCACGCACGATCAGAACGTTTGGCGGCGTAGATTATCACCTGAGACAGATCTTGAACGATCACCTGGAGCCCTCCGAGAAAGCCTTGATCTCGCTGGAATACCGGCAGGCGAAATCAGCTATGTCGGATGGAGCCCTTGCAGCGCTTAACGATCGACTGGGGCAATTGGAAGCGTCACTTCACCAGCAACCCCTCAAGGTGGCCATGGATCAGACTTCTAGAACATCTTGGGAGTCGGCTGTCTCACCGCACATAGACGATGTTCCGTTCTCTATGGCCGGCCAAGGCCAGCAGGCTTCTATCAAAATCTCTCTGGCAATGGGCCGGCATGCCGATCGAACCAGGGTGGTAATGATCGAGGAACCGGAGAACCACCTTTCCCATACCAGCATGGTCACGCTCCTAAACCGCATTGAGCGGCTTGCCGGCGAAGAACAACAGCTGTTCATCAGCACCCACAGCACCTACGTTCTGAATAGGCTGGGGCTAGACTCGCTGCTGCTGATCAATCGGGATGCAGTCACAACCATTACGGGGCTTACTCCTGAGACCGTGGGGTATTACAAGAAGCTTCCGGGGTACGATACCCTTCGAATGGCGCTTGCAGAGAAGCTGGTTCTCGTCGAGGGGCCATCCGACGAGATCATTTTCGAACGGATTTTCCGTGACCTCTATGACATGCCTCCGATGGCGTGCGGCATTGATGTCCTCAGTATGCGCAGCCTCTCCCTAGCCCGATGCCTCGAACTCTGCTCACGACTGGGTAAGCGGGTCGCTGTTTTGAGGGACAACGACGGGCAGGATCCCGCGGCACTTCGAGAAGCCGTGGAGCCATGGCTAGATGGCGAGTACAGAGAACTCTTCATAGGCGAAGTGGAAGAGGGGCGCACATTGGAGCCTCAGTTGATCCATCACAACGGAGAGGCAGTACTGCGTGGGATTCTGGGCATTCGCGTTGACGCTGTTCTCGAAGTATGGATGACCAGAGAAAAAACAGAGGCCGCGATACGAATCGCGGAAAGCGGACAAAACATCGTAGCGCCCGCGTACATGGCCGCCGCGGCAGCCTTCATCCATGGCTAACCACCTAACCCTGGCCGTCGCAGGCTCGCGCAAAACTCAAGGCCTAGTCGAACACTGTGCTGCACTGGCGCCTACTCGGCGTGTGCTCGTGGTGACGTTCACTCAGCGGAACCAACACGAGCTTTCAGTGCGTCTGGCGAAAAGAGTTGGTATGCAGACCAATGTGGAGGTGATGGGGTGGTACACGCTGCTCATCCGGCATTTTGCCCGACCTTTTCTGCCCTTTGTTTTCCCAGGCAGTCGCGTGCAGGGTTTCGACTTTGAGGGGCAACCCAGCCGTTTCGCGACAGAAGAGGCTCGTTTCTTCAATCCTTCCGGAGCACTGTATGCCGCTGAGCTTGGGAAGCTCTCCAATCTGCTGGTGGAGCAGAGCCAAGGAGCCTTGTTGTACCGCCTGGAAAGCCTGTACGACGAGATATTGGTGGATGAGGTTCAGGATCTTAGTGGCTGGGACTGGGAGTTACTGGAGAAGCTGTTCGCGTCCCGCATCGACATTCGGATGGTCGGAGACATTCGGCAGTCGGTACTTTCAACGAGCCCTAGAAGCAGAAAGAACAAGCAATATGCCTACGCCAGGGCTCTTACTTGGTTCCTGGCCAAGCAAAGAAGAGGGGAGATCGAGATCGAATTTCGGAACACGACCTGGCGCTGCTCTCCTGGTATCGCGAGATTCTCAGACACCATCTTCAACCCCGCATGGGGCTTCCCAGAAACGGAGTCGCTCAACGAGACTACGACAGATCACGACGGTGTATTTCTGCTCGCCAAGTGTCACGTTCTCGCATATGTTGAGAGATTCCGCCCCCAGTGCCTGCGCGTAAACGTAAGGTCAGGCGCTGAGTTCGACCTGAACTACATCAACTTCAAGGTCGCCAAAGGCGCAACCTACGAGCGAGTGCTCATCATCGCAACAGGCCCAATCGCAACCTTTTTGCAGCGAGGCATCCAGCTTGATCCCGGGCCCGCAGCGACGTTCTACGTGGCGGTCACCCGGGCACAGCAAAGCGTAGCGATTGTGCTGGATCGACCAGGGCAGTCCGTTGTTCCGTACTGGGCGCCTTGACACATGACCAGCCTCGCGCGTGCACCGGTTGATGCCTAAAACTTCCAGTCGTCCGGGTAATTGTCGACCGGAATAGGCATGATAAAAGCATCAGGATCCCTGGGCTTGCGCGCCTCTTCATGGTGCATAGCCAGGCTGAGATAGATCAAGGCCGAACGGCAAAGCGTTGTGATGAGGCGCGCTTTAGCGACTAAGTCATCCCTTTCGATCACATAGGCCAGTTGATCGGAACGCCGTCCAGAATCAACATTTACGAAATAGGCGGTGTCGACGACCTTGGCATATTTGTGCTCAAGATGATTTCTTAACTCGTCGAGCGCCTTTGCATCCGGCCTAGCGACATTCCTGAGCGTTTTAGAGTAGATGTCTTGGGATAGCCAATAGAGGGCCCGCAGGGGTAGGTTGGGCGTGCACGAAAATTCGTCGCGAATTTCAGGCGTAGCGTTAGCGGCGGCCCCTCTCGGCAAAGGTTTAAACCAGATCGTGCGAAAACCAACCCGGGTCTCAGGAACTCCCAGCCGCCAATAACCATTGATGAAGTACGCGATCTTATCCAGAAGCGAATAGCTTGCACGGAATGCGGTTTTGATTTGCTCCAGCCCCATGGAGTAAAGGGCATGGTCGTAGTTGAGGGCCAGCGACACACGCTTATCGGCCAAGTGAATCGACCCGGAATGCTCGCCTTGGTATAAGCAATGACGAGCAAAGGCATATTCCTGCTTCATCTGATTGAAGAACGCCAGGTAGGTGATGCCAACCTTTGCGTCATGGTCAGGAAGCCCCATGACATCCCATGCAGCAACAGGCAGAGCCCCTAGGTCGTTCATGGGGTTCAGGAAAAGGTGGTTATCGAGGCACCACTGACGGTAACGTCGCTCTTGCTTAGACCTGCCAAGGTTATGCTGAAACAAGTGAGAGTCATCTTCTTCCTCGACTTGGCCTGCCAATCGCTCCTGGTACCACCGGAATGCCGTAATCGCCTCAGCAAAGGTCGAGCCGTCACGACCAATCCCACCTTCAATCGCTGACTCAAGGTGACGCCGTGCGTGAATGAAGAACCAGTGAGCATGACCAGAGTCGTAGAGTGCACCGCCGTATTTGCATAACCCTATTCCGAGGTTTCCTAGAGCCATCCCTAAAATAGGCTGTTCAGCTAGGGCCATGCGCCACTCTGCCAATGCCTCGATCCAGCGGCCACAAACGCTTAACGCGTTACCTAGATTGCAATAAATCCTCGCGCGGAGCGGCGCTTCCAATTCTGCAAATCCTTGGTGTTGTACTGCAGCATGCAGGTAGTAAAGTTGTTTGAGCAGAGCAGGATGATCCAGTCTCCCAGCAAAATTCTCGCGTTCATCAAGGACATGCAGGTGCGACCAAGCGTTTGAGCACGCGTAATGTGTGAGGCAAGCATCCATTGGAGTACAGAGCGAGACGACCTTTTCCGCCAGAGCAATGGCGCCGTGTAACAAGTCGCGATCATCGGCATCACACGATGCATCCACAAGTGAGTCGAAGACACGTCGCAGGCGATCCACGAATTCACCTGTATCGATATGGGCATTTACCACCTGCATGAGCAGATGTCGGTCTTCCGCCCGAGGCTGGTAGCCGATATCCGATAGGTGCTCAAAAAAATCCTGCATTCTGCCTACCTAAATTTGAGGGGATGGCCTAGCGTACCTTGGCACTACCCGATCTTGGATGGTTGTAGTCGTTACATTTTTGCGAACAAAAAGAAAACTCACTGAGGCGGTTTACGAGAGCGTCTATCACACGTAGGGATCACGCAGGTTGCCTGCTGGTTTAGCATTGGGCCGGCAGCGTTCAACTCGGCATCTGGAAAAGCGCTGGCTAGAAAGCTGCCTCGGGATCGCGTGGTTCCGGAAAGCGACAGACCGTTCGCCCAAGTCAAGGTGGCGACTGTTATGCCGTGGAGTTCAGATCAAACGGCCGAGCGGCTGGCTCAGGTTTGGGGTTTCCGGTGGATGAGGTCAAGCTCAGCATCGAATTCAATTCCAGACGGCTCTTATGCCTGATCATGTAACCTCCTGAACCTATGACTGAGTGCAACCGCTAGAGCCGGGCGCCTGCAAGTGGGCTTGGTCTTTTCTCGACTGGAGTGCGTTTACGGAATGAACATGCCACTGTTCAAGGCTAGATTTCACAAGGCTTATGCAGCAGGTGTGCTGCGGCTGCACCAAGCCAAAATAAAGTTCGGTTTTTGGCGGTTGCGCCATGGCTTGAAGCTGGTGATTCTCACGTTGCTGGCCGCTGTGATTGCGAGTGTTCTGTCGGTTCCGTTTCTGCGACGATTGGTCGGAGGTTACTTCAACAGCCAGGAAAGCCTAGGGGCACTCAGAACCCTTCTCGGTGGCACGGGGTCGGCCTTGATTGGTGCGGCTGCTATTGCATTCTCGATCATCGTCTTCGCGATGCAAACTAATGTTGAGCGCATGCCACATGGCTTGTTCAAGCAACTCAGTTCCGATCGCAGGCTGCTCAGTTCTTTCCTCGGATCGTTTCTGACGGCGATCGCTATCGCTGGGACGTCTTTGATCCCGGACGGGAACTGGGCGATCCCGGCGATCCTCGTCGCGCTCTGGGGTATCGCCGGAATCTTGCTGCTTTTTCTCTACGCGTATCGGCGAGCGCTTCAGCTCATCAATCCGATTGAGCAGCTCAACATCATGTCGACAGTGGTTCGTCGGGACTTGCGGAAATGGAGTCGTCTAGCGGACAACGCTGCGATCCTTCTTCGGGAGGCACCGGCGCCGATGTTCCTTGAGGCTAACGCAGAATTTCAGTTCAATGTGCCAAAAGCCAAGTTTTACCAATTCAACGCTCACTGGAGCACCTCCACGCGACAAGCGATCGACTACAGCATTTCCTACGCGAAGCGCTTCGCGGGACAGGGCGATCACGAGGTCACGGACTCCGCATTCCACCATTTGATGCTGATCAATGCCGCTTACTGTGCGGCAAAACACGGCACTTTTGTCGGCAGCAACCCATTTTTCGACATGCCGGAGGTGAGCGACAACACCATCAACACTTCGCTTGAGCAGCTAAGGCAGACGATGCAGGACGCGCTGTCCAAGGGTGACGAAAGATTGGCGGAGAGCACATTACGTGCGTTCGGAGGACTCTATGGCGTGTACCTGGGGATAGAATATCCAGGTCGAGAGGGGAGTAAGCATCACGCTATGCTTGCATCAACGTACCTGGCTTCGGCGGTCGAATCTGTCATTCCGCACAACATGCCTGATTTGATGATGCACGGGATTCGGATGATGGGCCGGGCGTCGCTAATGGCTCTAGAGCATACCAATTCGAACGTAATCGTCACCTTGGCAGAGAAGATTGGCGTATTCGCCTTTGTCGGGATGGTGAAAGCAAATCACCAACCCGTCACGCTGACCGCATTCGATCAGCTTACCGAATTGACTTTCAACCTGTTGGCAAAGGGTAAGCACGATATTGGCTACCCCGTCGGCCAATTGCGCTCGGCTGTGACTACTGCAGCGAAAGGCGTTTTGGGGACTGCCGATACGGCTTTGGTTTCTACGCACTGCAGTACGCTTGGCCCGTATTTTTCGAGCGCCAGTGAAACCTCGCTCCGGGGGCGGCTCACTTCTTTGGTGAATGAGCTTCTGGAGGCATCTGCAAACCACGGACGTGCGAGCGAGATTATTGCAAATATCGAGACCTGGGCGCATCAGATATACGCTCCTCACAAAGAACTCCTCCTGCTCGCCGTAGAGAAGCGATCCCCATTTACACTGGACGCCATCAACTGGGCTATAGGGATATCTGAACTCCTGAATGCTCTGTCGAATGCGCCCGCTTGTCCGGAACACCTCGAAGATGATTTGAAGCGGCATGCGGTTTGGCTTATCTCAACGCTCTCATTCCTTCCGGATGACAGGGAATCAGTGGCTTTTGTTGAAAACCACTCCCTTACAGATAGCCTTTTTGAGGCAGCTCTGGATGGTTCGAGGCGCGGCTATATTGTAGTGGTCAACTAATCCCGGACACGACGTTAAGTTTTTCTTCGGCCCGGGCTGGCGCCAACCCACCGTTGAATTGGTGGGGTCGAACCCAGTTGTACCGATGCATCAAGAAGTGGCTGATATCGC
>NZ_JAAQWY010000005.1:0-200473 GCF_012985765.1 Pseudomonas sp. WS 5071 | reverse complement strand
TACACGGAGAACCGGTCGAAAAAGCTCTCCGTACATGATTTTTCGGTCACTTTTCGTCCAATGACGCTGTAGGTGCCTGGAAAATTGCAACTTGCCGCGGCTGCACGACAAGTTGATCGGAGCATCCCTAATGAACAACACATTAAATACAAATACACCGAAAAAGCCTTCCCATAGCAATGCCAACGGCCAGCCCTTGCGACTGGCAGCCTCGCCCAGTTGCTCCCAATAGGTTGCTAATACCCCCTTGGTGTACGGATGATATTGGGGTGGAGTATCAACTGCGTCGGGCCCGATTTCCATGTAACTACGCATACACTCCCAGACCATTTTTGAGGCCCTGGTACTGCCACTGGCAAAAGAAAAACGGCAGTATTTAACTTTCTCATCCGCCTCAGGGTCAGGATTTTTGAACACCACGAGCAATCCCCCGCCTGTTGAATATTTTCCTGCTTGAGTCATTGAATAACACTCAGTCGCTTGGGCGACAACGGTTTCCCACGGAACAATCCAATATTCGCTAGCATTAATCGGAACGCAAACTTCTCGACGCTGGCGATTAAAACGAGCAGGCAAAGGCACCGGCTTTTTCAAGACAGTGACAAGAAGATAAATAGGATAAGCAAACAAAATGACGCCCAAGTAAAGAACATCCCAATCACCCCAAAAAAAGGCAACCGCAGTAAAAATTAATATATTTACCCATAACACGACGATAGCCTGACCTATTGCGAATAAACCGACATCCATATAAACGTCATTTTTTATCCACACACTACCCAGCACGTCATTCGCAACTTCTCCGGTTGGCACTGCTAACGGCGCCAAATATTCGTTTTGTGAAAAAAAACCTTTCTGACTTGTACCTGCTGGCGGAAGAGTCATTCCCTAATACTCAAGGGCTTTAAACTTTTACCATGGTCTTCGATACGCACACGTAAACGCTCAGCTTTATTCAATTCTGGAGTTGGAGCATCGCGTACCTCCACCAAACCGATGAGCGGAGAGCAAGTAAATGCGAGCCCTTCTTGCCCCCCAATAAACTCTGACAGGTTCAACATTGAAGTGATGGGGGTTCGGTATCGTATACGCACCGATACCAGACGAGGTTGAGTCCCAAGAACATCAGGCACAAGGTTAAACAGTCCCGACAAACGTATACCCTGCCCTTCCTTATACGGTATCCAGTTACACGTACTGGTTTCAATCCAATACTTACCTATATCCCGCATCGGTCTCGGCGGGACGACAAGATGGCCAGAGCCGTTATTTTTAATCATGTTTCTATAAGCAATCGTATCAACAGGATCACCCACTATAGAAATATCAACATACGAGCCATAAAAACCAGCACCTGGCAAATCCACTGTCAGAGATTCAACTGTCGAGACATATCGAAAACCGTCCCAGTTATCCACTAACTCTTGGCTGGACCCGTTTTCAAAACTGAGGCGCGGCGTAAACAGTATATTCTGTAACTCCATCAACTCTTTAGCCTGGGCTTCGTACGCAATAACTTCCCACTTCCCCGCCCTCAACTTTGACCAACAGCAATGAGCAAGAAAATTCTGTAAGGGCGTCCGCTGCATAAACCAAGAAACCACATAAAACACGCCTAAGACCGCTAATACCACATTAATCGGTCCCAACCATCTTAAATAACTGGCCTGTGCTAGCGCGACCCCATAGCTTGCAACCATGCTTTTAGAGGCGTGTATTATACCGAGCATCGCCTGTACGCCAGACGCTATAGCAAATCCCGCAGATACTGTCTGCCGCACTTTCAACCACGGATCTAAATTTCCCTGCATGTTATCTAGTTGAATTTGAAGTGCTTTGTATTCCATAAATGCTGCTATGGAAGAAAGAAAGCCAAGAATGCCACCCAGCATTGTCATAACGGAGGCGATGTATGAAGTTCTACCGGCCTTCAAAGAAATGACTTCAACGCCTCTCCCTCCCCAAAAACCCTTCCTGACCTGCGCATCAATCACCGCCACCAACGCGGCTGCGGCATATAACGTCGCGGACGCTGTCTCGTACTGACGCTGTTGATCCACCCCTTCCAGCACCTGCGCCTGGCTCAGATAGCGCCCCGCATTCCAGCTATTGAGCAGCAATGCCGCCAATGCAATCACGCCGCCACTTTTTTGTACCGCAGGTGAGTTAACGATATTGGCGACGTGCCCTGTGCCGATGGCTTTTCCTGTTATTTTTGCCCACTGGATAAGGTCTTCGGCTGCTTTACCGACCAGTTGCAACACCTGCCGTCCGCCCTGATTGATCAGGCGCAAGCCGGTCTCACTGCCCACACGCACGGCAACCATGATGCTCAACCACGCCCCGCTTAACGGCGTGCCGGGCTCACCGCCCAGTAACAGCAATGCAGCCCCCAAGCGTTTGATCAGGCTATTCCACGCACTGTCAGCCTCGCGAGCAAGTTCGGCGAGGTTGGCAAGGATCGGGGCACCCAGCGGGCCGAGTATTTTGATCAATGCTTGTTCGGCGTTGGCCTGGTTTTCCAGACTCAATGCCGCCATCAACTCTGCGGACCGGCTAATGCCGATGACCGCCGCCTCCAGGGTCGGGCTCCAGCCGTAGAACAACTGACGCAAGGCGCCTTCATCGGCACTGCGCACGTAGTCGGCGTATTGCTCGGCACCTTGTTTGCGCAGGCATTGCGCGCTCAGGCAGGCCATGGCCAAGTGGCCAAGCCATGTCAGGTGAGCGGGGTTGTGGAAATCGACAAACCACGTGCCGCTATGGTGCCGAAGCAAATACACACCCCGGTCGGCATAGAGACGGGTATGGCGCTGTTGAACCTGAGCGAAATGGTTGGGGGCCGTGTGGTCCAGCCAGGTGTTCATGGCCGGCAAGTCAATGTACTGCTCAACCTTTTCACTGACGAAACGGTTTTCCAGGTTGGCCACTTTTGACGCTCGGTAATCGCGCACCAACGCTTCAACTTCGGTGTGCAATTGAGCCGGAATGAATTCACGTACCGAGGCTACCGTGCGTTTTATTTGATCATGCACTTCTGCCAGCCTGGCAGCACCTGCCCAATATTTTGAAATACGCCCGCGCCGTTGATTCAACCGCGCCTCTTCGCGAAACAGCTCTTCCAGATCGCGATCCGCTTTGAGCAGTTGCTCACCCTGCTCTGGGGTCAGCTCAAGCTCATGCTCGCGGTAGCGATAACTCACCTGCCCCGCCACTTCAGCGCCGTCCTCGGTGATCAGGCTGCGTATGAAGCCGCCAATGCTCAAGCGAAGTTGGTGGTCCTGCTGCCATTGTTCATGGCGGCTTTCGACTTGTTCCTGTTCGTGATTAATGTCACGCAGTACGCCCAGATCATCATCCAGGCATGCCAGTACGGCATACAGGCCTTGAGCCTGTTGATGCGCGCCCTCCAGCACTTGTTGCACAGTGAAAGGCGCCCACTGCACCGCACTCCACTCACCAGGCACGGTGTGCTCGGCGGTCATCTCAGGGTGGCTCGCCGCCACACGGATGCGCTCGTTATTCCAACGCTGAGCGTCCAGCCATTGGGTGATGTTGTGCGTAAGGTTGTCCGTCGGACGGTTTTCGAACACTCGTCGCGCCTATTGCTGTTCGTGGGCCTTATGCGCTTTACCGTTGTGCAGATGGTCAAGGGTCACGGCTCGCGCATAGGTTTCAGGGATTAATTCGCCCATGAGCTGATCCGCCTCATTCAGCGGCACGCAATGGGGGGTCTGAAGTTCATTGGCGAGCTGGCGCAAATCAATAACGCGCATGTGTTGGGCGCGTGCCTGTGGATCCGCTAACTGCTGGCATGCCTCAGGGGTGAGCGGGTATTCGCTGTAGAGCATCCAGGCAGGCTCATGTTTGCTGAGCGTCAGTCCAAACAGTTTGCCACGCTCGACCCGCGTGTCATCGGCCTCCAACGGTTGTTCATGGAGGCAGCGGTTGATTGCCACGGCATAGCGTTTTAGCCCTTCACTGCCTTGCCACACATACACAAACCCTTCGCGTAGCAGTCGTGCGGCCATGGGGTGGCTCTGAGGCGTAACACCCGGTTGAGCGGCCGCGTGTGTGGACGCCTCTTCGCTCAACGCATACCGAACGGGCAGCACAAAAACATATGGTTGGTAGGCGGGGCATTGGCCCGCGACGCTGTTGACATCGATAGATTCATGACCACAAGCGGCCCGCTCAGCCGCCTCCAGACGTGAGAGTGTGGCGAGTAATTGTTCGTGGCTCATGAGGCAATCTCTGCGCATACAAGCTGGCGTTTAAATTCAGCCAGAAGCTTATCCAGTCGCTCTTTGGGTGAACCATCACGAGAGGCCAATAACTGGCGATACACCGTGTGATCAGGTCCATCAGGAAAGGTGTCACCGAAATGGCCGTACACACTGACCCAGCGCATCACGTCATCCACTGCGCTGTACCCTTGACGCTCGGCACTGCAACAGCAAGCACTGGCCCATTGCTTCTGCCCGGCTGAATCCAGCCCATCTAAATACGCCGGAAAAAACTGCTTACAGTGCGCCTGTACGCGCTGCAGAACAGCCTCTCGCCCTGCTTGGCCAAGGTGCTCAAGCTGTTGCGCATCCAGGGTTAGCCATGGGACATGCGCATACTCGGCCCCCACCCGGGCAAGGCCCTTACGGTGTAAATCACCCTCAGGCAAACGAATCAGGCTCACGGGGCCCATCAACCTGTCACGCTCACCGGCGGCCAGGTCTTGCAACCATAAACGGGCAATTCGTGGGTCGTAGTAACGAAATAAAACGCTGACATCGCCCTCCACCCGGACATGAATCAGGCTGCGCAAGTGCTTGATCAAGCGTTCTTCGTCTGCATCACTTTCAAGCCAGATGCCTGCTGTGGCTTGCCAATGCGCGTCGAAGGCCTGCGCCAACGGGCTATGGGCCTGCACGGCAACTAACAAAGGGCCGTAAAATGCCAGCTCGGCGTATTGGGTCATCAGGTACAAAAAATGAGGCCTTGATCCGGGGGCCAATTCACACACTCGGGCTTGAAGGTTGTCGATCTGGCAACTGTCGAGTAACAAGTAAGCGCGGCTCATGCGGGTGTGCTCCGCATTTTTTCGCAGACAGGGCAAATGGGTTTGGCGCCACGCGCGGCCGCCATCAGTGCTTCGATTTGCGGGCCTGGTGCCAGCGCGATCAAAGGCTCGACAGGGTTCGGTATGGCTGGCATCGCGGGCGTGCCCGGTATCGGCACGCCTCCCAGTTGAATGGGCGAACTGCAATAAATCCCCGCCGCACTGATGACGATATGCTGCCCACCCGCGTTCAGCGTCAGTGCTGCGCCCGCCTCCAGCCCCACCAGGGCGCCCGCCTTGAGGTGGATTTCCTGCCCGGCTTCGACCAGTACGCTCTGTCCGGCACGGGTATGGGCGCTGGTTGCAATGTGCAGATGATCGCTGCCCAGGATCTGAACTTTGCGGTCCGCGCTGACGGTGCGCTGCTCTTCGGCCTGGAGCACGCTAATGCTGTTGCCGGTCACGGTTTCGCTGCGCTGACCGTCGACCTGCAAGCGGCTGTCGTGTTTGATGTGTTGCTCAAGGTCACGCTGCGCATGCAGGTAGATCAGCTCCTGGCCTTGGCGGTCTTCGATGCGCAGTTCGTTGTAACCGTTGCCGCCGGGGGTGCTGCGGCTGCGGAACACGCTTTGGCTCTTGTTGGCCGGCAAGTCCAGCGGTAACGGGTTGAGGCTGTTGGCCAGGCACCCCGAAATGATCGGGCAGTCCGGGTCGCCATTGACGAAGTCCACCAGCACTTCCATGCCGACCCGCGGCACGCTGACGCCGCCATAGCGCGCCCCCGCCCAGCTTGACGAAACCCGTAGCCAGCAACTGCTGCGTTCATCGGTGACGGGGCTGCGGTCCCAATGGAATTTGACCCGCACCCGGCCATACGGGTCGCAATGGATTTCTTCGCCCGCCGGGCCGGTGACGCAGGCGGTCTGGCTGCCGAAAATGCGCGGCTTTTCGTACACCGTCGGGGCCCGAAAGGTGCCGATCTCCGGCGTTCCTTCAAAGGTGTTGCGATAGCCCTGAAACCCTTCGTCGGCGGCGGGCGCCGCTTCTTCCAGCACTTGCGGCTGGTGGCCTTCATGCCGCACGCGGGTCAGCAGCCACTGTGCGTTGTTTGCAGGGGTCGGGTGCTCGCTGAGGGTCAGAAAATGCCCGCTGAGCAAGGCGGGCTGATCGCTCTGGCCGCTGACCACGCAGTGTTGGGCCTGATGGCGCTCCAGCGTGCGCAGGCTATGACGCAGGCCTTCTTGATCGCGGGTGAAGCGGCCGGGGTAGGTGTAGCGTTCCAGCGGGCGCATGCTGGAGGGCGATTGGCTGTCTGCCTCAAGGGTGCGCCCGGCTTTATCGAAGTCGTAATCGCGGGTAAACGTGCGGTTGGTGCAGGCTTGCAGGCTCATCTGAAAGTCATGGACGACAGGGCCTTGGGCAACCAGGCCACTGCCCGGCACGTAAGGTGTGGGCGCTTTGAGCGGGGTAAAGGCCTGTTGTTTATCGCCGAATACCAGCTCATGCCTGTCGGGCGAATGCCTGAAGTAATAGTGAAAACCTTCCTCAAAACACAGCCGCTGGATGAAGTGCAGGTCCGACTCGCCGTATTGCACGCAATAGTCGCGAGGCGGGTACTCCGAGAACCCGGCAAAGCTATAGACGTCACTGAGCAGGCCGTGCTCTTCAAGCACCTGCTGGATGATCTGCTGCACGCTCAGCTGCTGGAAAATCCGCTGGTTAGTGCGATGCACGAGGTACGCAAGGTTTGGGACCAGGGTCAGGCGGTAATGGGTCAGGCGCTTGCCGGTACTGGCGCGAGTGATGCGCTCAATCTGGCCATGAATGCCGTGACCGGGGCCAAACGAGAGCCAGGCGGGCTGGTGCAAGAGGGTTTCGAGGTCAAGACTGGCCCGTTCGCTGACCAGTTGAATGTCAAAGGAAAACGGCTCGCTGATGGCCTCTTCGCCTTTGAATGCCAGCACCGAAAAGGGCTGGTCGCTGCCCATGAGGGTCAGCTGGAAGCGGGTTTGGCGGCTAACGGTGGACATCCTTGGTTCCTCAGAAACTGAGGACGGGACGCTACAGGATTAGCTTAGGAATCACGTGTCAGACGATTCGGAATGTTTTAAAAGAAACGGGATCGGCCGGTAAATGACCGCCCCCCTACCCTACGTCCAGCGATCAGCCGCCGCGTGATCGCTGGCGCGTCCCTCCACCCAGCGCGGGCCGTCGGGGGTGTGTTCCTTTTTCCAGAACGGCGCCCGGGTTTTCAGGTAGTCCATCACAAAGGCACACGCGTCGAACGCCGCTTGCCGATGGGCGCTGGCGACGCCCACAAAGACGATGGGCTCTCCCGGTTGCAAGGCGCCCACGCGGTGCAGCACTTCAAGTTTGAGCAACGGCCAACGCTGCTCGGCCTCGATGACGATCTTGCCCAGCGCTTTTTCAGTCATGCCGGGGTAATGCTCCAGAAACATGCCCGCCACGTCGCGACCGTCGTTGAAGTCGCGCACATAGCCAACAAAGCTGACCACGGCGCCCACGCCTGCGTTGGCGGCATGCAGGGCGTTGACCTCAACGCCAGGGTCGAACGCCTCTGTCTGGACGCGAATAGCCATGTTCAGCCTCCCGTAACCGGCGGAAAGAACGCAACGTCGTCGCCGTCTGCCAAGGGTTCATCGAGTTTGCACAGGTCTTGGTTACGCGCACACATCAGGTTGGGCTCAGCCAGTACGTCCCACGCGTTGCCACGTTGCAACAGGTGCGAGCGCAGCTCAGCAATGGATGAAAAAACGCCTTCGACCTGCTCGCTGTCCCGCCCCAAGGCTTCACGGTAACGGGCGAAATACATGACGTTGAGCTTCATGACGCATCGGCCTTGAAATGCCCGCTCTTGCCGCCACGCTTCTCCAGCACGCGCACGCTTTCGATGGTCATGCCGCGGTCGACGGCCTTGCACATGTCATACACGGTCAGTGCCGCAACGCTGGCGGCGGTCAAGGCTTCCATCTCGACGCCGGTCTGCCCGGAAAGCTTGCAACGCGCCACGATCAACACGGCATCGGAGCCCTGCGCGCTGAGTTCGACCTTGACGCCGGTCAGCATCAACGGATGGCACAGGGGAATCAGGTCAGAGGTTTTCTTGGCCGCTTGAATGCCAGCAATGCGCGCCACGGCGAAAACGTCGCCCTTGGGGTGGCCGCCACTGACGATCATGTCCAGCGTTTCGGGGCGCATGCGCACCACGGCCTGGGCCGCCGCCTCGCGAAAGGTCACGGCTTTGTCGGTGACATCCACCATGTGGGCACGGCCTTGTGAATCCAAATGAGTCAGCACTGGGTTACTCCCTTCAAGTGCGGCGATTGTAAACCCGCCTCTGCTGCATGCGCACCCTCGATCGCCCAGCAGCCTCTATGCCTTATGGCTCAAGGCCTGTAGCCAGGCGATCCACCTCGCGAATATCGCGCATTAGAACAAAGAATTGGCCCTGTTTTTATATTCGCCGTACAAGATTAAAAAAAAGGACGGCACGCACCATGAGTTTATTTGTATCCATTGTCTTGAGTTTATTGGCGGGTTTTGCAGTGCCCTTGCAAGCAGGCACTAACGCCAAACTGGGCGTGTTATTAGGACATCCCTTATGGGCCACTGCCGTGTCTTTGGTGGTCAGTTGTATTGCCGTGATGGTGGTCATGCTGATTTTTAAAGTACCTCGTCCCAATATTGCCGCCCTGCAAGCAGGTCCCTGGTGGATCTGGTTTGGCGGCATTGCCGGTGTGTTGTATATCACCGCCGCCCTGATATTGGTGCCGCGACTGGGTGCACTCAACTTCATCATGGCCGTGATTATCGGCCAACTGACCATCTCGGTCATTATTGATTACTTCGGGTTAGTGGGCTTACCCAAACAACCCCTCAATCTGCAAAAGATCATTGGCGTCAGTGTGGTACTGGCCGGTTTTTTAATTGCGGTACGCAGTTAATCCGCGACGCGTTTAAGGGCAACAACTTCACCCACCGGCCTTTATCAGGGGTCGGCATTTAATAACAGCAATCACACTTAATAGGTGAGCAATGAGTTCTTTTACCGCTTATGACGCCATTGGCGATCGCTTTGAAGTCTTCACCGACACCGCATCGCAACGTTCCGTTGAAACCGAAACGTTCTTTCATATGGTGGGTGATGTGAAAGGCAAGTCCGTTTTGGACCTGGCCTGCGGTTATGGGTATTTCGGCCGCGAGCTGTACCGTCAGGGCGCGTCGCGGGTGGTGGGGGTTGATATCTCGCCGTCGATGATCGAGCTGGCACGCAAGGAGTCGGCCCGCAACAACGAGGCCATTGAGTTTCACGTGGCCAATGTCTGCGAGATGCCGGTGATGGGCCAATTTGAACGCGTGACCGCTGCCTGGCTGTTCAACTACGCCCAGTCGCCCGCCGAATTGGAAGCGATGTTCTACGCCGTTGCGCAAAACCTGCAGCCCGGCGGCAAGCTGATTGCCTACACCGTCGACCCCAGTTTCCGCCTTGAAGACGGCAACTTCACCAAGTACGGCGTACACGTCAAAAGCGAAAACCCTCACGAAGGCGGATTCCGCTGCCCTTCAGAATTTGTCACCACGCCACCCAGCGAATTCACTTTTTACCGCTGGAGCCACGAAGACTACGAGCGGGCCATCCGCAAGGCGGGGTTCAGCGACTACCACTGGCAACGCCCATTGATCTCCAAAACCAATCGCCAGAAATTCCCGGAAGGCTATTGGGGTGACTTTGAGCGCAACTGTTTGCAAACCGGCCTGGTCTGCACCCTCTGACACCTTTTGCATCTGTAGTGGAGTTCGACGTGTCAAACACATCCAAGGCGTTTCCCCACTGGCCGGTATTTGACGGCCCGCTGACCGCGCACATGACTGACCGCCAATTAATGGGGCTCGAAGAGCACTTCCAGCCGGGCCTCAACCTGGCCTTGCCGCTGGCTGAGTGGCAGCAATTGACTCAAGCGCCAGCCAGCCTGCTGACGCGGCGCGTGGAAGACCCGCACGCCGCGCTGCCGATCCGCCTGGCGGCAGGCCGCTACCTGGCCGAGACCCTGGACCCGCGTCTGGATGTGCTTAACCCGCCGATGATCCGCATCGAAGGTGGCTGGATTGAAACCGGGCTGGATGAAGCCAGGGTCGACAGTGTCATGGACAGGATGCAAGGGCTGGGGCTGGACCGCAGCTGGATCGAAAAGGAAGTGCCGCGCCACACGGTGCAGCTTCAACCCTATGCCATCGGCAAATACCCGGTCACTAATCTGGAATACAAAGCTTTTCTCGAAGATTCGCTGGAGCCGCGCATTCCGACCAACTGGGCATTTGGGCAATTCCCGGTGGAACGTTCGAACCATCCGGTCTACGGCCTTAGCGCGGAAGACGCCGACGCTTACGTGGCCTGGCTGAGCCTGCGCTCGGGGCGCGCCTTCCGCTTGCCCACTGAAGCGCAATGGGAATACGCGGCCGCGGGGCCGGAGAACCTTGAGTTTCCGTGGGGTGAGCGCTTTTTGCCGGAACACGCCAATACCGCCGAAATGGGCATTTTCAACACCACCCCAGTGGGCATGTTCCCCCTGGGCGCCTCGCCCTTCGGCTGCATGGACATGGCGGGCAACGTTGAAGAATACGTGGCCGACGACTATGCCCCCTACCCCGGCGGACACGCCATCAGCGATGACCTGGTCACCGTGGTAGGCAACCACCGCATCGCACGGGGCGGCAGCTTTACACGGTTTCGCGACCTGGCCCGCAACTGCCGTCGGCATGGCAAATACCCGCGCGAAATCTATGTCATGGGCTTCAGGCTCGCTGAAACGCTGTAACCCAAACTAATAAAAATCCGTTAATAGGAAAGGAATTCTATGAACCCGCTGCGCGTTAGAAACCAGGTTGATATCCACCTGAATGAATCGGGTATCCCCGGTACGTTTTACAGCTTTACGGGGCTGGAAGCCGACAAGGAACATATCGTTATCAAACTGGGTCCGGCGTCGATCAATAGTCCTTTGGTGCGTTTGCACTCTGAATGCCTGACCGGAGATGTCTTCAGTTCCCAACGCTGTGATTGCGGCCCGCAATTGTCCGAGTCCATCGAGCGCATGCACGAAGAAGGCGGTTATTTGATTTACCTGCGCCAGGAAGGCCGCGGGATTGGCTTATATGCCAAGTTGGACGCCTATCGCCTGCAAGACACTGGCATGGATACCTTTGAAGCCAATCAACATTTGAACTTTGGTGAAGATGATCGCGACTTCACGGAAGCAGCCCATATGTTGAAAGCACTGGGGGTGCAACATTGCCGGGTCATTACCAATAACCCGGACAAAGTTATCGCCCTGCAAAACAACGGCGTGCAGGTGGACGACGTGATCCCGACCGGGGTGTTTTTGACCCGGCACAATCGGCCTTATTTACAAGCCAAGATCAATAAAAAGAATCACCACATCAACTTGTTCAAATAAGTCCGTCCATTAAATACCCGCAAGTTCTTTGCAGGGGCCCCGTTATTTATCGTCTGTGGCAGCCCTTGCAAACAATCGGTTTTTAACGGCACGGCATGACGCACTTTTACCTATTCAGGATGAATACACATGAAGCACTTCGGCCCGATCAGCGGTATTGCCACGTTTAAAGATTTCTATGTCGCCACTGCCGGTTATGACAATCAGGTCATTTTGTGGGATGCCACCACCAAAACCCCGATTCAGCGCGTGGTGCATGACCACCTGGCCAACCAGTGCGCGTTCAACCCCACCGGCACCCTGCTGGTCAGCGCCAGCAGTGACTACACCGCGCGCGTCTGGGAAGTGCCGAGCCTGCGCATGAAAGCAGTGCTGATCGGCCACGATGACGACATCGAAATGGCCGCGTTCTCGCCTGACGGACAAACCATCGCCACCTGCTCACGCGACCATACGCTGCGTCTGTTCGACCTCAATGGCCGCACCCTGCGCATCCTCGAAGGCCACACCGCCGATGTTATTTCAGTGTGCTGGGCCGCTGACGGCGCGACGCTGGTTTCAAGCAGCGACGACGGTTCGATCCGCCGCTGGGACGCCATGACCGGCGCACAACTGGAAATCATTGACCTGGGCGGGGTTGAAACCGACACCGTGGCCCTGTCGCGCGACGGCATCATTTTCGCCGGTGACGACGAGGGCAAAATCTCGCTGATCAGCGCCCAGGGCACGTTCCTGCAACCGGCTCACACCGCAGGTATCAAGCGCATCATCTGGGACGACGCCCAGCGTCTGTTGATCAGCCTCAGCTATGACCGCTCCGTGATGCTCTGGCACCTGAACAGCCAGAACCGCCTGGAAAAAACCGCCGAAACCTCACTGCCCAGCATCATCTGGCCACGCAGCTGCGCCCTGCTCGGCACAGACCGTATTGCGTTCGTGACCTTCGGCTCATGCTATGCCACCTGGAACTTCCGCACCCAGATCTGGGACCTGGACGGCATCGAACCAGCCATCAGCCTCAACGCCGTGGCCTTGGTCAACGATGACATTTTCAGCATCGGGGATGCGGGCATCCTGCACGTCAACGGCGTGGCCAACACCCAGGCCGGCAGCCTGTGCAACTTCCTGCTGCCGTTCGGCGACAGCGTACTCACCGGCGGCCAGATGGGCACGGTGTTCGACGCCCGTACCGGACAGGCCCTCTACCAGCACCGCTCGCCCCTGAACTGCGGCACCACGTTCATCAAAGACGGCCAGTTGCACGCGGCCATCGGCACGTACACTGGTGAAGCGCTGATATTCAAACTGGATCATCAGCAGCCCGTCTTCCTCACGGAAGTGGCCATGCACGACAACGCCATCAAAGGCATTGCCGCTGACGAAACCTATATCTTCAGCGTGTGTGCCACCGCAGCAGCGGCGTTCTTCACGATTGACGATTTCACCGAACACACCTATCTGGACAAGGCGCACGACCGCATCTCCAACGGCTGCACGCAAATTGAGGGCGGATTCGCCAGCATCGGCCGCGACCTCAAGCTGCGCCTGTGGCGCAATGGCGAAAGTGAAGTCTTCGAAACCCCGCACAACCATTCAATCAAGTGCATCGCCGTGTCCAAGGACCAAAACCTGATCGCCACCGGCAGCTATGGCGGCACTGTGGCCCTGTTCGATGTGCGCACCGGCCTTTGGGAGAAGTTCGAGAAGCCGACCGCCAGCGGCATTTCCTGCCTGACCCAGGCGGCCAACGGCAACGGCTTTTTGGCCAGCGCCTACGACGGTCGCATTTACCCGATCACGGCGCGTGCAGGCAGGCCACTGCTGTCATGACCTATTTCACCGAAGTCGACTTTCAGCACATGCAACACGCGCTGTCGTTGGCTGAGCGTGGCAGCCACTCCACCTGGCCCAACCCTCGGGTGGGCTGTGTGATCGCTCACGGCAATTGCGTCGTGGGCGAGGGTTGGCACCGGCGGGCGGGCGGGCCGCATGCCGAGGTGTTCGCCTTGCGCCAGGCAGGCGCCCTGGCCAAGGGGGCCACCGCCTACGTGACGCTGGAGCCGTGCAGCCACATCGGCCGCACGGGGGCCTGTCATCAGGCCTTGATCGAAAGCGGTGTCAGCCGAGTGATCGTGGCCCTTGAAGACCCGTTCAAACAGGTCAATGGCCAAGGAATTGCCGCGCTGAGGGCCGCCGGGGTCGAGGTCAAGGTGGGGCTGATGCGCGAAGCGGCGAGTGAGTTGAATCGCGGTTTTCTGTCGAGCATTCAGCGCCAGCGCCCTTGGGTGCAACTGAAAATGGGCATGAGCCTGGACGGGCGCACGGCGCTGAGCAATGGCCGCTCGCAATGGATCACCGGGCCCAAGGCGCGTGCCGATGTGCAGCAATGGCGGGCTCGCAGTGCCGCCATCATCACGGGCAGCGGCACCGTGCTGGGGGATGATCCACTGCTCACGGTGCGCCAGCTTTCCTCGCCCGAAGCCGTCGCGCCGCTGCGCGTGGTGCTGGACAGCGCCGCCCGAGTCCCGGCCAGTGCGCAGGTGTTTAACAGCAGCGCCCCGAGCCTGCACGTGGTGCGCCACGACACGCCTCTGCCCGCGAATCAGACCACCGAAGTGCTGCGCGTCGACGGCGATATCTACGGGCTCGACCTGCATGAACTGTTGAGCCAGCTCAGCCAGCGCGGGTTGCACGACGTAATGGTCGAGGCCGGTCCGACCCTGGCCGGGGCATTTCTCAAAGCCGGTCTGGTGGACGAGGTGTTGGTCTACATGGCACCCAAACTGCTGGGCGATCTGGCCCGGCCGCTGGTGCACATGCCGGAGCTGGTGCACCTCAAGCAAGCGCTGGACTTCACCCTGTTCGATGTCACGCAACTGGGTCAGGACTTGCGTTTACGCCTGCGCCCGGCTCAGGTCGCGGGGGCTGCATGACCGACCACCTGCCGCACTTGCTCGCGCAGCCACCTATGCGCCGGGTCTTCGCCGAAACGGTTGTGCCAGAGCTGCACAAACGGGAACGGCGGAATCGGCAACGGCGGGCTGAGGCTGACCAGTTCTTCATCCAGCAACGCGTTATCCAGCGTACGGGTGGCCACGGTGAGGATCAGGTCGGTGTTGCTGATCATGCTCGGGGCGGTCCGCCAGTGCGGGACACTGACCGCGATGCGGCGCTGCAAGCCTTCGTCGCGCAGCAGGCGGTCGATTTCACCGTTCGAACAACCGTCCACCGACACCGAAATGTGCGGGCGCAACAGGTAATTGTCCAAATCCAGCTGGCCGTTGGCCGGCAAGGTGCTGCGATCCAGCAGACAGGAGAAGGTTTCTTCAAACAGCACTTCGCTGGAGATGTCCGCGCTGAGGTTGGGGAACACCCCCAACGCCAGGTCGATCTTGCCTTGGGCAATCTGTTCGAGCATGCCGTGGCGGCTGTCCTGGGTCACGACCAGCGTGGTGTTCGGCGCATCGGCGCGCAGTTGCCGCAACAGCTTGGGCAACACGATCGCCGCGCCGTAATCAGACATCGCCAGGCGGAAGGTGCGGTGAGAATTGGCGGGCACAAAGTCAATCGACTTACCGAGCAGGATTTCAATCTGGCTGAGGATTTCCTTGAGCGGCGCCTGCAGGTTTTGCGCCAGGGCACTGAGCACCACTTCGCTGCCCTGACGGATCAGGATCGGGTCGTCGAGCAACACCCGCAACTTGCTCAGAGAGTGGCTGATGGCCGGCTGACTCAAATGCAGCCGGGCCCCGGTGCGGGTGACGTGCTTTTCAGTCAGCAGCGCGTCGAGCACCACTAACAGGTTCAAATCAATATTGCGCAGTAAAACCATGACCATCCTGTCATTCACAAATCCGGGATTACCTTCCCGATACGGAGCGCCCCATGCTTCAACTCAAACGGATAATTGAAACCGCTCTTTACGTGAAAGATCTTACAGCAGCAAAAGATTTTTACTACAAAACCCTTCATTTGGAGGTCATGGTCGAAAGCGATGTGCTGGTCGCGTTTAACGTCGGCGACCTCAACACGCTTCTGTTGTTTAAACGCGGGGCGTCCCTTGAAACCAAATACCTGAGCGGCGGCGAAATCCCACCGCACGATGCCCACGGCCGGATTCACGTGTGCTTCGCCATCGACGCCGACGACATGCCCGCCTGGCAGCAAAAACTGGACGACAGCGGTGTGGCCATCGAAGGCCGCACGCAATGGCCCAAAGGCGGTTCCAGTGTGTATTTCCGCGACCCCGACCATAACCTCGTCGAATTGCTCACGCCGGGCTGTTGGCCGATTTACTGATTGCCTCTTTAAGGAAGAAGATCATGCCTCACGTCGCTGCAAGCACTCGTCCGCTGATCCGGCGCACAGCCCTTTGGGCTCTGATTGCTCTCGTACTTGCCGGCGTGGCCTGGGGAGTCTGGCGCTGGCAACAGCCTGCCCCGGCCGGGTATGTGGCGGCCCCGATCAAGGTGGCCGTGGCGCCGGTCAGTCGCCAGCCCTTCACCCGTTACCTGGAGGCCATCGGCGAGCTCGAAGCGGTGGAAGAAGTCAGCGTGCCGGCCGAAATCGGCGGGCGTATCGTCGAGCTGCCCATCGAGTCCGGGCAACGGGTCGAGCGTGGTCAAGTGCTGGTGCGTCTTAACGATGCCCCCGAGCGCGGGCAACGGGTGCGCTTGCAAGGTCAGGTGGACAACGCCCGCGTACGCCTCGAACGCCTGCAAAAACTCATTACCTCCAACGCCGTGTCGCGCGAGGCCCTGGACGATGCCCAGGCCGAATACACCACCGCACGCGGGGCCTTGCAGGAACTCATGGCACAGATCGAGCAGCGCACCATTCGTGCGCCCTTTGCCGGCACGCTGGGTATTCGCAAAGTGCACATGGGCCAATACGTGAACCCTGGCGACACCCTGATCAACCTGATCGGTAATAAAGGGCTGTTCGTCAATTTCAGCGTGCCCGAACAAGCCCTGGCGCACTTTAAGACCGGCAGCCCCCTGCTGATTGAACTCGATGCCCTGCCCGGCCAACCGGTCACGGCGGTGGTCAGCAGCGTCGACCCGTTTCTGGACCGCACCCGCACGTTGAGCGTTCAGGCACGCCTGCAAGACCCGCCTGGCGCAGCACTGCCGCGCATGTTTGCCCGTGTGCGCCTGCCACAGGCCATGCCGGAAAACACCCTGAGCCTGCCGGAAACCGCCGTCACCTACAGCGCCTATGGCGAAGACGTGTATGTGGTGCAACCGGCCCGTGATGAAAAAAGCGCGCCCACGGTACGCCGCGTGTCGGTCAAGACCGGCGAGCGGCGCGATGGCCGGGTGGTGATCGACAAGGGCCTGTCGGCCGACGATCAAGTCGTGACCTCGGGCCAGATCAAGCTCAGTGATGGCGCGAGCATCGAACCGGTGACCAGCGCCGCGCTGGCCGTCGAAGCAGGAGCGCAAAAGTGAAATTCACTGACATTTTCGTCCACCGCCCGGTGCTCGCACTGGTGGTCAGCCTGATGATCCTGCTGGCCGGTCTAAAAGCCTGGATGGGCCTGCCCGTGCGCCAGTACCCGCTGCTGGAAAGCTCGGTGATTACCGTCAGCACCGATTACCCCGGCGCGCCCGCCGAGTTGATGCAAGGCTTCATCACCCAGCCAATCAACCAGTCGCTGGCATCGGTGGAAGGCGTCGATTACGTCAGTTCATCGTCGGTGCAGGGCCACAGTGTGATTACCCTGCGCATGGCGCTTAACGAAGATTCGGCCAAGGCGCTGAGTGAAGTGATTGCCAAGGTCAATCAGGTCAAATACCGCCTGCCCGAGCAGGCCTATGACCCGGTCATCGAGCGTTCGGCCGGGGATTCCACGGCTGTCGCATACGTCGGCTTTTCCAGCGACACCCTGTCCGCCGCCGCCCTGACCGACTACCTCAGCCGCGTGGTGCAACCGTTGTTTTCCACCCTTGAAGGGGTGGCCAAGGTCGACACGTTTGGTGGCCAGCGCCTGGCCATGCGCGTGTGGCTCGACCCGCAGCGCATGGCGGGCCACGGCATCAATGCCGATCAGGTGGAACAGGCGATTCGCGCCAACAACTTTCAGGCCGCACCGGGGCAGATCAAGGGCCACTACGTGGTGTCCTCGATCCAGGTCAACAGCGACCTCAACACCCTCGATGAATTTCGCGACATGGTGATCAGCAACCGTGGCGACCACCTGTTGCGCCTGCGCGACATTGCCGAGATCGAACTGGGCTCGGCCGCCTATGAAACCAGCGCCCTGATGGACGCCAAACCTGCGGTTCACCTGGGCCTGTACGCCACGCCCAAGGGCAACCCGCTGCTGATCGTCGAGGGCATCAAGCGCCTGCTCCCCGACATCCAGAAGACCCTGCCGCCCGGTGTCGAGGTGGCGCTGGCGTTCGAAACCGCGCACTTTATCGAAGCCTCGATTCTGGAAGTGCTCGAAACCCTGCTCGAAGCGATCCTGATCGTGGTGGTCATCATCTTCCTGTGCCTGGGCTCGTGGCGCACCGTGCTGATCCCGATCCTCAGCATCCCGCTGTCGATGCTCGGGGCGCTGGCGCTGATGGCGATGTTCGGGTTCAGCATCAACCTGCTGACCTTGCTGGCCATGGTGCTGGCCATCGGCCTGGTGGTGGACGACGCCATCGTCGTGACCGAGAACATTCACCGTCACATCAAGGAAGGCCGCGCGCCGCTTGACGCCGCATTGGTTGGCGCACGGGAAATCGCCTCGCCGGTCATCGCCATGACCATCACCCTGGCCGCGGTGTACATGCCCATCGGTTTGATGAATGGCCTCACCGGCGCGCTATTCAAGGAGTTTGCCCTGACACTCGCGGGCGCGGTGCTGGTGTCCGGCGTGATCGCCCTGACCCTGACGCCGGTGATGTGCGCCAAACTGCTGCCGCCCGGCCAGAGCGAAGGGCGCATGAGCCTGCTGGCCGAGGGTTTCTTTCACCGCGTGTCGCGCCTGTATCAGCGCGGGCTGGTGCATTCGCTGCGCGCACGCGGCGCGGTACTGGCGTTCGGCCTGCTGGTGCTGCTGAGCCTGCCGCTGCTATACGGCCACGCGGACAAGGAACTGGCGCCCAACGAAGATCAGGGCAACCTGCTGCTGGCGATCAAGTCCCCGCAACACGCCAACCTCGACTTCGTGGAGCGCTACGCTGCCCAACTGAGCGAACTGCTGGCCCGGATCCCGGAAACCACCAGCACCTGGATCATCAACGGCACCGACGGGGTTGCCGCCAGCTTCGCGGGGATCAACTTCAGCGAATGGGGTCAGCGCGACCGCAGCGCCGCACAGATCCAGAACGAGCTGCAACAACAGGTGGACGCCGTGGAAGGCAACTCGATCTTCGTCTTCCAGATGCCGCCCCTGCCCGCCTCGACCGGCGGCCTGCCGGTGCAACTGGTGATTCGCAGCACCGAGGATTACCGCGCGCTGTATCAAGCCATGCAAGACATCAAGGAGCAGGCGCGGGCCAGCGGCCTGTTCGCGGTGGTCGACAGTGACCTGGACTTCAACAACCCGGTGACCGAAGTGCGCATCGACCGCAGCAAAGCCAACAGCCTCGGCATTCGTCTGCAAGACATCGCCAGCACGCTGGCGGTGTTGGTCGGTGAAAACTACACCAACCGCTTTGGTTTGCAGGGCCGCTCCTACGACGTGATCCCGCAGACGCAAGCCAAACAGCGCCTGACCCCGGACGCGCTCAACGGCTTTTACGTCAGCACTGACAGCGGTGTGCAAGTGCCACTGTCGACCGTGGTCAGTCTGCACAGTGACATCCAGCCCAACCGCCTCAAACAGTTCAACCAGCAAAACTCGGCCACCTTTCAGGGCATCCCGGCCCCAGGCGTGAGCCTTGGCGAAGCGGTGGCCTTTTTGGCCAATCAGAGCGCACAACTGCCTGCCAGCTTCAGTCACGACTGGCAATCGGACTCGCGGCAGTTCATCCACGAAGGCAACGCGCTGATGATGACCTTCCTGTTCGCCATCATCGTCATTTACATGGTGCTGGCCGCACAGTATGAGAGCCTGCGCGACCCGCTGATCATCCTGATCACCGTGCCCCTGTCGATCTGCGGCGCCCTCATCCCGTTGGCGCTGGGTTGGGCGACGCTCAACATCTACACACAAATCGGCCTGGTGACGTTGATTGGCCTGATCAGCAAACACGGGATTCTGATGGTCGAGTTCGCCAACGAACTGCAACAGGCCAGTGGCTGCTCCCCGGCCCACGCCATCATCCGCTCGGCGCGCATCCGCCTGCGCCCGATCCTGATGACCACCGCCGCCATGGTCGTGGGCCTGGTGCCGCTCCTGTTCGCCAGCGGCGCGGGCGCCAGCAGCCGCTTTGGCCTGGGGATCGTGATTGTGGTGGGGATGGTCGTGGGCACGCTGTTCACACTGTTTGTGCTGCCGTCGATCTACACCCTCATCTCAACACGGCACACGGCGCCGGTGACCCACGGGATCTCCCTTGAAAAAGCCCCCTGCGGCGAGCCTGAAACCGTGTAAATCCCTGCGAAACAGGGCCAGCCAAGGCTGGCCCTCAACCGGCGCTACACAATCGAATCGATGTCCAAAAAGTAGGGTTTGCCGTAGACGTGACCGCCGACCAGTTCGGCAATCGCCTGCTCAATGGGGTCGATTTCCACAGGGCTTGGCCAGCGGGATTTGCGGGTGGCGGTGCGGGCCAGTTCGTCGGTGTTTGGGACGGGGATTTCGGCGGGTTCGCCTTTGAGGATGGCGATCAGGTCTTCGGTCGTGGCTGTGGCTTCGCTCAGCAGCGGCGCCAGCGGCAAGGCCTGGGCGGCTTTGACGGCGCTGGCCGTGTCTTTGCTGAAGGCGCGGATTGAGGTCAGCCCTTCAACCATGGGCAGGGCGCGGCGCGTGACGGTGTCAAACGCGCTGATGCTCGGGAAGCCCACTTTGCCGCGAAACACCGGGGTGCCAAGGGTCGGGATCATCAGCCCCACCAGAAAGCGCGGGTCATGGCGTTTGACGCTCAGGCCGACGCTGGCCACCGACAGCGCCACGCCCACCACGCGCTCAGTGGTCACCAACAACGTCAGTTCGTTGTTGGACTCGGTGTCGAAAAAGATGTTGCGATAACGGAAGTAATCACTGAACAACTCGCGTTCATTCAACTCCGCGTTCATGAACCAGGCGCGGGAGTCATGCACATGCTCATCGAACAGGCGGATGATCGGCAACACACTGTCGTTCAACGCCTTGCCATCATGGCCGAACAGTTGCCCATAACGGATCTCCCCATCCCTGCGCATGTCGGCATAGTGCTGCGCTTCATCCTGCTCATTGGTCATGTAGACCAACCCGCCGAGAAACGTGTTTAACAGCGTTCCCCAGCCGACAAACTCGCTGGTGTCCAGGTTCCATTCCGGCACGTAGTCGCGTCGAAAATCGGCCATGGCGTTGCGCAATTGCCGGTATTCAAGGGACGGGTCGTACACCTTGCTGGTGTTGAACCTCTGCACGGGCGTGGTCTTGCTACGTTCCTCGTACTTCTTTTTGATGGCTTCGTGGGCTGTTTTTTCAGCCAACTGCACCTCGGTCAAAACGGGAGCAGGCGCGCCCGCCAGCGCGGCCGCGTCTGCCTTGAGTTGCATGCCGTGCAACGCTTTGAAGGCCTTGACCTCGTCAGAGCTCATGTCTTTGGTCGCGCCATCCCTCATCACATCGCTGTACGACTGCGTGTGAGGGGCACAGCCCTTGGCGTAACGGCTGATCCGCCACCCGGTGATCAACCCCGCCTCGCGCCTCATCACCTCCTCCAGCGGACCGTTGTCCATGGCATTGAGCCAAGTGTTGAAGCGGGTGATGACGGTGGGGCCTACCTCGAACTCACGAAGGGTGGTTCCATCCATAACCAGCCATGGCCAGCGCGTTTTCAATTCAGGTTCCAACGCTGGTTCAGGGGCTTGCAATGGCGCCCCGACCTTGTATGCCTCGCTGTACATATGCTGCAGGGCAATCTGCGACACCACCTCATACATGCCCTTCGATGCCTTGCCCTGATCGCCGGGCGGGTAACCGCCGCCCACATCCGAGTGCATGCCGGGGTAGATGTACTCCGCCGTACCGGCGCGGTAAGTGGACGGGCACATCGGGTCGTCCGGGTTGGCTTTGCGTCGAATGGAATCCACCGGGAAGCAACTGCGCTGCTCGTGGGCCGCCACCATATGCACGCAATGCTCAAGGAAAGCCTCGTCATCGCTCAGGCGCAGGCTGCCATCGGCCCAGCCCATGTGCCCGGCGGCAAAGGGCACCATATACGGTAACCCCACCGACGCCACGGTATCGAACAGGCCCATGAACACGATCTTGATCGGTAGGCCAGCGAACAGGTAACACGTGCGGCCCTCCACCTCCACCTTGGTCAGGGCCTCCAGCCAGTTGGCAAACGTCCGCGCCTGGGCTGCGCCACGGGAAAAGCCATACACGAACAGGCGCACGGCCTTGATTTCAGGAATGGTTTTAGACGCGTGTGCCGCATCAATCTGGCTTTTAAGTTCAGCCAGTGGGGCTGCCAGTACTTCCTGGCGGCGGGTATAGCTGTTTTTGAAAAGCGAAACGCCGAGTAAGTCTTCGGTGAGGCTGGTGCCCATTTTCTGCACCAAGGCATAGGCGTCATCTGTATCCAGATAGGTTTCGCCTGAAGCCCTTTTCAAGGCATCGATCACTCGGGTAATACCCCAGTTGATCCGGTTCTCACCGCCCACCGCCTTTGTCAGGCCGTCACTGTTGGGTTCAAATTCACGTATTTCCTTAAATTCGGTGCCAACGCCTGGCATGTAATAGGCGTAAAAACCCTCACGTCTTACCACTTCATTTTCGTTACGCCCCAAACTCGCGTGGTAAAGACGCGCCACGTTAGTTGTGGTGGAAGGCTTTGCCTCGCTGTCAGACGGTTCATGGTTGTTCGTACCGTCAAAACACAGGCTGATCGTCACAATTTTCATGCACGGGGCGCCCGCGTACGCATGTCCCGCAGCCCAAGCAGCACTCATCGCGGCTTGCTCAAACCCATGAAAGGCCGCTTGTTGCTCTCGGTAATTGCGCAACACATCGCCCGGCGTTTTTGGCAGCAACCCGTCTTCCTTGAAATAAGGAGTGGGGCTCATAAATTCCGGAGCCGGCTTTTGGGAAGATGAATTCATGGTTGTGGGCATGTGGCAGGCTCCTGCATTTTTTGAGGGAATTGATAAGGGTATTTGGGCGTTCCGGGCATCATGAGCCCCGCGGTAACTGCCACTTGGTTGCACGGTAAGAAGTGCACGTTCACAACCCCTAACCGTTCGTACCGTGCAACAGGCACAACGGCTCGATGACGGGTGTAATGCGTTTCGTGCTCGTCCATACGCTTGCGCCACTCATCAGAAAACATCCGTTCCGGCCAACGTCCATAAGCATGCGGATCAGGATCCTTCTCCCACTCAACCACCACCGTCAGCCCGGGGTGCCACTTCACCGGCAGTGACGCGCAGCAATTCTGTTTGCCACCGCCGCTATAAGGACTAATGTTTGGCCCGCCCCCCCTGTTCACAGAAAACCGGTTAATCGCCGCCGAGGTATGGCTGTATCCCTCGATGGGGGCACCCAGACGTACGGGCTTTGGCGGGGTGCAGCCTTGCAGTGCAAGGCCGCCTATCAACATCAGCCAGAAGACTCGAATCAGGACTCTGGACATGTCGCGGGCTCCTGCATTTTTTGAGGGAAGTGATAAGGATATTTGGGCGTTCCGGGCATCATGAGCCCTGCGGTAACTGCCACTTGGTTGCACGGCAAGAAGTGCACGTTCACAACCCCCAACCGTTCGTACCGTGCAACAGGCACAACGGCTCGATGACGGGTGTATTTGGCCTGATGCTCTCTGGCTGCTTTGCTCCAAGCATCCGAATAGCGGGGCTTTGGCCAGTTGATTGAGTCATACACATTGGGATCCTTCTCCCACTCCACCACCACCGTCAGCCCGGGATGCCATTTCACCGGCAGTGACGCGCAGCAATTTTGCCCACCCCCGTAGCCATACGGCGCCAGATTCGGCCCACCGGCACCGTTCACAGAAAACCAATTAATCGCCGCCGAGGTATGGCTATACCCCTCGATGGGTGTACCCAGACGCACGGGCTTTGGCGGGGTGCAGCCTTGGAGTGCAAGGCCGCTGATGACGATGAGCCAAGCTGCGCGGGTCATAAGGCGGCCTTCTTGGGGGTGAGGCTTAAGGGCGGGAATTCGCTCAGTGCGCTGGCGATGAAGGCTTCGTGTTGCGGTTTTTCCAACTGTTGGCGGCTGAGGTTCAGGTGGATGCCTGTCAGGCATCGAATCAGCGCTTCATGGCTGGTAAACCCATGTTGGGCAGGCGTGCAGTCATTTTTTTTGAGCCACTGGAGGGCTGCGTTGAGGGCGTGCAACGGCTGGACCTGCGCTGCGCTTAAGGTCAGGCCGGTCAATGCGCTGTGGTCCTGGGGGTTGATGTCCAGACCGCACAGCGAGGCCTTTTTGCCGTCGTGGTCGATCCAGTGCCAGCGGCACACCGGGCCATGGAAAGGCGCCAGTTGTTCAGGGTCGAGTTGCTCGCAAAAATGCCTGAACAGGCGCGTGTCGTAGTAGCGCAGCACGCCGCTGCTGGCGCCTTTGTTCCAGGTTGCCTGGGTGGCGCCACGCAATTGCACGGCCAGTTTGTCGAAAGGCCAACGGCTGATCAGGGCCAGCACGCAAAACTGCGCATGCACGGCGGTGAATAAGTGCGCTGTCGCTGCAATGTGCGCCTGATCCCCCAGGGCGATGCGCAGTAACACCGGCCCCTGATGAGCCAGCGCCTGTTCGGGGGTGTGCTCAAGCAGCCACTGACACTCAGGCGCCGGGCTCAGTGCCAGCAGCGGCGGTAACAGCGCCTCTGGCAGTACGGCGCCGTTAAGCAGCAGGTCCAGATGATCGATTCCGGCACTGCGGGCTTCGCCCATCAAGTGATGCAGCCATTCTTTTGCGTTCGTGGTCATGGCTTTTCCTTCCCTTCTCTTATTGTTTTGGTGACCTGAATATCAACGCGCCACTAACGCTTCGCCCTTGGCCTGCGCGGCGAGTAAACAGTCCTTGCAGACGGGCTTGGGGGGCAGTGGCGTTTGAGGGGCTGGCGAGGCCTGCGCCGTCGGGTCCTGGCCGTGCTCAAGCAAGGACGGCGTGGCCATGAGCCCGAGCATCCCCGGCAGCAACGGGGCGGCAGCCGTGCCGCTGGCCGGAGCACCGCCGATTTGAATCGGGGAGCTGCTGAATATCCCCCCGCCGCCAATGACAATGTGTTCCCCGCCCGCTTTCAGGGTGAGGCTCGCACCCGCGTCGAGAATCAGGTTGGCGCCCGCCTTGATGTGCACTTCCTGTCCGGCTTCGGCCACCAGCGCTTGCCCCACGCGGGTGTGACTGCTGACGGCGACGTGCAGATAGTCATTGGCCTTGAGCTCGACCTTGCGGTCCGCAGCCACGGTGCGATGGTCCTCGGCCTCCAGCACCACGATGTTGTTGCCGGTGATGGTTTCATGCCGCTCGTTGCCCACCTCAAGGCGGCAGTCGTGTTCGACCTTGCGTTGCATGTCGCGCTGGGCGCGCAGGTAGATCAGCTCCTGCCCCGCGCGGTCTTCGAGGTGCAATTCGTTGAACCCGGTGCTATGGGGGGTGCTGCGGCTGCGCAATACCGTGCGGGTCTTGTTGGCCGGCAGTGGATAAGGCACCGGGTGACGGCTGTTGGCCAGGCAGCCGCTGACCACAGGCTGGTCGGGGTCGCCTTCCAGAAAAGTCACCAGCACTTCCATGCCGACACGCGGGATCGTCACGCTGCCGTGGCTGCTGCCTGCCCAGCTGGAGGCCACGCGCAGCCAACAGCTGGACGTGTCATCCCCCTGGCTTGCGCGGTCCCAATGGAACTTGACCTTGATGCGCCCATAGGCGTCGCAATAGATCTCTTCCCCCGCAGGCCCGGTCACTAACGCGGTCTGACTGCCCAGCACCCGGGGTTTGGGGTAAGCCTGTTTGGGGCGGTAAAACACATCCCACGGCGTGGCCAGGAAGGTGTTGCGGTAGCCCTGCTCGAACGCGTCCGTGTCCGGTTCGAGGTCGCAGGAGGTGCTCTCTTCCAGCACTTGCGGCTGATAACCCTGGTGGTGGATTTCAGTGAGCAGCCACAGGTCGTTCCATTCTTTGCGCGGGTGCCCGGTGAGGGAGAGAAAATGCCCCGTGACCAGCGTCGGCTGATCGCTGTTGCCCTCGGCCTGAAGGTAGTCGGCGCGGTGCCGCTCAAGGGCGCGTCGGGTCAGGGGCTTACCGCGATCTTGCGTCACGAACAGACCGGGATAGTCGTAGTCCTCCAGATCGGGCTGTGGGGTCTGCACCTCGGGACGGTGGTCGGCTTCGATCACAAAACCGGATTTTTCGAAATCGTAATCGCGGCGCGTGACACGGCTGGGGCGGGCTTCAAACCGCACCTTGAACTGCCGGATAACAGGCTCATCTGCCACCATGCCACTGTCTTGTACGTAGGCCGTGGGGCGGCGCAGTCGCGGGAAGACGGTCTGATCATCGCCAAACACCAGCACATGGGACTGTTCGCCATGCTGGAAGTGGTAGTGAATGCCTTCTTCGTGGCAGAGCCGCTGAATGAAGTGCAAGTCTGACTCGTCGTACTGGACGCAGTACGCTCGCGGCGGGTAGCTGGCATTCAATTGGAACTGATAGGTATCGCTTTGAATGCCGTGTTCTTCAAGCACGCAGGCAATGATCTGCGCCACCGTGCGCTGTTGAAAGATCCGCTGGTTGGTGCGATGGCGCAGGTACGCCAGGTGAGGCACCAGCGTCAGGCTGTAGCGGGTCAGGCGCTTGCCCGACTCGCCTTGTTCAATGCGATAAATCTGCCCGTGAATCCCGTTGCCATGGCGGTTGAACGCCAGAAATGCCTGCTGGTGCAGCACGCGTTCAAGGTCAAGATTGGAGCGTTCGCTGACAAGCTCGACCGTGATTGCAAAGGGGGTACTGATCGTCTCCTGTCCATGAAACTTGAGCACGCGCAGGTCATGCTTAAGCCCCTGGATGGTGAGCGTAAATTGCGTTTCGTTGGCTGGACTGAACATCCATGACTCCTCGGGTGAACACCTCAACGTTAGGAACGGCAACCTCCGTGATGAACGAGGGTTGCCTTCAGGCAGCAGGTCGGTCACAACCAACCACAGGTGAACACCCGGCCTCGGCACCGAAAAGCAGCCGACGCGCGTTGGCAGACGCCTTGAAACATGCCCCTGTTTGCACGCGCGTCGTGACAGGGTGTCCCCACCCAAATGCAGTATTCGCAACGGCAATAATTAGCCCCTGTCGGGGGCCCGTGAGGGGCATGAAATTCGGCTCCGCCATGGAGGTTCTCCTTGCTGAAAACAGGCACTTGAGCGGCCACACAATCGCTCAAGCGCTGAATCGATTAATCAAGGTTCGTGCCAGCTTTTAGGAATTCCTTTTAAAGCAAACACATAGCGAAATCGGGTTTTTGATAGGGTGTTTTTGGGGCCAAAAACAGGGGAAAAGTGCGCAAGAAGTTGCGCAGTACTGTGCAACTTCTTGCGCACTCCTCTACAGACCAATAGGCATATGGTCTGTAGCAATGTATTCACAGGTTTATCCACAAATGAGTGCGCAACTTCTTGCGCAGTTGGCCTTTTTCAGCCACGGCGTTTCAAGGCACGTTTTGCCAAAAAAAAGGGCGGCTCATGGCCGCCCGGATCTGGAGTGAAATGACAGGTTTACAGGTGCGATTCGGCGTACTCGGCGAGTATCGAACGAGGCACCCCTTGCAGGGCAATATGGACACCGTTCGGGAAGTCTTTGAAACGCTCCGTCAGGTAAGTCAGGCCCGAACTGGTGGCCGACAGGTAAGGCGTATCAATCTGCGCCAGGTTGCCCAGGCACACCACTTTGGACCCCGCGCCCGCACGGGTGATGATGGTTTTCATCTGATGCGGGGTCAGGTTTTGACATTCGTCGATCAAGATCAGGCTTTGCTGGAAGCTGCGGCCCCGGATGTAGTTCAGGGATTTGAACTGCAACGGCACCTTGCTCAGGATGTAGTCCACGCTGCCGTGGGTGCTTTCATCGTCCATGTGCAGCGCTTCCAGGTTGTCGGTGATCGCCCCCAGCCACGGCTCCATTTTCTCGGCCTCGGTGCCGGGCAAGAAGCCGATCTCCTGGTCCAGCCCTTGCACGCTGCGGGTACAAATGATGCGCCGGTAACGCTTGCTGACCATGGTTTGCTCAATGGCTGCGGCCAGCGCGAGGATGGTTTTGCCCGAACCCGCGGCGCCCGAGAGGTTGACCAGATGGATGTCCGGATCAAGCAGGGCATACAGCGCCAGCCCCTGGTAAATGTCACGCGGCTTGAGGCCCCAGGCTTCCTGATGAAGCAAAGGTTCCTGGTGCATGTCGAGAATCAGCAGGTGGTCCTTGCGCACCTCCTTGATCCAGCCCACGAAGCCCTGTTCGTCGATGATGAATTCGTTGATGTGTACCGAGGGCAGGTTTTCGATCAGTTGCACCTGATGCCACGTGCTGCCATGCCCCTGACGGGTTTCCACCTTGCTGACGCGGTCCCAGAACGAACCGGTCATGGTGTGATAGCCGCGTGACAGCATCGACACGTCGTCCACCAACTGATCGGTGCTGTAATCCTCGGACTCAATCCCGCAGGCCCGGGCCTTGAGGCGCATGTTGATGTCTTTGGTTACCAGCACCACCTGAATCTCGGGCGAGCGGGCGTGCAAATCAATCAACTGGTTGATGATGATGTTGTCGTTAAGGGTTTCAGGCAGCAGCGCATTGGGTTCTCTGCGCTTGTTCATCAGGATCGACAGAAAGCCTTTGGGGCCGCTTTTGCCGCGCTCGATGGGCACGCCCTTTTCAACGTCTTCGGGCGAAGCCACACCCAGCACCTGATCAATCAAACGGATGGCCTGACGGCATTCCGCTGCCACCAGTAATTTGCCGGTTTTGAGTTTGTCGAGCTCTTCGAGCACCGTCATCGGGATCGCGACGTGGTGTTCCTCGAAGTTGAGCAGGGCGTTGGGATCGTGAATCAGAACATTAGTATCGAGTACATAAAGGATTGGCTGGTTGGAGGAAGGCGTACGTCCGTGATCATCCATACTCGGTCACCTTTGTGGGAGCCATTCGACGCAATACCTCAACAGTGCTGCGCCTCGATATGACGGCCTGATCACCTGCCCCGTGGTGTCCTGAAAGACGCCACCTGTGTGGCAGGTTTCGGCGGTCTGTCTTCGTAATACTCCAAAAAGTGTGACAAGAAAAAGTCTTTTTCGCGGCCGGGCACTATTTTTTTCAGAAAGACGAATAGCCCTTGGCGCAATGCCAAACCGCTACTAGGCTTAATCATTACCTGAAACAGCACGGGCTCATTTCAGGCCCCACATTCACCTGTTTCGGGCACCACAACGCCTGATTCGAATCCTCCCCCCAAACGGCCGGACTGCTCTTACACACAGCAGCGAGGACGCCTACCCGCCCTTCTTTTTGGCAGCACTAAGCTTCGTTGCGCACGGGCTGATTCAGACCGGCGCCCACTTACTGCTAAAGCCAAAGGACGTTGTATGACCCCTATTTCCAAAACCCTGGAACAGATGCTGCTGGAGATTTACAAGGACGGCAGCGCGTCTATCACCGAATTCCAACAACTTCGTGACAATGCCGATGAGCGTATGGATGCGGTCATCCGCGAATTTGGCCTGCACAACAACATCACCGCCTTTCAAAAAGCGATGGATGTGGCCATGCAATTGCTGCAGCTGTCGGTCATCGAAGCCAAAAAAGCCAAATTGACAGACACCGGCGAGGCCATTGTCAAAGACGCCCTCGTGGCTCAAGTCGAATACCTGCGCGTTGGCAGCGACGTGGCATTGCGCCTTTTGTGAGTTCACTGCCCGCCTTGACCGGCGGGCGTTCCCTGGCCTCTGCTATTGGCCGAAGGCCGCACATTCTTCCCAACCAATACCGCTCTGGGCCGTGGCTTTCATCAGCCAGGGCAATGCGGTACGCACTTTGTTTTGAGTGTCATGGAAGGCAATCACCCCGTGACGCCAGAGCAACATCAGGCTGAGCACCCGCTGCGCCGATTGCTCGGCACTCAAACTGGACGCCATGTCCTGCGAATCGATATCCCACAGCGCCACACGCAGCCCCTGGGATTGAAAAAAAGGCCCGCTGTCTTCACGACGATGCCCATAGGGCGGGCGGAATAAAGGCACGTAACTGTCGGGAATGGCTCGCTTGACCAACGCTGTGCTGCGCAGGATTGAATCTTGCCAATCGTTCCAATGGCTGTGCGAACGGTACTCCCACCCCTGAACGCCAACGCACTGCCCTTTGTAGAGCGCCTGCAGCTGCTGCTCGGACTGTTTGTTCAACCGCGCCTGCACGCTGTTGCCCAAGACAAAAAACGTCGCGCTCAGGGATTGTTTGCGCAGGTAGTCGGTGAGCCAGTCCGTGGTGCCGGGCAGTTGGGTGGGGCCGCTGTCGAAGGACAACATGAACAGCCGGTCATTCATCGCCTCGCCATTGAACTCATGCTCACCGTAGAGTGCGATCTCACTGCCGGTCTGCGGGAACAGCGCGGCGAGCCGTAACAGCTCGTCCAGGTAGTGACGATGAAACGTGGCACTCGGCTCGGCCCAGTTCACGTAGAACGAGTCTTCAGCGATCTCAAACTTGCCCGCTTGCTCGCGCAGGCTGTCCATCCCATCGACGTAATAACAGAACGATGCGTCCTGATCGCAGCTCTGCTGGGCAAGGTTGTAGTTGGCCAACAGCCGTTGCCACAGGCGCTGACGGACCGTTTCAATCGCATCCATGTTGATGATCTTCAACCCCAGACGCTGACTGAGCGCAGCTTCGTCCAGCGCTTCACTGGTTAACAGGGCATGGGCGAAGGTGAGGATTTCTGCCCGCGAGGCCACATCGAACAGGGCCGGGCTGATTAACGGCTCTGGCCACGTGCTGCGATCCAGCGTTGCGGGCTCATTGGGCGCCGCCACCGTGCTCAGGCACACCAGCCAGGCCGACAAGAAAAGAGCAATACGCACGAATCAATCTCCCTGTAAAAACTGTGCGCACTATAACCTGCTGCCCACCAAATGCCTTTTGATACTCCGTCTCCGTCCTCGCGTGCAGACCCTGCCAGATTCCACCCCGCCCCTTTCATCAGCGGCCTGTGCGTTCTATCGGCGTCATAGGTGGAGTCAAACCGCCCAACCCCCTAGAATCCCCCGACGCTTACAGGAGACGACCCCATGCTGATGGTGATTTCACCCGCTAAAACCCTCGACTATGAGACGCCGCCGGCCACCCAGCGCTTTACCCAGCCGCACTACCTGGATCATTCACAGGCGTTGATCGGCCAACTGCGCGAACTGAGCCCGCAGCAGATTGGCGAGCTGATGCACCTGTCCGACAAGCTGTCCGGCCTGAATGCCGCGCGCTTCGGCAGCTGGACACCTGCTTTCACCCCTGAAAACGCCAAACAAGCGTTGCTGGCATTCAAGGGCGATGTGTACACCGGCCTCAATGCCGTGGATTTCAGCGAGGCGGATTTTGATTACGCGCAAACCCATCTGCGCATGCTTTCAGGGCTATACGGGCTGCTGCGCCCGCTGGACCTGATGATGCCGTATCGCCTGGAGATGGGCACCAAACTGGCCAACCCGCGGGGCAAAGACCTGTACGCCTTCTGGGGGACGCGCATCAGCGAGTGGCTCAACGAAGCACTGGCCGCCCAGGGCGATGATGTGCTGCTCAACCTGGCGTCCAACGAGTACTTTTCGGCGGTCAAGAAATCAGCCCTGAACGCGCGCATCATCAACACCGAATTCAAGGACCTGAAAAACGGGCAGCACAAAATCATCAGCTTTTATGCCAAAAAAGCCCGCGGCATGATGAGCCGTTTCGTGATCAAGGAACGCATCAACACCCCTGAACAGCTCAAGCAGTTCGATGCTCAGGGTTACTACTACAGCGCCGAGCAATCCAAACCGGATTCGCTGGTCTTTTTGCGCGACCACGCCCCCGAATAACCCCCCGCCTTTTTGACGCTCCCCGGCCTGAACGGGGAGCTCACCTGCGTGTGACCCCTTTCACACTTCACTTCAAACAGCCAAATATTTGACGCCAAAAATACGTCTTGAAATATCCATGAACTTAAATTCACTCGACAGATGTGACTTTTTTTCATAGTGGCACCTAATTTATTTATCCATAGTGGCACTTAACTATCCCCTCTGATGAACACCCTATAACTAAAGGGTAAAACCTGAAGTGCTATCAATATGGAACCAGTGCCATCATTTTTCATTTTGTTAAATTTCGTCGAAAACGGGATGAACGGCCCGGAACTATGTCCGATACCTCCGCTCATACAACCCGTAACGATTCTTACAGAGCTTGTGAGATATCACTTACACAGATAAGACCAACTCCCTGGTGTTATCGGTTGTTAAAAAGCCAAAACAAAGGTGACTGAAACATAGCTATAACCCTTTGTTTTCAAAGGCTAAAAATAAGAGAGAGCGCGGCGCCAGGCGCCCACCCAAGGCCGTCCCCATCATCTGACATGCCTTACTGATAGTGATGAGTTGCACATTAAAGGTGCAACTTCCAACAACTTAAAACTTAACGATGCCTGCACCCGGCGTTACGGCTTTTATGTGCCGTAGTTCCAAGTGCGCCCACACTTTAAGTCCGGCCATTAATTGGCCTATACAAGACAGAGGTAATTGCGATGCGCATCAGCATATTTGGTTTGGGTTACGTTGGCGCCGTGTGCGCCGGTTGTTTGTCCGCCCGTGGTCACGAAGTGATCGGCGTAGATATCTCTCAGGACAAAATCGACCTGATCAACCTCGGCAAATCGCCCATCGTTGAACCGGGCCTTGGCGAGTTGCTCGCCCAGGGCATCCAGAATGGCCGCCTGCGCGGCACCACCAACTTTGCTTCGGCTATCCGCGAAAGCGACCTGTCGATGATCTGTGTCGGCACCCCGAGCAAGAAAAACGGCGACCTGGAGCTCAATTACATCGAAGCCGTGTGCCGCGAAATCGGCGCCGTGCTGCGCGACAAGACATCGCGCCACACCATCGTGGTACGCAGCACCGTGCTGCCGGGCACCGTGAAAAATGTGGTCATCCCGATCCTCGAAGAGTGCTCGGGCAAAAAGGCCGGCGTCGACTTCGGCGTCGCGGTCAACCCGGAATTCCTGCGCGAAAGCACCGCGATTGCCGACTACGACCAGCCGCCAATGACTGTTATCGGCGAGTTCGATAAAGCCTCCGGTGACGTGCTGCAATCGCTGTACGAAGAACTCGACGCCCCGATCATCCGCAAGGACATCGAAGTCGCCGAGATGATCAAGTACACCTGCAACGTGTGGCACGCCACCAAAGTCACCTTCGCCAACGAAATCGGCAACATCGCCAAAGCCGTCGGCGTCGATGGCCGCGAAGTGATGGACGTGGTGTGTCAGGACAAAACCCTGAACCTGTCGCAGTACTACATGCGTCCGGGTTTTGCATTCGGCGGCTCGTGCCTGCCAAAAGACGTGCGCGCCCTGACCTACCGTGCCAGCTCGCTGGACGTGGAAGCGCCGCTGCTCAACTCGCTGATGCGCAGCAACGAGTCGCAAGTGCAAAACGCATTCGACATCGTCGCCAGCCACGACAAGCGCAAAGTTGCCCTGCTGGGCCTGAGCTTCAAGGCCGGTACTGACGACCTGCGCGAAAGCCCGCTGGTGGAACTGGCCGAAATGCTGATCGGCAAGGGCTTTGACCTGAGCATCTACGACACCAACGTCGAATACGCCCGCGTCCACGGTTCGAACAAAGACTACATCGAATCCAAAATCCCCCACGTGTCGTCCCTGCTCAACTCGGACTTCGACTCCGTGATCAACAACAGCGACGTGATCATCCTGGGCAACCGCGATGAGAAGTTCCGTGCGCTGGCCGAAACCGCGCCACAGGGCAAACAGGTCATCGACCTGGTGGGCTTCATGTCCAAAGCCACCTGCACCGTCGGCCGTACCGAAGGCATTTGCTGGTAACAACAGCGCTATAGCCGCTGACGAGTGAAACGGGCTGCGATCTTTGACACTTCGAACGATCGCAGCCTGCGCCAGCGACTACACGCTCTGCGCATCACAGCCTCCATGCTCAAACGGAACCTCATTATGCTCAGGCTAAAACACGGCCTTCTCCAAGCCGCCGGTTGGCTGTTTTACCTCACGCTGTTGATGGGCCTCGCGCTGGCGTTGCCGACATCGACCTTCGACTCCGAGTCGAAAAACTTTATTTTCCTGATTGGCGCCGTGGGTATCTGGCGCTATTCAATGGGTGCCACGCACTTCCTGCGCGGCATGCTGTTTTTATATGTGGTGTACCCGCACCTGCGACGCAAAGTGCGCAAGCTGGGCAAAGCGGCAGACCCGTCCCATGTGTTTTTGATGGTAACCAGCTTTCGTATCGACGCGCTGACCACCGCGCAGGTCTACAGCTCGGTCATTCGCGAAGCCATCGAATGCGGCCTGCCGACCACAGTGGTGTGCTCGCTGGTGGAAATGTCCGACGAGCTGCTGGTCAAGAGCATGTGGGAGCGCCTTAACCCGCCAGAGCGCGTCAAACTCGACTTCGTGCGCATTGCCGGTACCGGCAAGCGCGACGGCCTGGCCTTTGGTTTTCGCGCCATCTCGCGGCACATGCCGGACAGCCGTGCCGTGGTGGCCGTGATCGACGGCGACACCGTGCTCGCCCCCGGCGTCGTGCGCAAAACCGTGCCGTGGTTCCAGTTGTTCGGCAATGTCGGCGGCCTGACCACCAACGAGTTCTGCGAAGTGCGCGGCGGCTACATCATGAGCGAGTGGCACAAGCTGCGCTTCGCCCAGCGCCACATCAACATGTGCTCGATGGCCCTGTCCAAACGCGTGCTGACCATGACCGGGCGGATGTCGGTCTTTCGCGCCAACGTGGTCACCGACCCGGACTTCATTGCCGACGTAGAAAGCGACTCGTTGCAGCACTGGCGTCTGGGCCGTTTCAAGTTTTTGACCGGCGACGACAAGTCCAGCTGGTTCAGCCTGATGCGCCTGGGCTACGACACGTTCTACGTGCCAGACGCGGCCATTCACACCGTTGAACACCCGCCGGAAAAGAGCTTCATCAAGGCCAGCCGCAAACTGATGTTCCGCTGGTACGGCAACAACCTGCGGCAGAACGCCCGGGCACTGGGGCTGGGCGTCAAGCGCCTCGGCCTGTTCACCAGTGTGGTGCTGTTCGACCAGCGCATTTCGATGTGGACCTCGTTGCTCGGCCTGACCGTCGCGCTGATTGCCAGCGCCAAATACGGCATCACGTTCCTCATCGCCTACCTGCTGTGGATCGGCATCACGCGCTTGATTTTGACCCTGTTGCTGGCCTGCTCCGGGCACAGCATCGGCCCGGCTTACCCGCTGATTCTTTATTACAACCAGATTGTGGGTGCGCTGGTGAAGATCTACGTGTTCTTCCGCCTCGACCAACAATCCTGGACCCGTCAGGACACCAAATTGACCCGTGATCTGGCCAGCTTTCAACGTTGGTTCAACACCTGGTCGTCTCGGACCATGACCTTCTCGGCCGCCAGCATCTTTGTTGCCGTGCTGCTGACGATGGTCTGACCCGACCCGATCGAATTAACCAGGAACAAGACCTTATGAACACTCAAGTAAACACCAACGTTGTCCACGAATCCGAAGCCCAACGTCAGCACGCACGGGTCAAAATCCCGGCCAAGCTGCGCTTTTTCGGCAAAGACCGCACACCGATGGAAGTCAGCATCATTGACCTGTCGGCCGGTGGCCTGAGCTTTTACGCCGCCAACCAATCCTTGGCCGTGGGCGAAGTGCACAAGGGCCGCTTGCAGTTTGTGATCGACAACCTGGGGTTGGCGATGGACGTGGAGCTGCTGGTACGCAACGTTGACCGCCAGAGCGGACGCGTCGGCTGCCAGTTCCAGAACCTCGATCAACAGGACATCTCCACCTTGCGTCACCTCATCACCTCGCACCTGAGCGGCGATATCGTGACCATGGGCGAAGTGCTCGCCACCTTGCAGCGCGACAACTTCACCAAGGCGCGCAAGGTCAAAGATGGCGGCAGCGGCATGACCCCGTTCGGTCGCATGAAAGCCGTGGTGCTGAGTGCCGGCGTATTTGTCGTCGGGCTGGTGGCATTCGGTTTTATCGTCAAATCGGTGTACGGCGTGTACTTCGTCACCCACGCCCAGTCGGCGCTGGTCAGCGTCCCCGGCCTGAACATCACCATGCCCCGCGACGGCACCGTGCAAAGCCTGGTCAAAGACGACAATCTGGCGGCCAATGGCGCGCCAATTGCGACCTTCAGCACCAGCATGCTCGACGTGCTCAAAGGCCATCTGGACGAAAACCAGTTGCAGCCGGCCAATATCGAAACCCTGTTTGGCAAGCAAATGACCGGCACCCTGACCTCGCCGTGTGATTGCGTGGTGGCCGAGCAAGTGGTTGCCAATGGCCAATACGCCAGCAAAGGCGACGTGATTTTCAAACTGGTGCCGCGTACCAGCGAAGCGAACATTGCCGCCCGCTTCAGCTATCGCCAGTTTGGCGACGTGCTGCCGGGTGCCCGCGTGAACTTCCAGGTGGCGGGTGAAGACTACCAGCGCACCGGCAAAATCATCAGCAGCACCAGCTTGAACAGCGATGACCTGTCTTCCGACATCCGCGTACAGATCAAGCCCGATGCCCCGCTGGACAGCGCCCTGGCCGGTCGCCCGGTTGAGGTACGCAGTGACCGCGGTCCGTCGATGGACTGGCTGATCAGCAAAGCCTCGGCAGCAGGTCTGTAATCATGAAGAACGCCTTCCCTACGCTTTGCCTGCTGACCCTGGCCCTCGCCGGCTGCTCCGGCCTGCCCGATCAGCGTCTGGCCAATGAAGCCCTGAAAAATGGCGACACGGCCACTGCCCAGCGCAACTATCAGGCGCTGGCGGACTTGGGTTACACCGAGGCGCAGGTCGGTCTGGCCGATATCTGGATGGAAAGCCGCGACGCCGAGCAGCTGAAAAAAGCCGAAGCCACTTACCGCGAGGCGGCCAAAACGTCGCCCCGCGCTCAGGCGCGTCTGGGTCGTTTGCTGGCGGCCAAACCCGGCGCCAGCGAGGCCGAGTTGCACGAGGCGCAAGCGCTGCTGCAACAAGCGTTTGCCAGTGGCGACGCCAACAGCCTGACGCCGTTGGCGATGCTGTATTTGCAGCACCCGCAGAGCTTCCCCCGGATCGACGCCCAGCAGCAAATCAGCCAGTGGCGCGCCGAAGGCTACCCGCAGGCCGGTCTGGCCCAAGTGGCGCTGTACCGCATCGAAGGCACGTACGACCAGCACCTGGATGAAGTCGAGTCCATCTGCCGCCAAGCCTTGTCCGCCAACGACGGTTGTTACGTCGAGCTGGCCACGGTCTACCAGAAACAAGGCAACACCGAGCAACAGGCCGCGCTGATTTCGCAACTGCAAAGCGCTTACAACCGGGGCACCGCCTCCGCACAAAAAGTCGATGGTGTGGCCCGTGTGCTGGCCGATGCGAACCTGGGCACACCCGACCCGCAGACGGCCCGTTCGCTGTTGGAAAACATTGCCCCGGCCTACCCCGCTGCGTGGGTCAGCCTTGCGCAATTGCTGTACGACTTCCCCGATCAGGGCGACGTCGCTCAGTTGCAGGAATACCTGGACAACGGCCGCGCCGCCGATCAGCCCCGCGCCGAACTGTTGCTGGGCAAGCTGTATTACGACGGCAAATGGCTGACCCCGGATGCGCAGCAAGCTGAAGCGCATTTCCAGCGCGCCGTGGACAAAGAAGTGGCCGCCGATTACTACCTCGGCCAGCTTTACCGTCGCGGCTATCTGGGGCAGGTGTACCCGCAAAAAGCCCTCGACCATTTGCTCAAAGCGGCACGTAACGGCCAGAACAGCGCGGACTTCGCCATCGCCCAGCTGTTCTCCCAGGGCAAGGGCACGCAGCCCAACGCCATGAACGCCTATGTGTTCAGCCAGTTGGCCAAGCTGCAAAACACCCCGCAAGCCAATGAACTGGCGGCCCAACTCGACGAGCAACTGCCCGCCGATCAACGCGCCGCGGCTCAGCGCCTGCTGCAAAAAGAACAAGCCTTGCGCGCCACCCTGAGCCAGAACGCTCTGGCGGTGCAGACGCTGGCCGAAGAAAACGGCGAGGAAGCCCTATGACCCTGAATCCTTTTGTAAAAGCCGGGATCGGCCTGACCTTCGCCCTGCTGTGGTCATGCCCGACCCTGGCGGCGCTGACCGATGAAAAAAACTTCGGCCTGGAAACCAAGATCACCGCGCAATCGGAAGACGACCGCGACCTCGGCACCCGCAGTGGCGGCGACGTCAACGGCATCGGCCTTGACCTGCGCCCCTGGGTGTACGGTGAACGCGGCAACTGGAGTGCGTACGCCATGGGCCAGGCGGTGACGTCCAGCGACATCATCGAAACCGACACCCTGCAACAATCGGACACCGAACAAAACAGCAGCAGCGATGCGCGCAAACAGGACAAAAGCTACCTGGCCCTGCGCGAATTCTGGGTCGGCTACAAAGGCTTCACCGCCTACCCCGGCGAACAGCTTAAGTTCGGTCGCCAGCGCCTGCGCAATGACGACGGCACATGGCGCGACACCAATATCGAAGCGCTGGCCTGGACGTTTGACACCACCTTGCTCAAGGCCAACCTCGGCGCGGCCGAACGCTTCAGCGAATACCGCACCGACCTGACCGAACTGGCCCCGGAAGACAAAGACCGCCTGCACCTGTTCGGTGATATTTCGGCGCAGTGGACGCCCGGCCAATGGGTCGGCCTGCGCGCCCATCACACCCATGACGATGGTTCGCTCAAGCATCAGGGTGAAGAAGTCGACGCACTGGACAAAACCCAGAACGGCGACCTGACCTGGCTCGGCCTCGAAGCCAACAGCGACGCCTACAACTACCGCAACACCCACACGGTGAATTACTGGGCCAGCGTCACCGGCATGAGCGGCAAGCGCGACAAGCTCGCCACCTCCACCGTGGACGGCCGCAACCTTGCTGGCGCCAAAGCCAGTGACGACGTGGATGGCTGGGCCACCGACCTGGGGGTTCGCCTGCGTCTGGACCCGAACTGGCAAGTGGGTGCCGCCTACTCGCGCGCCAGCGCCAACTACCAGCAGACCGGTCTGGAGAGCAACCGCTCCAACTTCACCGGTACGCGCTCGCGGGTTCACCGCTTTGGTGAAGCGTTCCGGGGCGAAATGCAGAACATCCAGAGCGCCAGCCTGTTCGGTTCGTGGCAATTGCGCGACGAATACGACGCCTCGCTGGTCTACCACAAATTCTGGCGGGTCGACGGCAACAAGCCGATCGGTGCCAGCGGTATCAATGCCGTGCAGAACAACGAAGACCCGACAGACGCCCTGCTGGCCAGCACCGCGCTGCCGATGATGGACGGCAAAAAAGACCTCGGTCAGGAAATGGACCTGGTGGTGACCAAGTACTTCAAGCAAGGCCTGTTGCCTGCCGCGTTGAGCCAGTCCATCGATGAACCTTCGGCGCTGGTGCGCTTTCGCGGCGGCGTGTTCAAGCCGGGCGATGCGTACGGCAAAGGGGTGGATTCGTACATGCACCGCGCGTTCGTTGACGTGATCTGGCGCTTTTGATGACAACGCCAACGGGAGTGCGTGACATGAATCATCCTGCTTATATCGGCGCGATCAGCCTGCTGGCCGGCGCTCTGCTGCTGGCCAGTACCACTACGTTTGCCACTGTCGAGCCGGTCAAACCGACCGTGGCCAAAGAGCTGCAACACGCCAAAACCTACACCGTCAGCACCGCGCCCGTCGCACCGCTGAACATCCCGAAACCGGCATTGCCCGACCTCTCGGGTTACACCGCCGAAGCGGCTGCGGCCAAGATCGTGCGCAGCACCGCCGGTAAAGTCAGCGTGCGCCGCATGATGCAAGAAGACGCGCTGAAAGACTTCATCGGCGGCGACAACAAAATGGCCGAGTGGGTGGTGCGCCAGGGCGGCATTCCGCAGGCGATTTTCATCGACGACGGCTACGTGAACCTCAAAGACCTGACCAAGCGCCTGCCCAAGCAGTACTTCAGCGAGACCGCACCGGGTGTGTACCTGGCGCGCTTGCCGATTGTGGTCGGGCACAAGGGCATTCTGGAAATCGACAACAGCACCCAAGAGCTGCGCCTGTCCCAGGAAGCGGGTTCGTTTCTGGTCAACGACGGCCAGTTGTTCGTGCGTGACACCCAGGTCACCGGCTGGCGCGAAAAAGCCAATGGCCCCGCGACCTTTCGCGATGCCAAGGAATTTCGCCCGTTCCTGCTGTCCTGGGGCGGCACCGAGACCTACATCATCAACACCAAAATGGCGAGTTTCGGTTACGCCAACAGTAAGTCGTACGGGGTGAGTATTTCCCAGTACACGCCCAACATGGCCAAGGTCATCAAGCGCGACGAGCCCACCGGCTGGATTATCGGCTCCGAGTTCTCGGACATGTGGTACGGCTTCTATTGCTACGAAACCCGCGACTTCGTGGTCAAGGGCAACACCTACCGCGACAACGTCGTCTACGGCATCGACCCCCATGACCGCTCCCACGGGCTGATCATTGCCGAGAACGATGTGTTCGGCACCCAGCGCAAGCACGGGATCATCATTTCCCGCGAGGTGAACGACAGCTTCATCTTCAACAACCGCAGCCACGACAACAAACTGTCAGGGCTGGTGATCGACCGTAACAGCGTGAACAACCTGATCGCTGACAACGAGATTTTCCAGAACCACACCGACGGCATCACCCTCTACGAGAGCGGCGATAACCTGCTGTGGGGCAACAAAGTCATCAACAACCGCCGCCACGGCATCCGCGTGCGTAACAGCGTCAACATCCGCCTGTACGAAAACATCGCCATGGCCAATGGCCTGACCGGCGTGTACGGCCACATCAAAGACCTGACCGACACCGACCGCGACATCGAGCTCGACCCGTTCGACGCCGAAGTGTCGCTGATCATGGTGGGCGGCGAGCTGGCCGGTAATGGCAGCGGGCCGCTGGCGATTGATTCGCCGCTGAGCATCGAGCTGTACCGGGTGTCGATGCTGGCACCGACCAAATCCAGCGGCATCAGCTTCAACGGCATTTTGGGTGAGCGTCAGGACGAAATTCTCGACCTGATGGTGCGCCAGCAAAAAGCCGTGTTGATCGACCCCGTTGAACGCCAGACCGAATTGCGCAACTGAGGATGACTGTTATGCCCCTCCATCTGATCAAGATTTTGAGCCTGTCGGGCCTGACTGCCGCCATCCTCGGCGCAGCCGCCGGTGTGCAGGCCGACCAGGTTCAGGCGCCCGCCTTCACGGCCGAGGCGTGCTGCAACCTGTGCCCTGCCGCCCACGATGCGAAAAACTACACCACGCGCTATCAGCAGAACTTCACCACGCTGGTTCAGGCCCAGGGCGACTGGCTGTTCCGTACCCAGGAAGACCTGCGCACCGAGTTCGACACCACACCGGCCGGTTACAAACGCATGCAACAGCTGCACGACGCCTTCAAGAGCAAGGGCGTGGAGCTGGTGGTGGTGTATCAACCGACCCGCGGGCTGGTCAATCGCAACAAATTGATGCCGGCCGAGCGCGCCTCATTCGACTACGACACCGCGCTGAAAAACTACCAGGCCATGCTCGGGCGCTTCGCCAAAATGGGCTATTACGTGCCTGACCTGTCGCCCCTGACCAATGAGCAACAAGCCCACGACTTTTATTTCCGCGGTGACCAGCACTGGACGCCGTACGGGGCCGAGCGCACGGCAAAAATCGTGGCCGACACGGTGAAAAAAATCCCCGGTTTTGCCGACATTCCGCAACGTGAATTCGAAACCAAAATCACCGGGCGCATGGGCAAGACCGGCACCTTGCACAACATGGCCGGGCAGCTGTGCGGCACCAGTTATGCCGTGCAGTACATGGACCAGTTCAATACCGAACCCAAAGGCGAAGCGGCGGACGGCGACTTGTTCAGCGACGATGCCAACCCGCAAATCACCTTGGTGGGCACCAGCCACAGCGGCAAGAACTACAACTTTGCCGGGTTCCTGGAGCAATACATCGGCGCCGACGTGCTGAACGTGGCCTTCCCCGGCGGTGGCCTGGAAGGGTCGATGTTGCAGTACCTGGGCAGTGACGAGTTTCAGAAAACCCCGCCCAAGGTGCTGATTTGGGAGTTTTCGCCGCTGTATCGCCTGGATCAGGAAACCATCTACCGTCAGATGATGGCCCTGCTCGACAACGGTTGCGAAGGCAAACCGGCGTTGATGAGCAGCAGCGCCACCCTCAAGCCGGGCAAGAACCAGATGTTGGTCAACAGCACCAACAAAGACCTGCGCAACGCCAACCACCAAATCGACATCCGCTTCGCTGACCCGTCGGTGAAAACCCTGCAAGCCACGCTCTGGTACATGAACGGTCGCCATGAAGATCTGAAGATCGACAAACCGACCACATCCGACACAGACGGGCGTTTCGCCTTTGAACTGCGTACCGATGAAGACTGGGCCAGCCAGAACCTGCTGGCCATTGAGATTCAGGGCCCGGAAGACGCGGGCGACGCACAGAAAGTCGACGCCAAAATCTGCAAACGCAACGTTTTCTCCCACTCTGCGCCGTTGAACGCGCAGGCCGGACGATGAGGTTTCTGATGCCCACTGCACCGATCAACCTGCGCACTCTGCTGGCGCCCACCTTGCTGGGGCTGGCGATGTTTGCCAGCACTGCCCACGCCGCCGCGCCCTTGCGCCCGCCCCAGGGCTATTACGCCCCGGTCGAAGCGTTCAAAACCGGCGACTTCAAAAACGACTGCGACGCGATGCCCAAGCCGTACACCGACAAGCTGGAGTTTCGCAGCAAGTACGAAGGCTCGGACAAAGCACGCTCGACGCTCAACGTGGTCTCAGAAAAAGCATTTCGCGACGCGACCTCCGGCATCACCACCCTTGAGCGCGGCACCAGCAAGCGGGTGATGCAGTTCATGCGTGATGGCCGCCCGGAGCAACTGGAATGCACCCTCGGCTGGTTGACCGCCTGGGCGCAGGCCGATGCGTTGATGAGCAAAGAGTTCAACCACACCGGCAAGTCGATGCGCAAATGGGCCTTGGGCAGCATGGCGTCGTCGTACCTGCGCCTGAAGTTCTCCGAATCGCAACCGCTGGCGCAGCATCCGCAGCAGGCCAAAGAAATCGAAGCCTGGTTCAGCAAAATGGCCGAACAGGTGGTCAGCGACTGGGACAACCTGCCGCTGGCTAAAACCAACAACCATTCGTACTGGGCCGCCTGGTCGGTGATGGCCACGTCCATCGCCACCAATCGCCGCGACCTGTTCGACTGGTCGGTGAAAGAGTTCAAGGTCGGCGCCAACCAGGTCGACGCCCAAGGCTTTTTGCCCAACGAACTCAAGCGCCAGCAACGCGCCCTCGCCTACCACAACTACGCCCTGCCGCCGCTGGCGATGATCGCCAGTTTCGCGCTGGTCAATGGCGTGGACCTGCGCAACGAAAACAACGCGGCGCTCAAACGCTTGGGCGAACGCGTGCTCAGCGGCGTGAAAGACCCGCAGTCGTTTGAAGCCAAAAACGGTAAGGCGCCGGACATGACCGATTTGAAGGTTGACGCCAAATTCGCCTGGCTGGAGCCGTTTTGCACGCTCTACACCTGTGCGCCCGAGGTGATTGAGATGAAGCGCGGGATGCAGCCGTTCAAAACCTTTCGTCTGGGCGGGGACCTGACCAAGGTCTACGACCCGGCGCACGAAAAAGGTTGAAAAGCGCCCCTCTCCCTCAGGGAGAGGGTTGGGGTGAGGGTCGATCGAACGACACCCACCCCTGAACGAAACACATGCACCCTCCCCATTTTTTCACGGGGGGGTTTGGGGGGGCTGAGCCCTTTACTGTTGGTCCACACGGAGAGGTCAGGATGGTTTTTTCATCCAATGTGTTCCTGTTTTTATTTTTGCCGGTGTTCCTCGGCCTGTATTACTTGAGCGGGCAACGCTATCGCAACCTGTTGCTGCTGGTCGCCAGCTACGTGTTCTATGCCTGGTGGCGAGTGGACTTTCTGGCCCTGTTCATCGGGGTCACCGTCTGGAACTACTGGATCGGCCTCAAGGTCGGTGCCGCCGGGGTACGCACCAAACCCGCGCAACGCTGGCTGTTGCTGGGTGTGGTCATTGACCTGGGGATTCTGGGCTACTTCAAGTACGCCAATTTCGGCGTCGACAGCATCAACGCGATGATGGGTTCGGTCGGGCTCGACCCGTTTATCCTCACCCACGTGCTGTTGCCGATCGGCATCTCGTTCTACATCTTCGAGTCCATCAGCTACATCATCGACGTGTACCGCGGCGACACCCCGGCCACCCGCAACCTGATCGATTTTGCGGCTTTTGTTGCCATCTTCCCGCACTTGATCGCCGGGCCCGTGCTGCGCTTTCGCGACCTGGCCGACCAGTTCAACAACCGCACCCACACCCTCGACAAGTTCAGCGAGGGCGCCACGCGGTTCATGCAGGGTTTCATCAAAAAAGTCTTTATCGCCGACACGCTGGCGGTGGTGGCCGATCATTGCTTCGCCTTGCAAAACCCGACCACCGGCGATGCCTGGCTCGGCGCGCTGGCCTACACCGCGCAACTGTATTTCGACTTTTCGGGCTACAGCGACATGGCCATCGGTTTGGGCTTGATGATGGGTTTCCGCTTCATGGAGAACTTCAAACAGCCGTACATCAGTCAGTCGATCACCGAGTTCTGGCGTCGCTGGCACATCAGCCTCTCCACCTGGCTGCGTGACTACCTCTACATCACCCTGGGCGGCAACCGCAAAGGCACGCTTATCACCTACCGCAACCTGTTCCTGACCATGTTGCTGGGCGGTCTGTGGCATGGCGCAAACATCACCTACATCGTGTGGGGCGCCTGGCACGGCATGTGGCTGGCGATTGAAAAAGCGCTGGGCATCAACACCACGCCGCGCGCGCTGAACCCGATCCGCTGGGCGCTGACCTTCCTGCTGGTGGTCATGGGCTGGGTGATCTTCCGGGCCGAAAACCTGCACGTGGCCGGTCGCATGTACGGCGCCATGTTCAGCTTCGGGGAATGGTCGCTGTCGGAACTCAACCGCGCCAACCTCACCGGCCTGCAAGTCGCCACGCTGGTGGTGGCTTACCTGACGCTGGCGTTCTTCGGCCTGCGCGACCTGTACAGCACGCCCAACGCCCCGCGCAACACCGAGGCCGATGGCCCGGCCACCGCGCAACCGGGCTTGATCAAAGCCGTACCCGGCGACGCCCCCGGCAGCCTGCACTTGCCGGGCTACACCGTGGGCACAGAAGCCAGCGTGCAACCGGCGTTCTGGGTGGCCGACTGGCCGCGCTACGCAATGCGCACCGTGATCGTGCTGCTGTTCATCGCCTCGATTCTCAAACTCTCGGCGCAAAGCTTCTCGCCGTTCCTGTACTTCCAGTTCTAAGGGGAGCCGACCATGAATCGAACATTACGCATCGTCTACGTCGCCTTTTTCTGCGCCTTGCTGCTGGGCCTGGGGCTGATTTCATTGCGCAGCTTTATGGGCTTTAACACCACCGACGACGCCACCGTGCTGAACGGTCGCTGGAGCAAAGCCGTCGAGACCCACTATGACGACGAGTTCCCGATCAAGCGGTTGGGCACCAACCTGTGGGCAGCGCTGGATTTCACCCTGTTCAATGAAGGCCGCCCCGGCGTGGTGCTGGGCCGCAACCACTGGTTGTTCAGCGATGAAGAGTTCAAGCCGTGGCCCAACGCCGAGCAAAACGTGGCCGACAACTACGCGCTGGTCGAAGGCGTGCGCCAAACCTTGAAAGCCCAAGGGGTGAAGCTGGTGATGGCGGTGGTGCCGTCCAAGGTGCGCCTGTACCCCGAGCACATGGGTGACGAGCGACCGGCCAGCATTCACGCCGATCTGTACCGTGACTTCCATGCGCAACTGGCGGCCAGCCAGATCATTGCCCCCGACTTGCTGGGCCCGCTGCAACAGGCCAAACAAGGCGGCGCGCAAGTCTTCCTGCGCACCGATACGCACTGGACACCCGATGGCGCACAGGTCGCGGCCCAGCAACTGGCCGCTGCGATTGGCAGCCAGTTCCCCCTGAGCGGTGAACCGCAACAGTTTGTGACCGAGGCCGAAAAAACCGAACAGCACAATGGCGACCTTGAGCGCTTCCTGCCCATGGACCCGCTGTTCAGCAACCTGATGCCGCCTTCCGAGCCGCTGGAAAAACGCAGCACCCGCGCGGCCAACGCCGAGGCAGACAGCGAAGACGCGTTGTTCGCTGACAGCGAAGTGCCCGTCACGCTGGTGGGTACCAGCTACAGCGCCAACCCCAACTGGAACTTCGTCGGCGCCCTGAAACAGGCACTGCGCAGCGACGTGATCAACGACTCCAAGGACGGCCACGGTCCGATCCTGCCGATGCTCGCTTACCTCAAAAGCGATGCCTTCAAGAACACCCCGCCACAGGTGCTGATTTGGGAGTTCCCCGAGCGTTACCTGCCGGTGGACAACGAGATCGGTGATGCCGACCCGCAGTGGGTCGCGACCTTGAAAGAAGCGGGCGCACGCCAACCGCAACTGGCACAAAATACGCCGAAATCCGAGACGCCCAACCGGGCGCAACACTGAAAGAGAGGTTCGACTGATGACTATTAAAACCATGCCGTTCACACCTGCTCCACGTCGTCTCGCCAAATCATTTGCCTTGATCGCGGGCATGAGCCTGCTGTCGTTACACGCCTGGGCCGGTGGCGATGCCGCCCTCTACGGCCCGACCGCGCCCAAGGGCTCCAGCTTTGTGCGCATGTTCAACGCCAGCAACCAGCCCGTCAGCGCCACCGTTGGCAATACCGCGCTCAACGACGTTGCGGCACAAGGCAGCAGCGATTTCAGCTTTCTGCCACAAGGTGACTACAGCGCCAAAGTCGGCAGCCACAACCTGCCGGTCAAACTGAGCGCCGACCACTACTACACCCTGGTCAATACCGGCAGCGGCCAACCGCAACTGATCGAAGAGCCGCCGTTCAAGAACAAGCAAAAATCCCTGGTCCGCGTACAGAACCTGACTGACAAGGCGCTGACGCTCAAAACCGCTGACGGCAAGACAGATGTGGTCAAGGCCGTGGCTGCCAAGGGCCGTGGCGAGCGTGAAATCAATCCGGTGAAAGTCAGCTTCGCGCTGTTTGAGGGCGACAAGAAAGTCAGCGACCTCAAACCTGTCGCCCTGGAGCGCGGTGAAGCCGCGGTGCTGTACGTCACCGGCAACGGCAGCAGCGTGTCGCCGACGTGGGTCAAGCGCCCGGTTTCTACCCGTTAATTCAATTTTTTGCTCTGTGCCGGCGCGAGCGAGCCTCGCGCCATCAGACACAACTATTTCAGTTTTTGGAGAGACAACATGATTCCGGTAATTCTTTCAGGTGGTAGCGGTTCGCGTCTGTGGCCTTTGTCGCGCAAGCAGTTCCCCAAGCAGTTTCTGGCCCTGACCGGCGAGCAGACCCTGTTTCAGCAAACCCTTGAGCGCCTGGTGTTTGACGGCATGGACGCGCCGATCGTGGTGTGCAACAAGGAGCACCGTTTCATCGTCAATGAACAGTTGGCGGCTCGCCAGCTGGACACCCAACGCATCCTGATGGAGCCGTTCGGCCGTAACACGGCGCCCGCTGTTGCCCTGACCGCGATGATGCTGATTAACGAAGGCCGCGACGAGTTGATGCTGGTGCTGCCGGCCGACCACGTGCTGGAAGACCAGAAAGCCCTGCAACGCGCCCTCGCGCTGGCCACCGTGGCTGCCGAACGCGGCGAAATGGTGCTGTTTGGGGTTCCTGCGCTCAAACCTGAGACCGGTTATGGCTACATCAAGTCCACCGCCGACGCCCTGCTGCCCGAAGGCGTGAGCCGTGTTGCCTCCTTTGTTGAAAAACCCGACGCCAAGCGGGCTGCCGAATTCGTCAAAAGTGGCGGCTATTTCTGGAACAGCGGCATGTTCATGTTCCGCGCCAGCCGCTTTCTGGAAGAACTGAAAAAACACGATCCGGACATCTACGACACCTGCCTGCTGACCCTGGAACGCAGCCAGCAAGACGCCGACACCGTGGACATCGACGACGCCACATTCGCCTGCTGCCCGGACAACTCGATTGACTACGCCGTGATGGAAAAAACCCAGCGCGCCTGCGTCGTGCCGTTGACGGCCGGTTGGAGCGATGTGGGCTGCTGGTCGTCGCTGTGGGATGTCAATGAGAAAGACGCCAATGGCAACGTGAGCAAAGGCGACGTGGTGATTCAGGACAGCACCAACTGCATGATCCATGGCAACGGCAAACTGGTGTCGGTGATCGGCCTGGACAACATCGTGGTGGTGGAAACCAAAGACGCGATGATGATTGCCCACAAAGACAAGGTTCAGGGTGTCAAACAGATGGTCAACACCCTGAACGAACAGGGTCGCAGCGAAACCCAGAACCACTGCGAAGTTTATCGTCCGTGGGGGTCGTACGACTCGGTGGACATGGGCGGGCGCTTCCAGGTCAAGCACATCTCGGTCAAGCCGGGGGCCTGCCTGTCGTTGCAAATGCACCACCACCGCGCCGAACACTGGATTGTGGTGTCGGGCACGGCGGAAGTGACCTGTGACGAAAACGTATTCCTGCTGACCGAAAACCAGTCCACCTACATCCCGATTGCTTCGGTACACCGCCTGCGCAACCCGGGGAAAATCCCGCTGGAAATCATCGAAGTGCAGTCCGGCAGCTATTTGGGTGAAGACGACATCGAGCGGTTTGAAGACGTGTACGGTCGCTCGACGCCCGTTGAACGTGGCGTGTCAGTCAAGACGATTGCGCAGTAAGCGCGTTACTTGCCCGGCCGCCTGCCCTCACCCCGGCCCTCTCCCTAATGGAGAGGGCGCGGTGAGGGCCGGCCTTGGTGTCATCCGAATTCGCCATTCCCACCTAAGCTTCAGTAGGATGTCCCTCCACTCTCTGCGAGGCGAGCGTCATGCTTATCGGCGTTCTACTGATCATCACCTGGTTGGTCCTGCTGCTGCGCTACCCGTCCAAAGCCTTGCCGGTTTCACTGGCAGCCGTGGCGGGGCTGGCGGTTGTGGCCGCTTCGGTCGCCTGGCTCGATCACCGTGAAGCCCAACAATTGGCCCGCCTGGAACTGCGCATGGTGTATGCGCCCGAGCAGTGCCCGGCCGACCGTCCCCTGAGCCTGACCCTGCGTAATGGCAACGATGTGCCCTTGCTTGAACTGGGCTGGCGCGTGGCGGCTTATGCGCCGGGAGATACGGTCAACCTGGCCGACAACCTCTACACTGCCCCGCGTTACCGTGGGCCGGGTGAACTGCAAGCAGGCGCGGTGTGGCACGATTGCTTGCCCTTGCCGCCGTTGCGTGCCGGTTACCGTGCGCAAACCCTGGAATTTCGGGCTGAACGCCTGCAAGGCAGTTTTTCCAACTGATCTTTTTTAGCCGCTCTCAAGGACGTTTTGATGCCCCTCGTTTTAATCACTGGCTGTTCCAGCGGCATTGGCCGCGCCCTGGCGGATGCCTATAAACACGCCGGTTATGAGGTGTGGGCCACAGCCCGCAAAACGGCCGATGTGGCGCAATTAAAGGCCGATGGCTTTGTCGCCGTGCAACTGGATGTCAACGACAGCCTTGACGTCGACCGGCTGAGCAAGCGCATCAAGCAGCACGGCCAAGGCCTGGACGTGTTGATCAACAACGCTGGCTATGGCGCCATGGGCCCCGTGCTCGACGGCGGTGTTGAGGCACTGCAATTGCAATTTGAAACCAATGTGTTCTCGATTGTGGGCATGACCCAATCCCTGCTGGAGCCGCTGCGCAGCAACCGCGGGCTGGTAGTTAATATCGGCAGCGTTTCAGGGGTGCTGGTCACGCCGTTTGCCGGGGCGTACTGCGCGTCGAAAGCAGCCGTACACGCCTTGAGCGAAGCCATGCGCATGGAGCTGGCACCGCTGGGGGTGCGGGTGATGGAAGTACAGCCCGGCGCCATCGACACCCACTTTGCAAAAAACGCCAGCGCCTGTGCTGAAGTGTTGATCGCCGAGGATTCGCCGTGGTGGCCGATGCGTGAGGGGATTCGCGCCCGCGCCACGGCATCGCAAGACAACCCGACCCCGGTCGCGGCATTGGCGCAGGTGGTTTTCAAGGCCAGCCGCAAGCCCCGGCCACCGGCCTTGTTGCGTTACGGCAACGGCAGTCGCGCCCTGCCGCTGCTGGCCGCGCTGATGCCGCGCTGGCTGCTGCAAAATATCCTTATGAAACGTTTCGGTCTGAACCCGCCTCGCGGTTTTTCATAAAGTCGATAAATGCCCGCACCTTGAGGGGCAAGTGGCGGGTGTCGGGGTACAACGCATACACGCCTTGGGGGGTGAACTGCCACTGCGGCAACACGTGCACCAAGCGGCCGCTTCGCAAGTCATCGTCAATCAACCAGTCGGTCAGAATCGCCACGCCCTGCCCGCTCAGTGCAAACGCCCGCAGCACCGAGGCGTGATCGGCCTTGAGGCGCACCTTGTCGGGGGCGGGCGCGTAGGGCCGAACCGCACCCGTGCTGCGTTCCGTCACATTCAATTCCCCCACCCGACCATGCGCCAGCCACGGGGTGTGCTCCAGTGCCCGCACGCTGTCGATGGGCGGCTGAGTCCGCACAAACCCCGGTGACGCCACCGGTAAAATCTCGAAGGTGCTCAATTGCACGGCGCGGTGGCTGGAGTCGAGGATGCGGCCCAAGCGCAGGGCCACATCGAAGCGCTCGGAGATCAAGTCAGCGTGGGTCGATGACGTCGACAGGTGCACCGTGAGATCGGGGTGCAACGCGCCAAACACTTCCAGCGCAGGCACCACGCTGGCCAGCGCATATTCCACCGTGGTGGTCACGCGCAGCGTGCCCTTGAGCCCGGTGTGTTCGCCACGGGCTTCGTCGATGGCCAGTTGCGCCGCTTCCAGCATGCTCAAACAGCGCACATAAAAACGTTCGCCCGCTTCTGTCAGCGCCAGCCGCCGAGTGTTGCGGGTGAGCAAGGTGACGCCCAGTTCAGCCTCCAGGCGCTTGATGGTGAAGCTGACCACGGCCCGGGTCTGCCCCAGCAAATCAGCCGCCGCGGTCAGGGAACCGGCTTCCACCACGGCTTTGAAAGTGTCGAAACGATCAAGACTGACCACGCCAAATGCCACCTATTGTCAAAAATATTTTGACAATCTAGCAGCGCATACCCCGTTCCTCCAGCCCTAAAAGACGCCTACTGTGCGGCCTCGGATAAAGGAGGCGGTCATGGCCTATCGCACTAAAATCGCCGCGGTGTACCTGCTGAGCTTTGCGCTGGATCTGGTGAACATGTTTGCCGTGTCGATTGCCTACCCGCAAATCGGTGTGGATCTGCAGGCATCGGTATCGCAACTGGCCTGGATCGGTAATGCCTACATGTTGGGCCTGACCCTGATTATTCTGCCCAGTGTGTGGCTGGCAGCCGTGGTGGGCGAAAAGCGCCTGCTTCTGATTTCACTGGGGGTGTTTACGGCGGCGACCTGGGGGGTGGCGCAAGCGACCTCGATTGAAACGCTGATCGGCTGGCGCCTGCTGCAAGGGCTGGGCGGCGGGTTGTTGATCCCGGTGGGACAAGCCATGGTGTATCGCGAATCTCGCCCCCATGAGCGGGCGCGGCTGACATCGGTCATCCTGCTGGTGGCCCTGATGGTGCCGGCCCTGTCACCGGTGCTGGGCGGCTGGGTGGTAGAGGCGACGTCATGGCGCTGGGTGTTTTATGCCAACCTGCCGCTGGCGCTGATTGCACTGATACTGACGCAGTGCTGGGTCCGGCCCGTCACTCAATCGGCACGGCCTGCGCCGGTGCGGCTGGCGACCCTGGCGCACCTGCTCAAAAGCCCGCTGCTGCGCGTCGCGATGCTGACGTACCTGTGCATTCCGGGGATTTTCATGGGCACACAGCTGGTGAGCATTTTGTATGTGCATCAGTTGGGTTACGGCCCGGCACAGACCGGTGCGCTGATGCTGCCCTGGGCGCTGGCGTCCGCACTGGGTATTGCCCTGAGCCGCTACCGGTTCAATCGGTGGGGGCCCAAACCCTTGTTGCTGGCAGGCATGAGCGCGCAGGCACTCGGCATCGCCTTGTTGATCCAGCTGCAGGACGGCCCCCTCTGGTTGCCCATGGCGCTTTACGCGCTGATGGGGTTTGGCGGCAGCCTGTGCAGCAGCACAGCACAGAACACCGCCTTCATTGACGTATCCGCTGAACACATGGCACCCGCCAGCGCGCTCTGGAACCTCAACCGGCAGTTGAGCTTTCTGCTGGGCCCGGCGCTGATGATGGGCCTGTTCAGTGCCTTGAGCAGCATCACCTCGACGTCCCACGCCTTTGCCCTATGCTTTGCCATCGGCGCTGGCATGACGCTGGTGCCGCTCATTCCCGCTTTACGCCTCAATACTCCACGCGTGCTGGCCTTGCTGGCGCCCTGACTCAAGAGAATGTGATGACTGACTACTCGCGCTACTTCGACCTGGTCCAAGAAACCCACGTCGAGATTGAAGGCTGGTTTTGCGGGCTGGAACCGGGCGTACTGCCCACGTTGCTTGCCCGCTTCTCAGCACAGTTTTCGATGATCACGCCCAGCGGCAATACGCTCAATTTAAGTAGCATGGAAGCCCTGTTTGAACAGTTGCGCGGGGCACGCCCGGGGCTGGTCATCACCCTCAGCGAATTTCAAGGCATCGCCTTATACGCAGGGGGGGCGGTCATCGGTTACCGCGAAGTGCAGGAAGAACACAACGGCAACCGAACCGATCGGCGGGCCACCGCTGTGTTTGAGCAAGACGCTTACGGCACGTTGCTGTGGCGTCATCTGCATGAGACGTTTGTCGCGGGTTAACCCTCAGGGTGTGTTCCCGCGTCATGGCAAGCCGCGTCGCTGGCTATAGGTGGTAGGCGCACAGCCCCTTAGTGCTCGGGATGCGTGTCCACGTCATCCTGTTGCACGATCACGGTACAGGTGGTGCCGGCAGCGAGCAGGAACCCCTCGGGGATTTCGTCGATGTGGATACGCACGGGCACCCGCTGGGCCAGACGCACCCAGTTGAATGTCGGGTTGACGTCGGCCACCAACTCGCGGCTTTCGGGGTTGTCCCGGTCGTAGATGCCGCGCGAGATGCTCTCGACGTGACCTTTGAGCACTTCGCCACTCATCATTTGCAGTTCGGCTTTATCGCCCACGCGGATGTGCGGCAGTTTGGTTTCTTCGAAGAAGCCATACACCCAGAACGAGTCTTTATCGACCACCGCCATTTTCGGGTCACCGACCCGGGCGTAGTCGCCCCGGTGCACATTCAGGTTGGTGACGTAACCATCGACCGTGGCCAGTACTTGGGTGCGTTTGAGGTTCAGCAGCGCGGCATCGAGCTGGGCCAGCGCGTGCTGGTAATCGGCCAGGGCCGAGTCCGCGATGTTGGTGGCGTCGTCACGGTTTTCTTTTGAGATCACCAGGTTGTCCATGTCCGCCCGGCGATGGGCGTTGAGCTTGCGCATCTCCCACGTGGCCTTGCGCGAAGCCACCAGCGACTGGGCCTGTTTAACGGCAATTTCGTAGTGCTCGGGGTCGATTTCCAGCAACACGTCGCCCTTTTTCACCAACTGGTTGTCCTTGACCGGCACGTTGACCACGTAACCGTTGACGTCCGCCGCGACGTTGATGATGTCGGCGCGCACGCGGCCGTCGCGGGTCCAGGGGGTGTTCATGTAATGCACCCACAGGGTTCGGCCGATCCATATTGCAAGGGCCAAAACCAGCAAGGTGGCAAGCAGGCTGAAGAACTTTTTCATCGGATCGGTCTCAACGGTAAACAGTGAGCGCCATGGCGCCAAAAAGACAAGCAAACAGGCTCAGGCGCAGCAGCGCCGGGTGCCAGAAGAAGCGGTACAGGTCGTAGCCGGAAAACAGTCGGTCAAAGCCCCACGCCAACCCCGCCGCGATAAAAAACATCAGGGTCATGGTGGGCATATAGACGCCGTGGAAGGCGATTTCACGAGGCATGTTCAAGTCCTTGCGGCTGCGCGTAGGCGGCCAGCGGCGATTGCGGATCCAGCAGTGAGGTACGAATGAAGTGCAGGTAGCTTTGCACCCGGACCAACGCCGAGGTGTCGAAGTTGCGGGCAAACGGTTCGTCGGTGGCCTGCACCCGGCTGATGGCGTGGTCCACGGCGATCAGGGCGCGTTCCAGGTTGCTTTCGCCGGGGCTGATAAACAGGCGCACCAAGGCCCGGCCCATGACGCGGATCGCCTGGCGCCAGGGCTGAGATTCGGCGTAGGCCGGGTGAATCGGCAAAATCGCTTGTTCTTTACGCAATTCGATAATCGCGTGGCCCACTTCCAGCACCACGAACATCCAGCGCAACAAGGTCCGTTGCACCTGCGGCTGACCGGCGGCCAAACCGTAGGCCTGATTCATCAGGTCGCGGGTGCGGCTTTCGAGGCTGGAGCTCAAGCCTTTCAACTTGCCGCTGATGGCGTACACCACTTGCTCGCGCAGGTCTTGCTCCAGACGGCTCCATAACCAGCGGCTGTTAGGCGGCAGGATGATTGCGCCAGCAGCGGCGCAGACCAGCATGCCGATGACCATGGCGATGTAGTCGTTGATGAACTGGTACGGGTTGTAAACGGTCAGGTTGTCGGGCACTGAGCCGGTGCTGAAAAAGATCAACAACCCCAGCCCGACCCCGGCGTAATTGGCACGCGATGTCAGGAATGAGCCGAGCATGATCACCGGGGTCAGCACCAGGCACAGCAACGGGAAACCGTCGATGTGGGGCAGCACGAAGAACATCTCGAAAAAACCCACCACCGCACCGATGAACGTCCCGCAGGCCATTTGAAAAGCCATGCGCTTGGGGTTGGGCGTCGCCGCCGACAGGCCCACTGTGGCGGCGGCAATCAGGGTCATGGTGGCGCCGCTGGGCCAGGCCGTCATCACCCAGTACGTGCCCAGCACCACCAGAATGAACGAGGCCCGTATGCCCGAGGCCGCCGCCGACCACCAGTTGGTTTGCGAGATGAAGGGCTGATCCCAGCGCTCGCGCTCGTGGGTGTGATCGGCCAGCGAAGCGTGGGTCAGTGCGTAGCTGAGCATGTCGTCGACAAACCGGTACAACAGCTCATAAGCGGTGTTGAAGTCCAGAAAGTCCGAAGGGCTGGGGTCGGTTTCCAGAAACTGGACCCGCAGGTTGCGCACGTGCTCCGGCAAACCGGCCTTGAACGCCGCCAGTTGTTCGGCCAGCACGGCGGCGTCCTTGTCGGTCAGCGAACGGCCGCTGTAGGTGTCGAGCAACTGCGCCAGCAGCTCCAGCTCCGGCTCAATGGCGCCCACCACTTGCACCACGCCACGGCTGCGCAGACGGGCCAGCAATTGGTGCAGCGCATTGAAGCGCGTGGTGATGGCCATGAACTCGCTGTTCAGGCGGCTCAGGCGACCGCTGCGGCGGCGCATGTGCGGGTCTTCGAAGACGGTCACGCTGCGCATGCCTTCGAGCCCGACACTTTCGCCAATGAAACGCACGTTGCTGGCTTCGTAGTCTTGCTGGGTGGACTGGCCGCGCAAGCCCTGGGCCACGAATCCGGCGAACACACCGAAGCGCTGGTACAAGGCGTTGTGCATCGCCGCGCCTGCGGTTTTCGGCAAAATCGCGGCACTGATCACGGTGGAGCAGAGGATGCCGAGCGAGATTTCCAGCACCCGCCACACGGCGGCCATGAACGCGCCATCGGGGTGCGCCAGCGCGGGCAAGCCCACCATCGCCGCGGTGTACCCGGCCAGTACAAAGCCATAGGCGCGAAAGTTACGGCAGCGCGCGGCACCGGCCGAGCAAATGCCGACCCAGATCGCCATGGCACCGAGAAACAAGGCGGTGTTTTGCGCGAACAGCGCGATCAGCGCCACCATCACGGCCGACCCGGTCAGGGTGCCCAAAAAGCGATAAAAGCTTTTAGCGAACACCTGACCGCTCTGCGGTTGCATCACGATGAACACGGTGATCATCGCGGTACGCGGCTGCGGCAACTCCAGGCGCATGGCCAGCCACAGGGTCAGAAACGCCGCGACCAGTACTTTGAAAATATGCACCCAGGTCACGCCATCGCTGCGTGCCCAGTCAAAAAAGCCTCGGCGCCATTCCAGCGAATACAGCCAGCGTACCGGGGCGGGCAAATGGTTCATCTATAGGCTCTCAGCGTTAGCCATCAGGGGTTTGGAAGTCATGGAAGGCGAACGAAGATCAATGGTTGAAAATCGCCATCACCGCTGGCGGTTTGTCCGGGACATAGCGGTCGTCCTTGGGCACGTCGTTGCCCGCCCCCAGGCCGCCACCCAGCGCCGTCACCAGCTCGGCATGGGCACTCAGGCGCGCGGCCTGAACCTGCTGCTGAATCTGCTGCTGTTTGAACAGCAGGGTTTGTGCGTTGAGCACGTTGAGGTAGTCGGTCAGGCCGCGCTGGAAGGCGACCATGGCGATGTCGTAGGTTTTCTGCGCCGCTTCAACCGACTCGGCGGCGAATGCTTGCTGTTTTTCCATCGACTCACGTTTGATCAGTTGATCGGAAATGCCCTTGAGCGCAGTGACCAGGGTCTGGTTGTACTTGGCCACGGCCATGTCATACCCGCCTGAAGCCACCCCCAATTCGGAGCGCAATCGGCCGCCATCGAAGATCGGTAACGTGATGGCCGGGCCCACGTTGTAAGTGAGTTTTTTACCGGTCAGGAACTCCAGCGCCCCGCCGCCGGTGGCCATGAAACCGATGCTGCCCACCAGATCGACGTTGGGGTAAAAACCGGCATGGGCGACGTCAATGCCGCGTGCTTGAGCGGCGACTTCCCAGCGGCTGGCGACCACGTCAGGCCGTTGGCCGAGCAACTCGGCAGGCAAGGCAGACGGCAATTTGAGGGCGGTGCCCAACGCCAGTGTCGGGCGCTTCAATCGGGCGCCCTCGCCCGGACCTTTACCGGCCAATGCGGCCAACTGGTTTCGGGTCAAGGCAATTTCTTCTTCCTGCGCATCGATCTGACGGTGAATTTCCGGCAGCGGGGCTTGCGCCTGACTCACTTCAAAATGCGTGCCGATGCCGCCATCCAGGCGTTTTTGCGCCAGGTCGAGAATTTGCTCCTGCTGGTGCAGGGTCGACTCGATGATGTCGAGCTGGGCGTAATGCAGCGACAACTGGATGTAGGCGCGGATCACGTTGTTCTGCAATTCGAGCTGGGCCTGGCGGGCTTCGGCGGCACTCATGTGCGCCATGTCCACGGCCTGTTCGGTGGCATTGCTTTCGCGGCCCCACAGGTCGAGGGCAAAACTGAAGCCCAGCGCCGCGTTGTTGTCCCAGGTGGTGGCGTTATCCAGCGCGCCCGGCCCATAGAAGGGGTCGGACGGCCAGTTATGACGTTTGAGCGTCGATTCACCATTGATTTGCAGCGACTCGGCAGACTCGGCCACACCCGCCATGGCTTTGGCCTGACGCACACGGGCGGCGGCCATGGCCATGGTGGGGCTGCCCTGCACCGCGAGGCTGATCCAGGCATCCAGTTGGGGGTCGCCATAGGCGTGCCACCACTGGGCCCTGGGCCAGTTTGCGTCTTTAGCGGCGTCTTGAATCGCTTCGTCCGTGGCCAGGGTATTGGCGGACATCATCTGGCTTTTGGGGCCGATGCCACCGAAACCGATACAGCCGTTTAATGCTAACGATAAAGCCAGAACACTGAGGGCTTTAAGCTCTCTGCTGATGCGACGCGGCACTGCTGCAAATTCCTGCATGAGGGGGAGAAGGCTTGAGTCGGATAAGTCTATGGGTTGGCACACGCAACGATAAGCTGGCATAACTGTGAATCTTTATTACCGTTATCAGGATAATCCGTTGGTCGAATGCATAAGCCTCGGTAAACACTGAAACTTCATGTCACAATTTGTTGCTGTCTACGTTGTTGTTGTCCCTTTTATTGCCCTCTGAGAGCACCCCATGGACACCTTGCAAAACATGCGCGCGTTCAGTTGCGTGGCTGAAGCCGGAAGTTTTACGGCGGCAGCCGCCATGCTGGATACCACTACCGCTAACGTGTCGCGCGCGGTCTCGAACCTTGAGGCCCACCTGCAAACCCGCTTACTGAACCGCACCACCCGGCGCATCGCCCTGACCGAAGCCGGTAAACGCTACTTGCTGCGCTGCGAGCAAATCCTGGCCTATGTAGAAGAAGCCGAAGCCGAGGCCAGCGACGCCCACTCGCGCCCTGCCGGGCAATTGAAAGTGCACACCATGACCGGCATCGGTCAGCACTTTGTGATCGACGCCATTGCCCGCTATCGCAAGACCCACCCGGACGTAACCTTCGACCTGACCCTGGCCAACCGCGTTCCGGACTTGCTCAACGAAGGCTATGACGTGTCCATCGTGCTGGCCAGTGAGCTGCCGGACTCGGGGTTTGTGTCCCAGCGTCTGGGCATTACCTACAGCATTGTGTGTGCCTCGCCCGGTTACGTGAAAGCCAACGGCACCGCGACCAAACCCAGCGACCTGCTCAACCACGCCTGCCTGCGGCTGGTCAGCCCGGTCATTCCGCTGGATAAATGGGTGTTCGACGGCCCTGAAGGCCAGGAAATGGTGCTGATTAACACCTCACCGTTTTTGGTCAACTCGGCTGACGCGATGAAAACCGCGATCACCAGTGGCATGGGGGTGGGCGTATTGCCGGTGTATGCGGCCATCGACGGCCTGCGCAACGGCACCCTGGTGCGCATGCTGCCCCAGTACCGCTCGCAGGAACTGAACCTGTACGCCATCTATCCGTCGCGCCAGTACCTGGATGCGAAGATCAAAACGTGGGTGGAATACCTGCGCGGTTCGCTGCCGGAAATTTTGACCGCGCATCAGACAGAGTTGGCGACGTACAGCTGACCCGCAGCCAGCCCCCCCCTGATCCTCTCCCCCCGCGAGGGAGGATCGGGAAGGGCTTGAAACGCTGCAATCTTCGGCCATGAATGTTAGCGTGCTCACATTCCCGCCAGCCGATGAGCCTTGTTCCGATGAGCCTTTCCAGCACAAAGAAAACCGTTCTCGCCTTCAGCCGCGTCACCCCCGAGATGATCGAGCGCCTGCAACAGGACTTCAACGTCATCGCGCCCAACCCCAAGCTGGGCGACATCAATGAACAGTTCAATCAGGCCCTGCCCCACGCCCACGGTTTGATCGGCGTCGGGCGCAAATTGGGCCGCCAGCAGCTGGAAAACGCCACGCAGCTGGAAGTGGTGTCCAGCGTCTCAGTGGGTTACGACAATTACGACGTCGACTACTTCAACGAACGCGGGATCATGCTCACCAACACCCCGGACGTGCTCACCGAAAGCACGGCGGACTTGGCCTTCGCCCTGATCATGAGCAGCGCCCGGCGTGTCGCAGAACTGGACGCCTGGACCAAGGCCGGTCAATGGCAGGCCAGCGTGCCGCCCGCGCTGTTCGGTTGCGATGTGCATGGCAAAACGCTGGGCATCGTCGGCCTGGGCAATATCGGCGCGGCGGTGGCACGCCGGGGCCGTTTGGGGTTCAACATGCCGATCCTCTACAGCGGCAACAGCCGCAAGACCGACCTTGAGCACGAACTGGGCGCGCAATACCGCAGCCTTGAGCAGTTGCTGGCCGAAGCTGACTTCGTGTGCCTGGTGGTGCCATTGAGCGAGAAGACCCGTCACCTGATCGGTCAGCGTGAGTTGCAGCTGATGAAGCCCAGCGCCATTTTAGTGAATATTTCCCGTGGCCCCGTGGTGGACGAAGCCGCGCTGGTCCACGCCCTGCAACATGGCACGATTCGCGGGGCCGGGCTGGATGTGTACGAAAAAGAGCCGCTCAGCGACTCGCCCCTGTTCCAGCTCAAGAACGCCGTCACCCTGCCCCATATCGGCTCCGCGACCCACGAAACCCGCGACGCCATGGCCCAGCGCGCGCTGGCTAACTTGCGCAGCGCGTTGCTCGGCGAGCGGCCGCAGGATCTGGTCAACCCGCAGGTGTTCAAAGGCTGACGCCGGGCAGCCTCAAGCCACTTTGGCCTGCAACACCGGCCGGGCGGGCTTGCGAAACACCAGCACGTTGCCAAGCATCACCAGCACCAGCCCCATCAAGGCCGGTGCTGTCCACTGATACCCCTCGGCGAAGGCCGACACGTTGAGCGCCACCAACGGGAACAGCACCGTGCAATAGGCGGCGCGTTCCGGGCCCATGCGCCCCACCAGCGTCAAGTACGCGGTAAAGCCGATCACCGATCCGGGGATCACCAGGTACAGCAACGAGCCGATATAACGGGTGTTCCATTCCATGTCGAACGGGATGCCCCTTATCACGCAGTACAGCGCCAGCAGGCTGGCGCCATACAGCATGCCCCAGGCGTTGGTGGTCAGGGGTTTGAGGCCGGCCTTTTGTTGCAGGCTCGACAGCAGGTTGCCTGCCGAAAAACACATCGTACCCAGCAAGGCCAACCCCAGGCCCAACATCGTCTCAGGGGTTGCGGTGTGTGCACTCACCTCGGGCCAGAACAGAAAGCCCAGTCCGGTCAACCCCAAACCACCGCCCAGCAGCACGTTACGGGCGATTTTCTGCTTGAAGAAGATCCGCGCGTTCAACGCGTTCCACAGCGTGGCGGTGGAAAACACCACCGCGATCAAACCGGTGGTCACCCATTGGCTGGCGGTTAAAAAACACATGAAGTTCACGCAAAACAGGCACAGCCCCTGCGCCAGGCATATCAGGTGCCCGCGCCGGTTCATGACCTGCAATGTGCGGCTGAGCAACAACAGCGCAAACAGCACCAGTGCCGCCAGCCCAAAGCGATACACGATGGACACCGGAATCGCCACCACACCCAGTTGCAACTTGAGGGCGATCCAGGTGGTGCCCCAAATCAACACGGTCAACACATATAACGATAGGTTCATGGCGCGCTCCTGAAGGTGGACCTCAGTGTGAATCCGCGCCCGTGGGCGCACTTGCAGATTCTTGCGCTTTTGTTGGGCGCAGGGCTGGCAGTGCGCACACGCAGGAGTAGGATGCAAAACGTTGGAGAACTGACCATGCCTGCTTTCGATACCCTGCAAGTGTTTCAATCCATGAGCCGCTCGCCCAATGCTCGCCTTGAGCACAGTGCCGAGCTCGGTGACGGCATGGCCGCAGCCCTTTGGAGCAACCATCACGACGCCCGCGACTACCAAGCCCCGACCCACCACACGTTGTCGTGCTACATCTCGGGCGGCACCGGCACGTTTCGCCGGGAACAACCGGGCACCAAAGGCGCGCCGGGCAAACTCTGCGTATTGCCCGCTGAGCATGCGTCGGCCTGGGTGATTAATGGCGCGATTCGCCTGGCCCACGTGTACGTGAGTCAGGAGCAATTCGCGCTGGGCTGCATTCATTTGCTGGATAAAGAACCGCGCACCCTGCAATTGCGCGAGTTCACGTTCCTGGACGACGCACAGCAGACCGGGCGCTTTCATCAATTGTTAAAACTCAACTGGGCCGAACCGGGCGAGCGCCTGCTCACCAGCAGCCTGGCCAATGAATTGCTCGATCATGCCGTGCTCAGTCAGGTCGGCAAACGCGACGGTTTGCCACTGAAAGGCGGGTTGGCGGCGTATCAACGTCGGCAGTTGGTCGAGACCATCGAGCAGCAACTGGCCGAGCCATTGAGCATCGGCCAACTGGCGGCGCAGTGCGCGTTGTCGCCCTATCACTTCGCCCGGATGTTTCGCGAAAGTGTTGGTCTGGCGCCGCATCAATACGTCTTGGCCAGACGCCTGAACCGGGCGCGGGAGTTGTTGCGCCACAGCTCACTGGCATTGGGCGAGATTGCACTGGCCTGCGGTTTTGCCAGCGCCAGTCACTTCACCAACCGGTTCAGGCAAACCCTGGGCGCGACGCCGGGCGAATACCGCGCGGCGTTCAGGCCCTGACGCCTCAAAACTCCAGCGTGCTGGCCACCGAGACTTGCCGAGAATCCCCCATGGAGACGAAGGTGCGGCTTGCTGCCGAGGTGTAGTAGGTGCGGTCGAACAGGTTTTTGAGGTTGAGTTGCAGTGTGACCTTTTGCCCTTCGACCCGGGTGTCGTAAGTGGCGAACGCATCGGCCACGGTGTAACCGGGCAGGTCGAAGTCATTGAGCGCATCCCCGGCGCGCTCGCCCACATACCGGGCACCCGCCCCCACGCGCAATTTATCGCCGCCCACGACCGTGCCAAAGTCATACACCGCCGACAGCGAGCCACTGTTTTTCGCCACGTTTTGCAGGCGCATGCCCTTGTAGATCGGGTCCTTGGTCACTTGCGCATCGGTGTAGGCATAGCTGCCGATCAGGCTCCACTGCTCGCTGAGCTGGCCACTGACGTCCAGTTCCAACCCGCGCGAGCTGACTTCGCCCGCCGCCGAATACACCGTGTCGTCGCCCACGGTGGTAGACACCAGTACGTTGCGTTTTTTGATGTCATACAGCGCCAGCGTGCCCGTGATGCGCCCCGGCATGTCCAGTTTGGCGCCCACTTCCCAGGACTTGGCCTGTTCGGGGGCTATGGCCGAGTCCAGCACCACGCCACCGGTCAGCGGGGCAATGGTGGAGTTGGGTTTGAACGACTCGGTATAGCTGCCATAAAACGACAGCTCATCGGTGTAGCGGTACACCAGCCCGGCACGCGGAACCCAGGTCTGGCCGTTGGTGTCGGTGTTGGCGGTGAAGGGGCGACCCTTGCCTGCCAGTTGGTCGTATTTCTGGAAGCGCCCGCCCGCGACGAAAATCCATTGATCGGTGAGGTGAATCGAGTCCTGCAGGAACAGCGAGTCGCTGCGCAGCACATCGGTCTGATTGCTGTCGCTGGCGCTGACGGTGGTGCCCGCCACCTCGCTGCCGTACACCGGGTTGAGGTAGCTGAAAGGGTACTGGCTGTTCTGGCGGATCAGGTCGGCGCGATAAATTTTGCGGTACTCGTCGTCCAGCCCAACCACCAGATCGTGCTGCATGCCCGCCGCCTGCACCTTGCCTTGCAGGCTGACCGTGGCGAAGCGGTCGGTGCTGACTGCGCCCTGGGTGCCGTCCATTTTGCGCGTCAGCGTGCCGGTCTTCGGATTGACCGCCGTGACCCGCACCTGACTGGCGTCGTAGGTTTCGCGGTTCCAGCTGTAGCCAACATGGGCGCTCCAGTTGTCGTTGAGGGTGTGATCGACTTCCAGCCGGTACAGGTCCGAGCGCCCTTCCATGTTGTTGAAAGGTTCATCCAGACGGCGGGTGGCCGGGATGTCCAACGGGTGGTTGGTGGCCGGGTTGATGGCCGTCCCACGGTCAAACGGCGACAGGAATTCGCGGTGCTCGTACGCCAGCAACACCTGCGTGGTGTCCCCATACCACGCCAGCGAAGGCGCGATCAGCGTTTCACGGTGAGTGCCGAAATTGCGCCAGTAATCTTCGTCTTCGTGGTCAACGATCATCCGATACGCCAGCCCCGACTCGCCCAGTGCGCCGGTGCTGTCAAAACGGCCGCCGCTGCCGTTTTTGCCCGAACCGTAGGTCGAGCCGCGCACGGTCAGCGCGTTGAACTGCGCCAGTTGCGGCTTTTTGCTCACTACGTTGACCACACCGCCGGGGTCTTGAATGCCATACAGCAACGACGCCGGGCCCTTGAGCACTTCGACCCGCTCAGCCGTGGCATTGAGCGCCCGGCCCTGCACCAGCGGCATGCCGTCGCGCATGATCGAGCCGTCGCGATTGTCGCCAAACCCGCGTTTCATCACCGAGTCCTGAGTGCTGCCCAGCGTGTTGCCCTGGGTAATGCCGCTGATGTTGTTCAGCGCGTCATCCAGATTGCGCGGCGCTTGGTCGCGGATCACCTGCGCGGCCACCACGTTGACGGTTTGCGGGATCTCCATGCTGTCGCCCTGCCCGCGCATGACCGAGGTCACGGCTGGCGGCTGGTAACTGGAGTCGTCCATGGCCAGCGACGTGATGCTGGTCGCCCCCAGGTTCAAGGCCCCGGCCGTGGGCGCAGGCTCAAGGGCGAAGGTATTGGCGTCGGTGCGACGCGCATTGAAGCCCGACTGGGCGAGCAATTGTTGCAGCGCCTGCTCGGCACTCATGCGGCCGTTGATGGCGGGCGCTTGCAGGCCATAGGGCGCTTCGTCGGTGTACACCACGCTCAGGCCGGTCACGCGGCTGAAGTCATTCAAGGCTTGCGGCAAGGGTTCTGCGGGCAGGTTGAACGCAAATTGCGTCGCGCTGTGCTGCACCGGGGTGTCAGCCGCGATGGCCTCACTCAACGGGGTTAATGCCAGACCGACCATCAACAGCGCCGAAGCGCCCAACCCCTGTGTAATCGAACCGCGATGCGCTGACCTTGCCTGGGACTTCATGCTCATGACCTGTGTGCCAACCTGTTACGTAATGCGAATTTTTCGCATTTTCAAGCACTACACGGATGGGCGCGGGGTATACCTCACCCCCGGACTGAAAAATAATTGCGCCGTTTTCTCCTCCCCCGTCCCCTCTTGCGCAAGGAGAGGGAACGGGATGTGCGTGAACTGAGGTTCACCTGCTACCGGCCCCGGTCTCATGTGTAAACGATGTCCCCGGTCTCTACCGTGAGGGCCGTGTCAGCGCAACACGATCAAGCGCCCAAACACGGTGTTCTGTTCAAACCCCAGCACACCTTGCAGCGAATTGAGCACGGCCTGGGGGTCATGGCTGGGGAAGCTGCCGCTGATACGTCGCTGACCCAACTCGGTATTCAACAGTACGATCTGGCCCGGGAAGTAGCGCTTGAGATCGGCCACCACGTCCACCAGCGGGGTTTTCGAATAGGTCAGCCAGCCTGATCGCCAGCCCAGCCGAGCCTTGCTGTCGACCCCCTGCACAGCACCCGACACCCCGCCGTCATACGCCACTTGCTGGTCGGCGCTGAGAATCTGCTGAGGCGCGTGCGCACCGGCCTTCACGCCGACGCGCCCGGACAACACCGTCACTTGCGCGCCTTCCGGTTGCCTGCGCACTTCAAATTCGGTGCCCAGCACTCGCGCTTCGCCGTTCTGGGCGTCCACAACAAAAGGCTCGCCCGTGTGGCTGACCTGAAAAAACGCCACGCCACGTCGCAATTGCACATGGCGCTCGCCGCCGCTGAAGTTCACCGCAATGGCACTGTCGGCATCCAGCGTGACCCGGGATTGGTCGGCCAGTGTCAGGGTCCGAACCTGACCTGGCGCACTGACATAATCGGCGCCCAGGTCGTCGATCCAGCGCGCCGGTTGCCACCCGGCGAACACCCCGAGCATCAGCAGCAGGCACGCCGCGACGGCCACGCCACTGGACCATTGCCAAACGCGGTTGCGTTTCGAGACGTTCATCGCCGACAGGTAGCGCTGCATGACCAGCGCCTCTTCTCCGGCCAACCGGCTGCCCGCCACTTCGCTCAACTCCCAGACCACCTGGGCTTGTGCGTAGGCCTCGGCATGGGCGGGGTCGGCGTGCAGCCAGCGGCTGAAGGTGGCCTGATCGCCGCTGTCGGGCTGGTCGTGCAATACGCTCAACCATGCCAGCGCGGTGCGCTCTTGCTCGGGCGTTACCTCAATCGTCGAACGGTTCATCACGGTGCTTTCCCGGTCGGCGGCTCACGCAGGCTGGCCTTGCAGGCCTCAAGGGCGCGCATCATATGTTTTTCCACGGCGCTTTGGGACACGCCCATGACCTTGGCGATCTCGGCATAGGTGCGGCCATGAATGCGGTTGAGCAAAAAGATATGCCGCGTGCGTTCCGGCAAACCGCGCAAGGCAGCCTCGACTTGACGCAAATCATTGCCCGCCTCCAGCGCAGCCTGCGGCTCGCAGCCGTGAGTGTCAGCGTCTTGCTGCCAGTGCTGATTGATCCGCCCGCGCGAACCTTCGCTGCGCAAATGGTCAATGGCGATATTGCCCGCGCAACGCAATAAATAGGTGCCCAATTCTTCGACCTGCACCAGCGGGCGACGCCAAAACCGCACGAACAAATCCTGCACCAGATCCGCCGCGGTGGCCCGACAGCCCACGCGACGACTGACCAAGGCTTCCATTTGCGGGCGCTGGGAGAGAAACACCTGAAGGAAATGCGCACGTCCATGGCGCGATTCGCTGTCAGGGCCTTCCTGATGTTGGGGAGGATTCATGGGCGTCGAAGGTGGGCTAAAGGAAAGCGATACTAATGATAAATATTCTCATATGCAAAAGCAGATGATGGCCTGCGCATCCGCCTGACGATCGTCAGTGATTGCTCAAGACAAGGGCTCACCCCTACAATGCGAACAATTCTTGTTCTCTAAAGCGCGTTCGGTGCACTCGGGGTGGTGGTTGTCGCAGTCAAATACCATTGAAGGCCTGTATCTGGACCACCACCGCTGGCTCACGGGATGGCTGCGGCACAAGCTCGGCTGCCCGCAAGGCGCCGCCGACCTGGCACAAGACACGTTCATGCGATTGCTCACGGCACGGGAGACGCCGGACATCGCGCAGCCACGGGCGTTTTTGACCACGGTCGCCAAGCGCGTGCTGTTCAATCATTACCGTCGCCAAGACCTTGAGCGTGCTTATCTGCTGGCCCTGGCCGAGCAACCGCAAGCGCTGGCGCCCAGTGAAGAAGAGCGCGCCATCATCCTGCAAACCCTGATGGAGCTGGACCAATTGCTCGACGGCCTGCCGTCCCCGGTCAAGCGTGCCTTTTTGCTCGCACAAGTCGATGGCCTCAGCTACGCCGACATCGCTACGCAACTGGGCATTTCGATTGCGACCGTCAAACGTCATTTGAACAAAGCCGCCATGCGCTGCTATTTCGCGCTATGAACGGCGTCTTCAACACCCCGCCAGAGATCGCGCCGCAGGTCGCTGAACAGGCCGTGAGCTGGCTGGTGGAAATGCAAGGCGGCGCGCTGAGCGCGCTGAGCCCGCGGCGCCAGCGCGCGTGGCAACAGTGGCTCGACGCCCATGCGGAACACCAGCGGGCGTGGGACCACATTCAGCGAGTCAACCAGCGCCTGCGCGGGTTGTCGTCGCCCCTCGCCCACGCGGCCTTGAACGCCCCGCAAACGCGCACCCGGCGTCAGGCCCTGAAACTGTTGCTGCTGTTGGGCGCCGGGTCGGCCATGACCTACGGCCTGCGCGAGCAACTGCCGCTGACCCCGCTGCTGGCCGATTACAGCAGCCCGATCGGCCAACGGCGCACTGTGAACCTGCACGACGGCAGCCAGATCCGCCTGAACACCGGCAGTTCGGTGGACGTGAGATTCGATGCACAACAACGGCTGATTCGCTTGCTCGACGGCGAGGTGCTAATGACCGTCGCCCAAGAGGCGCGCCCCTTGCACGTGCACACCGCTCACGGTGTGTTGCAGCCGGACAAGGCGCGTTTCAACCTGCGCCAATTCCGCGACCGCACCCACATCGCCGTGTTTGAAGGACGCGTGCAACTGGCGCCACAGGCCTACCCCGGCAGCCCGTTGCAACTCGAAGCGCGCCAGCAAGTGAGCTTTACCCCTCAGGCATGGAGCACCCCACACGCACTCGACGCGGGCAGCGGCGCGTGGGCCGATGGCGTTTTGGTGGCCGCGCACATGCGCCTGGAAGACTTTATCGCCGAACTGAGCCGATACCGTCGCGGCCAGCTCCATTGCGATCCCAAAGTCGCCAACCTGCTGATTTCCGGCACCTACCCGATTGACGACACTGAACGCGTGCTCGATCTGCTGCACGTCAGCCTGCCCGTGCGGGTCAAGCGATTTACCCGTTATTGGGTGACGGTTGAGTCCAACGTTTAAGCGGCTGATTTTTATGTGCCGCCGTGAGCCGATTTCACATCTCGCGTGACAGAGCAGGTAAGCCCCCTCACTTTTGACCTGCTCGGAAACCCGTCATGCCTGTTCAGCCTTCACGTCTCTCTCCACTGGCCCGTCTGGTGCTGGGCGCCAGCCTCAGCCTGGGCGTACTTCCCCAGGCGCTGGCCGACGCCCGGACCTATCACATTGCCCCTGCTTCGCTGGAGGCCGCGCTGAACCAGTTTGGTCGCGAAGCCGGTGTGCTGATTTCATTCGGTTCGGCCACTGCCAGCGGCCTGCAAAGCCGTGGCCTCGACGGTGACTTCAGCACCGAGCAAGGGCTGCACACCCTGCTCGAAGGCACTGGCCTGCAAGCCCGCGCGGAGGGTGAAGGTGCGTTCAGCCTGCAACCGGCAAGCACGCCCGCAGTGCCCGCAAGCATCGAGCTGGGCGCCTCCACAGTGGTCGGCGACTGGTTGGGCGAGGCGGCACAAACCGATGTGTTCGAACACCCTGGCGCCCGGGACGTGATTCGACGCGAAGACTTCGAACGCCAGGGCGCCACCTCGGCGCGGGACGTGCTCAACCGCATCCCGGGCGTCAACGCGCCCGAAAACAACGGCACCGGCAGCCATGACATGGCCATGAACTTCGGCATTCGCGGCCTCAACCCGCGTCTGGCCACCCGCTCCACCGTGTTGATGGACGGCATCCCCGTGCCGTTCGCGCCCTATGGGCAACCACAGTTGTCGTTTGCCCCAGTGAGCATGGGCAATATGGACGCGGTCGACGTGGTTCGGGGTGGCGGCGCAGTGCGCTACGGCCCGCAAAACGTGGGCGGGATCGTCAATTTCGTGACCCGCGCCATTCCCGACGCGCCCACGGTGAAGGCCGGCTTTCAGACCCAGACCAGCCCCTCGTCCAGCCACGACGGCTTCAAGACCACCGGCAACGTGCTGGCGGGCGGCACGGCCGACAACGGCCTGGGCGGTGCGCTGCTGTACTCCGGCACGCGCGGGGGCGACTGGCGCGAACACAGCGACACGCGCATTGATGACCTGATCCTCAAGGGCAATTACTCAATCGATGACGCCAACAGCGTGCATGCCATGGCCCAGTACTACGAGGGTGAAGCCGACATGCCGGGCGGTTTGAGTACAGCGGCCTACAAAGCGGATCCGTATCAGTCGACACGCCCCAACGACAAATTCTGGGGCCGTCGCACGCTGGTCAACGTCGGTTACCGCTATCAGCAAGAGCGTCGCGAATTCACGGTCAACAGCTTCTTCACCAAAACCCTGCGCAGCGGTTATCTGGACCAGGGCACCTTCCTGTCACTGTCACCCCGTGAGTACTGGGTGCGCGGGATCGAAACACGCTTCTCCCAGGGGTTCGATCTGGGCAACACCACCCATGAAGTCGGCGTCGGCTATCGCTATATCAACGAAGCCGGGCACGAACTGCGCTATCGCACCCCGATTGCTGCCAATCAATTACCGACCACCAACAGCCGCAATGACCGCGACACACGGGGTGAGACCGAGGCTCACGCGTTTTTCATCGATGACAAGATCGACATCGGCAAATGGACGTTCACACCCGGTATTCGCTACGAAATGATTGAACAGCAGCAGACCAACCTGCTGACCCACGTTAAATACAAAGGCGACTACAACACGCCGCTGCCCGCGCTGAACGTGCTGTATCACGTCAACGACAGCTGGAATCTCTACGCCAACACCGAAGGCTCGTTTGGCAGTGTGCAATACAGCCAGATGCCAAACCGGGTCAGCGGCGGCGAAGTCAAACCGGAGAAAGCCCGTACGTGGGAACTCGGCACCCGTTATGACAATGGCAACCTGCGGGCGGAGATCGGCGCGTTTCTCATCAATTTCAATAACCAGTACGACAGCAACCAGACCACCGACACCGTCATCGCCCGGGGCAAGACGCGGCATCAGGGCATCGAGGCGAGTGTGAATTACGCGCTGGAGGGCGTGAGCCCGATACTCAGCGGGTTTGATGTCTATGCCACCTATGCCTACGTGGATGCGACTATCCGCGAAGAGGGGCCTAACAAAGGCAAGCGTGTGCCCTTCTCCTCCAAAAACAAAGGCACCTTGGGCATCGGTTATACGCAAGGGCCGTGGAAAGCCAACCTCGACAGCAGCTACCAGACCGATCAGTTTGCGGACAATGCCAATACACGCGCAGAAAGCGCTGACGGCAGCACCGGAAAGATCCCTGGCTACATGGTGTTCAGCAGCCGCGTGGGCTACGACTTCGGCCCACAACTGGCGGACCTCAACGTCGCCGTCGGGGTCAAAAACATCCTGAACCACGAGTATTTCACCCGCTCGTTCGACGATAACAACAAAGGCAAGTACGTGGGAGAACCGCGCACCGTGTACTTGCAGACATCTGTCGCATTTTGATTCAAATCGTTAAAGGCCCGGCTGCCCGGGCCTTTATGGCTGCCAAAGACTGACGCCGATCACAGTGCGCAACGTTTGCTGAAAATAGTGCTTGAAATATTTGCTCATCGGCTCAAACACTGTAACTGAGCGATGACGATGAACCTTTGTCCACTCGAGGCCGTCACAACTCACTCGAGCAAGCTGAAATAAGGGAAGCATTATGCAAATTAACGTCTTTTCCGATAAACACATCGACAGCGACAAACGCACTCAGGAATGGGTACAAGCAACTGTTGAGGTTACGCTCGAACGCCACTTGGAGGACCTGACTCGGGTCGAAGTGCATCTGAGTGATGAGAATGGTGGCAAGTCCGGTCCCAAGGACAAACGCTGCAAAATGGAAGCACGGCCAAAAGGCCATCAACCGATTTCCGTTTCCCAGGACGCCGATTCGCTGACGCAAGCCGTGGAAGGCGCTGCAGCAAAACTGGAGAACGCGCTGGAACATCTGTTCGGCAAACTGCGTGGCAAGCATTCGCCAAAACTGGCGGTTGAAGGGTTTGAAGAAAAAGAACCCAAAGAAAGCGCTGACGATTTGCTGGAAGAAGAGTTTTTGGAGAAAGAAAAAGAACTCGACAAAATCAGCTGATTTAGCCAAAAGGACGCACTAAAAAAGGGCGGGTCTACTTCGGTAGGCCCGCCCTTTTTTGTGTGCCGAACGTGGCGTTACAGCTCGCCCTTCTCCACTTCAGGGTGCTCGCCCGAGCCCGCGCCGGTCTTGCGATGCGGGTTCTCGATCTTCACGGACGGGAACTGCGAAGACGCGTATCGCACCACCAGGATCGCAAACGCCAGCAACAAAATGGCGCCCGTCAAATACACAACGCCCATGTCTGGCGGGTTGTGGTGCGACACGTTGGAAATCAGCAAGCGGGTCAACGCCGTGATCGCCACGTAGATCAGGAAGCGCACCGGCATGTGGTTGGTCTTGAAATAAATCCCGACCATGGCGCCCAGTTCGAGGTAGATGAACAGCAACAAGATGTCGTCAATGCTGATATTGCCCTTCTCCACCATTTGCAAAAATTCCATCACGGCGGCCCAGGCCGTGACCGCGCCTATGGCGAACAGCGCCAAATAATGGAAGGTTTCGACAAACAGGTTGCCCATCGACTCGGCCAGTTCATGGACCTGGCGCCGTAGTTTTTCGGCTTTGTTCACTCTCACGATGCAGCTCCTTGAAACGACTCGAACGGATAATCCGCGATGCTCATGACACTTTTTGCATGCAGAAAAAAGGCCAGCACCGCGAATGAGAAGGTGGCCGGGCGCCATTAGACACGTCCGCCCTGCGCTTCACACCCCAATTGCAGCTAGAGTAAAAAAGCCGCTATTCAAATGCTGGCGATTGGCTTATCCTTTTAGCTGTATATAAATACAGTAATCGCAAGACAACTTATCGTGAAGGCATATGAGGTGGTAAATGGCCGTCGAAGTGGTATACCGCAGCAGCCGAGATCTGGAGCGTTTGTTCATGGATAAAGCCGAAGCTGACCGTCATGACAAAATGCTGGAGCTGGCAGAGTTACTGGCTGAAGTGTTGCAAAAAGCTGTGCCGTCCCTGAACGAGCAGCAAGTCGAAGAAGCAGGCATCTACATGGCGAAAAATCGCGATATCTTTGCCAAGGCCTTCAAGAGCCAGCCGGACGCCTTGTCTGAGCTGCTGACTGACAGCGAGTAAACACCTGCAGCCGTCACCGGGCTCTGGCCAGCGAGCAGAGCCCGACCTTGTGACCGACCGGCATGCGGGCAATCAATCGAGCCCCGAGGCATGCGGTACTGGTTATTCGCCGTACAACATTTTTTTAGCCAGTTCATCCGACACCCTTGCCGGTGAGCGCTTTTCGGCTTGTGCGTGGGCATAAATGCCAGTCAGTCGCTCGCTGATGCGCAGCAGTTGTTGGTTGATGGCTTCAGGTTGCGCCCCTTGATGGGTCAACGCCATGAAGATCAAACCGCCCGAATTGATCACGTAGTCCGGCGCATACAGAATGCCCCGGCGCTCCAGTTGGTCGCCCACCTGCAAGTTGGTCAGCTGGTTGTTGGCGCACCCCGCCACGGCCGAACAGCGCAATTGCGCCACGCTGTGCCAGTTGAGCACGCCACCCAGACCACAGGGCGCGAGTATGTCGCACGGGGTGCTGAGCAAGGCTTCCGGGGCAATGGGGTGCGCACCCAATTGCTCCATCGCCAGTCGCACTTTGCCCGCGTCGGTGTCGCTGACCAGCAACTCGGCGCCTGCTGCGTGCAGTTGTTCAGCGAGCGCGAACCCGACCTTGCCCAACCCCTGAATCGCTACCCGCAACCCTTCCAGATTATCGCTGCCCAGTCGCCATGACGCCGTGCTGCGAATGCCCGCGAACACCCCCATCGCGGCATGAGGCGAGGGATCGCCCGCCGCAGTGGTGCTGGTGACGTGTTGGGTGTATTGGGCGATGCAGTCCATGTCGGCCGTTGACGTTCCGCTGTCGATGGCCGTGATGTAGCGTCCATCCAGTTGCTCGACACAACGGCCGAATGCCTCAAACAGGGCCGCACGGCTTTCAACATGCGGGGCGCGCATGATGACGGCCTGGCCGCCGCCCGCTGCCAGTCCGGCCAGTACCGCCTTGTAGCTCATGTCTTGGGCCAGGCGGATCGCATCATTGATCGCGCTTTCGTCATCGGGGTAAGCCAGATAACGGCAACCGCCCAGTGCAGGCCCGAATTGACTGTTGTGAATGGCAATCACCGCTTTGAGCCCGGTGACCGGGTCGACACTGAGATGAAGCGACTCCAGACGAGCGCTTTGCATGAGAGCAAACATGTTCCGGCCCTCGAGAGGTGACAGGTAATCGCCAGTATAGGCGTCGCCTGAAAAGTCGTTGAAGTGCGCAGGCATAAGCCCGAACAACCTGTGCGGTTTCGGGCATATGTTGCTGGGCTCAGGCCGGGGTATCGGGCTGCCGTGACGGGTGTGCGTTGATGAACGCCGGATGTTGCGCGGCCAGTTGCGCCACGCGCGCGATGCGTGGATAACCTGCCAGCGACACGCTAAAACGCTCGGCCGCATACAACTGAGGAATCAGGTACACATCTGCCAGGCCCGGCTGCGGGCCAAAACAAAAATCGCTGTCGCCAATCAACTGCTCGATGGTGGCCAAACCTAAGGAAATCCAGTGGCTGATCCACTGCGTGACATGGGCTTCGCCCTGCCCCAGGGCACGCAGTTGATTGAGCACACTGACGTTGTGCAACGGGTGAATATCGCACCCGATCACACTGGCCACGCCGCGCTCATGTGCGCGGGTGATCAGGTTGTCAGAAAGCAGCGGCGGCTGCGGATAACGCTCTTCGAGGTATTCGATGATGGCCGGGGACTGGGTCAGCACCTCGCCGTCGTCAGTGCGCAAAGCCGGTACACGGCCTTGCGGGTTGAGCTTCAGGTAGTGTGGCTGGCGATGCTCACCGCCCCCGGCCGCGATCAGGTTGACCGCGACCGACTGATAATCCAGCCCCTTGAGCGCCAGCGCGATACGCACCCGATACGAGGACGTTGAGCGATAGTAAGTAAAGAGTTCCATGACTCGCTCCTTAACGCGCCGCGATCACCTTGCCACGGCATTCGCCAAACCCGATCGGGGCAAAACCATCACGGGTGCAACGGGCACGCAGAATGATTTCGTCGCCGTCTTCAAGGAATTTACGCACCTCGCCGGAGGCCAATTCGACCGGGTGTTTTCCGCCCTCGGTGAGTTCCAGCAGGCTGCCCAATTGCGAGCGTTCAGGCCCCGACAACGTGCCCGAACCAAACAGGTCACCGGCTTGCAGTTGGCAACCGTTGACGCTGTGGTGCGTCACCAACTGCGCGGCCGTCCAGTACATGTTCAGGGTATTGCTCAGCCCCAGACGATGAGGTGCCAAGTTTTGTTCGCGCATGGCCTGTGTCAGCAGCAGCACTTCCAGTTCGATGTCGAGCGCGCCAGTGGCCTGATCCTGCTCATCCAGCAGGTACGCCAGCGGCTGTGGATCTCCCTCCGGGCGTTGCGGCTGGGCACGACGGAACGGCTCCAGCGCTTCGGCCGTCACCACCCAGGGTGAAATTGAGGTAATGAAGCTTTTCGACAGGAATGGGCCCAGCGGTTGATATTCCCACGCCTGAATGTCCCGGGCCGACCAGTCGTTAAGCAGACAAAAACCGGCAATATGCTCGCCCGCCTCACTGACAGGAATGGCATCTCCCATCTCATTGCCCTGGCCGATCCAGATACCCAGCTCCAACTCGTAGTCCAGACGGGCACACGGGCCAAAACTCGGCTCGGTCTGGCCTGCTGGCAGGGTCTGACCTTTAGGGCGACGCACCTCGGTGCCCGACGCTCGGAGGGTGGACGCCCGACCGTGGTAACCAATCGGTACATATTTATAGTTGGGCAACAGCGGGTTATCGGGACGGAACAACTTGCCGACGTTTTTCGCATGTTCGATGCCCACGTAAAAATCGGTGTAATCACCGACTCGGGCTGGCAGGTGCATTGTGCAATCGGCAGCCAGTGGTAACAGGCTGGTGCTCTGCGCTTCGATCTTTGCACGCAGCGTGCTGCCTTCAACGAACAGTTCAATCAAGCGTTCGCGCAGCGCGACCCGGGCACGGCGGCCCAATGCGAAAAGGGCATTCAATGTGCCGCCCAGTGTCGCTTCGACAGCCACCTTGGCCTGGCCTTCGAACAGACCGGCCGCCAGCCCCGCCTCCAGATCCAGAATGTGGTCGCCGATGGCAACACCGCTGCGGGGTGTCGAACCGGCGAGGCTGAACACGCCCAAGGGCAAGTTCTGCAACGGGAAATCGCTGTGCCCGTTGGCAGAGGCGATCCAGCTACGGGCAAGAGTGGACTGGGTCATGCTTATCTCCGGTTCGGGGTGAAGGTGACGGGCAAGGAGGCCCAGCACGCGTCGTATTGAGTTTGCAGTTGCGGGCATTCCAGGGCGTACCGGGTCGCACGCAACACTTGGCTGGTCTCGAACATGAAGGCCATGGTGTTGTCGATCTTGCTCGGTTGCAGGTCGGCCGCAATGGCTTTGCTGCAGGTTTCGCCATCCGGGCCGTGGGCGCTCATGCAGCTGTGCAACGATGCGCCGCCGGGCAGGAACCCTTGCGCCTTGGCGTCGTAGCTGCCCTGAATCAGGCCCATGAATTCATTCATCAGGTTGCGATGAAACCACGGTGGCCGGAACGTATTTTCAGCCACCATCCAGCGGGGCGGGAAGATCACGAAGTCCAGGTTGGCCAGGCCCGGAACACTGGTGGGCGAGGTCAATACCGTGAAAATCGACGGGTCGGGATGGTCGAAACTGACCGTGCCAATGGTATTGAAGCGGCGCAGGTCGTATTTGTACGGCACGTTGTTACCGTGCCAAGCGACCACGTTCAGGGGCGAATGATCCAGTTCACAGCCCCAGAGTTCGCCAAGGAATTTTTGCACCAGTTGGGTCGGTTGCTGACGGTCTTCGTAGTGCGCCACCGGGCTCAGGAAGTCTCGCGGGTTGGCCAGGCCATTGCTGCCGATTGGCCCCAGGTCCGGGAGGCGCAACGGCGCGCCGTGGTTTTCAGCGACATAACCGCGCGCCTGCGCATCCAGCAGCTCAACGCGGAATTTCATGCCGCGCGGAATGACCGCAATCTCCAGAGGCGCCAGGTCCAGACGCCCCAACTCAGTGGCAATCCGCAGGCGGCCCAGCTCAGGCACGATCAACAGTTCGCCATCGGCGTTAAAAAACACCCGCTGCATCGAGCTGTTGGCGCAGTAGTTATAAATGCTGATGCCTGAAGGCTGGTCTGCCGTGCTGTTGGCGGCCATTGCCACCAGGCCGTCGATGAAATCGGTCGACGCATCCGGGATCGGTAGCGGGTTCCAGCGTAAGCGGTTCGGTGTCACGGGGCCCAGTGTGCCGCCAGCCAGTTGCCGCTCAAGTTTGCTGAACGCAGGGTGATTGGCCGAAGGCTGGATGCGGTACATCCACGTGCGGCGCGCTTCGCTGCGGGTCATGGTGAAGGCGGTGCCCGACAACAATTCGGCGTACAGGCCGTAAGGGGCTTTTTGCGGGGAGTTCTGGCCAACCGGCAAGGCGCCGGGCAGTGCCTCGCTGCAAAATTCGTTGCCGAACCCGGATTGATACTCAAGGGTCGACGAGGACAGTTCGAGGGTCATGGAGCCTCCAGAGTGGAGAAAGCAGTTAACTGCGCTCAGCGCTGAATCAGTGCGCGCACCACTGCATTATTTTTATCGTAATTCAATTACGCATAACGTAATTTGATTGCCGATTAGCGTCAAGCTATAAAGACGCCCATTCATCCCGAGATGTAAGCCATTCCATGGACAAGCCCAGCCCCAGCGCCGACACCACAGGCAAGCAAAAAGTACGTTCCGCTGAAGTCGGCACGGACATTCTCAAGGCACTGGCCGAGTTGTCGCCCTCCACCTCGCTGTCGCGTCTGGCTGAGCACGTGCAGATGCCCGCGAGCAAAGTGCATCGCTATTTGCAGGCCCTGATTGCCAGTGGATTTGCCGAGCAGAATCCCGCCACCAACCACTATGGTCTGGGGCGTGAAGCCTTGCGGGTCGGTCTGGCCGCGCTGAACAGCATGGACGTCGTGAAGGTCGCCACAGCGCCCTTGTCCGAGTTGCGCGATGACTTGAACGAGACCTGTTTTTTGGCGGTATGGGGCAACCAGGGCGCAACGGTCGTCCACATTGAACCGGCGGTGCGTGCCGTCACAGTGGTGACGCAATTAGGGTCGGTCTTGCCGCTTTTAAGCTCGTCGACGGGTCTGGTGTTCAATGCGTTCCTGCCCGACCGCGAAACCCGGGAGTTGCGCGCACTGGAGCTCAGCAGTGAGCACCTGCACCCGCTACAAGCACCTGAGGCCTACGAGCAGTTGTGCGAGAAGATTCGTGAACGCGGCCTGCACGTGGTTCACGGTTTGTTGATGCCTGGCGTCGATGCCTTATCGGCGCCGGTGTTTGATGCGACCGGCAAGGTAGCCGCCGTATTGACGGTGGTGGGCCCGGCGTCGCTGTTCCATCCCGATCAACAAGGCCCGGCTGCCAGCCGTGTATTGGCTGCCAGCCAGGCGATCAGTTGGCGCATGGGGTATCAGCAGCGCTGATACCCGCAGGGCTTACCTGCTCCACTGATATTTGGCTTCATCCTGCAGTTTGCGCATGATTTTTTCGATGTCATACAACGAAGGCTTGCGGATGCGATCGGCTTCATCAAACCTCCAGGGCTTGGAGAAAGCCTGGGTCAGCCCCTGGACGTAGGTGGGTTCACGGTCTTGCACCAAACACGCTAAACCGACCTCGAGCAGCGATTCGCTGGAGACCAGTTCAAGCGTGACCGGATCGTCCACGATGTTGATGTACACCTCGCCGCAATCCAGACCGTACCCTTCAAGCTGCTTGTTCAAAAAGGTCCGGATGCGATCATTTAAGGCGTTCAACAATTGCGGATCTTTTGAGTCATCAATAACGTTGTTCACGTTGCCATTCCTGTAAGGACCTCCCCCAGTGCGTTCGTTCTGACAGCATGATCCTGTCAATACCTCAGGTTTTCAGCGAACTTCGGGGGTTATGAAAGGGAATATCAGCTGTTCCAGTGTTCTTTGGCATGCGCCAACAGCTCTTGCATAAGCGCTTCCACTTCACGGACAGACGGGCTGCTCACGCGAACAGCTTCGTCATAGACCCAATGCTTCGAGAAGCACCCGGTCACTGCGGTGTCGTGAATTTGAACATTGCCCCACTCCAGCGTGTCATTGCCCAGGGCATTCAGGTCCTGGCTGAATGTCACGACAGGCTCGGCGGCATTGCTGACGGTGGTGATGTATACCTGCTGACTGTCTGTGCCGTGCGCCTCAAGCTTGGCGTTCAGGAATTCACGTACGCGCGTATCGATTTCCGGGCTTGGCTTGAGGGTGAAGTCGACGTCAGCAGCATTTTTATCAATCGTGTTCAAGGTAAAACTCCTTTTATAACTACCCGCCCTTCAGCCTCATGCTGAAATTGGAAAGCAGGCAGAAACCTTTCGATGGCTTATTAAATGCGATCTGACACGGGGCGATGCACTACATAGTTATTGACGGGATAGTCGCGAAGAGTCCCAAGAGATGCGGGCTAGAGAGCCGCATCAGGCATTTCACTATTGCCGAAGTTGTAACAGAGATTGTCTGAAAGCAGACTTACTCCCGCTCCGCCCACGCCGTATTCTTGCCCCCGGTTTCAGGCGCACTGCCAGAGCCCCACGGGCATTGAGTCGCGACGATTCTGCCGACCGAATTCAGTCCCAAGCCTTACAGGTCATGGGCAATCCAGGTTCACCTTGACGTTGATTTGTAGCTCCTTGATCGAACGTCTTCCTTGGCCGCTGTCTTTACAGCGGCCTTTTTTATGAGCGGGATTTGAGGGGCGGGCATAGCAGGGCCGGGCAGGCAATGAGCGTGGTGACTACAACACCATCGCCAACAGCGGTGCCGCAAAGAGATTGAGAATACCGGTCAGCACCATGACCAGCCCCGCGACGGAGCCTTCTTCGCTGCCGACCTCACGGGCACGGCTCACGCCCGCGCCATGGGCACCGATCCCGAACAACGCTCCGCGCGCCAAACTGCTGTGCAGCGGCAACCACTTAAGCAGGATGCCCCCGAGCAAGGCGCCAAACACGCCGGTAAACATGACGAAGACTGCGGTCAGCTCAGGTACGCCGCCCAGATCTTGCGCCAGTGGCATGGCAAAGGGCGTGGTGATGGAGCGTGGCACCAGCGACAGGGTCAACGAGGTGTCCAGCGCCAGCGCCCTGGCCAGCCAGAACGAGCTGGCGATGGACGCCGCACTCCCCGCCAGCATTCCCAGCAGCAACGCCACCCAGTGCTTGGCCAGCAAGAGCCGCTGTTGCCAGATAGGTACAGCAAAGGCCACCGTGACCGGCCCCAGCACGAGCATCAGCCAATGGGTGTTGCTGGCGTACTCGGCGTACGCCGTGTGCAGAGGCACCGCCACGGCCAGCAACAACGCGGGCACAAGGATCAGCGGCGACAGCAGGTAGCGCCCTGTGCGCCGATACAACCAGCGACTCAAGCCATAGGTCGCCAAGGTCAGCAGCAGCCAGAACATCGGCATCCATTCAAACTTCATGACGCAACCTCCAGCGGCACACGGCCTCGACGGTGAAAGCCGTGACGACCATCACCAACAAGGTGCTGATCCCGATCACCAGCAAAATTCGCCAGCCTTCGTCCCGTACCAGTGCGCCGTAGTCGAGCAGGCTCATCAACGCCGGAATAAAAAACAGCAGCATTTCAGCCATGAGCACACCCGCGCCCAGTTGCAGCGCGGCCGGTTTGACCCAACCCAGCGCAAACGCCAGCAGCAACAGCGCCATGCCCACTACCCCACCCGGAATGGGCAGGTGTAACCACACCGAAATCTGGCAACCGAGAAAATAAATAGCCAGCAATACGGCGATTTCGCTGACTAGACGGCCCAAGCGTTTTACATCGAAGCGTTTCATTTTGTGTCCATCCCAAACAGGCTTTCAGTGTAAAGACACCCCTTCCATCCCGAAAACGAATTGTTAGACTGACAGCCATTCCAAACAGGAATTTGAAAAATGGAATTCAAACAATTGCGCACATTCGTTGAAGTTGCGCGCGCCGGGGGCTTTACACCGGCCGCCCATACCTTGCACATCAGCCAATCGGCAGTGAGCAAGCAGGTGGCGCAGCTTGAACACAACCTTGGCACGCCGCTGTTTGACCGCCTCGGTTCGCACGTGCGGCTGACCGCAGCGGGCACGGTGGTATTGCAACGGGCTGAGGGGATGTTGCGTCTGCAACAAGAGTTGTTGAGCGAACTGGACGACTTGAGTCAACTGACCCGCGGCGAGTTGCGCCTGGGCTTGCCGCTGTTGGGCAGCGATGCGCTATTCGCCAGCCTGTTTGCCGAATACCGGCGCCGGTATCCCAATATTCAGGTGCAATTGCTCGAAGGCGGCAGCCTGGTGGTTGAGCAGGCCGTGTTGAGCGGCGAGCTGGAGTTGGGCGGCAGTTTGACGCCGAAAAACCCGACCTTTGCCTATCAACCGTTTTGTGATGAGCCACTGGACGCACTGCTTCCTGCCGATCATCCGCTGGCTGAAGACGGCAGCGTGCGACTGGAGCAGCTGTCTGAAACACCGTTCTTGCTGTATCAGCGCAGTTTTGTATTGAACGATCGGTTACTGCAGGCCTGTCAACAATTGGGTTTTACCCCCAAGGAGGGGGGCCGCAGCGGGCAGTCGGACTTTCTGGTGGCGCTGGTGGCCGCCGGTCAGGGCGTGGTGTTGCTGCCCAGTGTGGTGGCACGCGGGCTGGTTCGCCCCGGCGTGGTGAGGCTAAAACTCATCGCGCCTGAAGATCTGCGATGGAACATCGCGTTCATCTGGCGCGAAGGGGCGTATTTGTCTCGCGCAGCGCAAGCCTGGCTGGAGCTGCTGCGCGAACGGCCGGTTACTGGGTCAGTGCTTTGATGAAGGCTTCGACCCACGGTTCGCAGTCACTTTCCGGGGTTACGGTTTCGCTGGCGTCCAGGCGCAACATCGGCTGCACTTCACGCAATCCCAGTTCCGCGAACAACTCGCTCATCAGTTGACCGCCGCCGCAGTAGGTATCGCCATAGCTTTCATCACCGAGCGCGATCACGCCGCCCGGCAAGCCGCGCCAGGCCGCAGGCAGTTGGTCATGGATGGCACTGTATAACGGCGCCAGATTGTCCGGCAGCTCGCCCATGCCGGTGGTCGAGGTCACCGCCAGCAAGGCTTCGGGGGCAAATGCCTGGATATCGGCCAGGGTTGCGCGAGAATTGAGCAAAACCTCGCACCCGGCATCGGTCAGCAATTGTTTGGTATGACGGGCAACTTCTTCTGCGGTGCCATACACCGAGCCACAAAGGATGGCGACTTTCATCAATCTGATCCTGTCACTGACTAAAAGGCTGGGATATTAGCAGGTGACGCCACGTTTCGGTGATGGCACGTGGACAGCCCGTACCTTTGTCTTAGAATGCATGGGGCCTGCAGGCGCATTTGTCCGGAAACCATTCACTCACTTTCAGAAGAGCGGCTTGATGATCAACGCACGTTTGCTGCAACGCATGGTTGACGCGTCCCAAGACGGCATTGTGGTAGCCGAGCTTGAAGGGGACGACACCATCCTGATTTACGCGAACAAAGCCTTTGAAACACTCACGGGGTACAGCAGTGACGAGGTTTTGTACCAGGACTGCCGGTTTTTGCAGGCGGGTGATCGGGACCAGGTCGCGCTGCAAGTGATCCGCGATGCCATGGCCCGTGGCGAGCCGGTCCGTCAGCGGCTGCGCAATTACCGCAAAGATGGCACGCACTTCTGGAACGAGCTGTCGATCACCCCGGTTTTCAACGAAAGCGATCAACTGACGTATTTCATTGGCGTGCAGAAGGATGTCTCTCAACAAGTGAAAGCTGAGCAGCGTGTAGCGCAACTGGAAGTCGAGTTAGCGGCGGTCCGGCAGGAACTGCAAACCCTCAAGGCGACGAGCGGCCTCAACAAAATGTAGAATCGATGGTCTGTTGTAAACAGTTACGACTTTTTATTGACCCGCTTCTGAGTTTCACCATGTCACACGATGCCCTTCTGACTCAGGACGAGTTGGATTTCATTCAGACCATGCATCAAAACCCGCTGCTCAATCAGCGGGATGCGTCGTCGAGCCTGACGCTCAACGGTGTGGCACAAATTCGCGATCTGCTCACGCGCCTGGCCGCCCATGAGCAAGTGACGCTCCAGGCTCAAATCGCCAACCAGCAAATGAGTTTCCCGCTGCGTCTGGTTGAAGATGAATTCCATGCGCAGCACTTGCAATTGGGGGCGCCGAGCATTTTTGAAGAGGGGCCGCTGATTCGCCCGTGGCGTTTCACGCTCGCTGAACCGGTTGCATTGGAGAATATTCGCGGGCGCAGCGGCCAACTGTGGGTCAGTGAGGTGTCGTTCAAGGGCATGCTGATTGATGTGCGCAATGACAGTCGCCCGCCGCGCCAGTTTTGCCAATGGTTCAGCCCCACCGGCTATGAGCGCATTGCCGTGCGCGGCACGCTGGAGCGCAAGACCGAGCTGGGGCAATACGCTTACCGTCTAAGCCAGCGCGATGCAGGTGAAACAGAACGCCTGCGCCAGTTCATCCTGCAACAGCATCGTCTCGCCCATCCCGCCTTGCATGCCTAGCCTCAGGCGCCTTTGAGATACGCATCCAGCCGTTGACTCATCACGCTGGGCTCACACCCCAGACAACCGATGGATGAGTCCAGCAAATGGTCGTGTGCCAACTCGCACGCTTCGCCCGCCAGCCACACCGCGCAACTCACGCCGTGTACCAGACGCAATAAACGCTCGATCCGCGAAGGGCTCAGTGCACGTGTACCCAACAGGACTAGGGCCTGGGGATTGACCTTTTCGCAAATCAACGACAGTTCATTCAGCGGCTGCCCGACAGCCAACACGCGGATCGCCCGGTCACTGCGCGCCAGCAACAAGCCTGTCACCAGTAATTGCAGCTCATGGCACAGCTCTGGCAAACCCACCAGCACGACACACTGCGCAAGCTCGGTTGCGCCTTGCATGTTCAGACGTTGCAGCACACGGCCGCGCAGGAAACTGTCGAGCAGCAGCCACTCGCTGGTACGACCAAACTCGTCTTGCTGACGCAACAAATGCTGCCAAAGCGGCATAAACACATCGTTGAACACAATCTGCGGCGGATAGCTGGAAAAAATCTGCCCGTAGAGCCGCTCTAACTCGCGCTCATCAAAGGCATTGAGCGCCTCACTGATGCGTGATTGCCACTGCGCGTATTCATCCGCCTGCGGGGTGGACTCAGCGCGGTCAAGCTCGGCCCGACGGGCCAGCAACTCACCCACTTTGCTGACAGAAACGCCCCGTTCAATCCAGCCTTGAACCTGACGCACTGTCTCAATATCGGTCATGGAATACAGCCGATGCCCACTTTCGGTGCGTTTTGGCTCGATCAAGCCATAACGTCGCTCCCAGGCACGCAGCGTGACCGGGTTAATGCCGGTCAGGCGGGCGACCTCGCGGATCGGGTAAAGACCTTCGATGTCTGGCTCGGCCGCAGGCAAGACTGCAGGCGCACGATCAATAATCACGGGCATGGAATGGGCCACGTTCACGGTAAAGAAGCGAGTCTAACGCGCATTGATGGCTGTTCAAAATGGCGTGTGACCCGGATTTGGGAACAATCCTTGCTTGATGGCCTTGCAGCCCACCATCCCGGCGCTGCCCTTAATGCCTGCCCTACCCGGGCCGCATCCGTTAGATGGAGATACACAATGTCTACCTCCCCAGTCACCTTGATGGTTGCACGCCGTGTCGCCCAAGGGCGTTATCAGGAACTGATCGCCTGGCTACACGAAGGCGAACAATTGGCCACGGACTTCCCCGGCTATCTGGGATCGGGCGTACTGGCCCCGCCGCCCGGCGACGACGAATTCCAAATCATTTTCCGCTTTGTCGACGAAGCAACCCTAAACGCGTGGGAACATTCTGTTTCGCGCAAATCCTGGTTGCTGCGCGGCAGCGATCTGTTTGCCCATCCCCACGAGCACCGCGTCAAAGGCATCGATGGCTGGTTTGGCGCAGCCGGGCAACGTCCGCCCCGCTGGAAGCAAGCAATCGCCATATGGCTCGCCTTTTTCCCGGTATCGCTGCTGTTCAACGTTGTGCTGAGTCCGTGGCTGGGCGAGCTGGGGCTGGTGACTCGCGTGTTGGTCAGCACATTGGTCCTGACGCCGTTGATGGTGTATTGGTTTATTCCGCTGTCGACCCACCTGCTGGCGGGCTGGCTGCACAGCACGCCTGAGAAAAGCCTGCGCACCGCCGCCGCCCCGCAGAGCCGCTGAGTCGCCCCCTCAAAACAGGAGAGTCCGCCCGGGCATGGCCGTGGTCCAGTGGACGCTGGTATAGTTTTGCCATTACGCCGCTGCACTCTCCTGTTCTTCTGACCCGAGCCTGCCATGCCTTCTCACTCTGCCCCCATTTTGATCACGGGCGCTGGCCAGCGCATTGGCCTGCACTGCGCGCAGCAATTATTGGCCGACGGTTACGACGTCATCTTCAGCTACCGCACTGAAAAACCCGGCGTGCAGACGCTAAGGGATCTGGGGGCAACGGCACTTCAGGCGGATTTTTCGACCGAGCACGGCATCCTCGGGTTTATCGAACAACTCAAACAGCACACCGACACCCTGCGTGCCATCGTGCATAACGCTTCGGCCTGGCTTCCCGAAAAAACTGACACACAAACCAGTGATTTCACGCAGATGTTCAGCGTCCATATGCTTGCGCCCTACCTGATCAACCTGCATTGCAGTGAACTGCTGGAGCGCTCTAACCCGGCAGACATCGTGCATATCAGCGACGATGTCACGCGCAAGGGCAGCAGCAAGCACATTGCCTATTGCGCGACCAAAGCCGGTCTCGACAGCCTGACCTTGTCATTCGCGGCTAAACTGGCGCCACGCATCAAAGTCAACGGCATCGCACCGGCGCTGTTGATGTTCAACCCGGACGACGACGCGGCATACCGTACCAAGGCGCTGGCCAAATCTGCGCTGGGCATAGAACCCGGCCCGCAGGTCATCTACCACAGCCTGCGTTATCTGCTGGACAACCCCTACGTCACCGGCACCACCCTGACCGTTAACGGCGGTCGGCATCTTAAATAAGCCGTCCGCGAGGAAGTATTTTCATGAGCACATCGTTGCCTGAGCATTACCGCGAGATCCTGGTGGGTCTCGGTGAAAACCCTGACCGCGAAGGCTTGCTCGACACCCCGAAACGCGCCGCCAAGGCGATGCAATACCTGTGTCACGGCTATGGCCAGAGCCTTGAGGACATCGTCAACGGTGCCCTTTTCGCCTCGGACAGCGATGAGATGGTGATTGTCGCCGACATCGAGCTGTACTCGTTGTGTGAACACCACTTGCTGCCCTTCATCGGCAAGGCCCACGTGGCGTATATCCCGACCGGCAAGGTGCTCGGCCTGTCGAAAGTCGCCCGCATCGTCGACATGTTCGCCAGGCGCCTGCAGATTCAGGAAAACCTGACGCGGGAAATCGCCGATGCCATTCAAAGCATCACCCAGGCAGCGGGCGTGGCGGTGGTCATTGAAGCCAAGCACATGTGCATGATGATGCGCGGCGTCGAAAAACAGAATTCCACCATGAACACGTCGGTCATGCTCGGCGCGTTTCGTGAACCGAGCACCCGCATGGAGTTCTTGCAACTGATTGGACGGAGCAAGCCGTAATGCCACAACTTCAGCCAGGAATGGCCCGTATTCGCGTCAAAGACCTGTGCCTGCGCACCTTCATCGGGATCAATGAGGACGAAATCCGCAACAAACAGGATGTGTTGATCAACCTCACCATCCTGTACGCGGCGCAAGAAGCCGTGCGCGATAACGACATCGATCACGCGCTCAACTACCGCACCATCACCAAGGCGGTGATTGCCCACGTTGAAGAAAACCGCTTCGCCCTGCTGGAGCGGCTGACCCAGGAATTACTGGATCTGGTGATGGCCAATACGGCGGTGTTGTATGCCGAGGTCGAAGTCGACAAACCGCACGCCCTGCGTTTTGCCGAATCGGTATCGATCACCCTGGCCGCCAGCCGCTAAGCTGGCCTGCCCTTACGCCCGGAGCACAACATGACTGACCAGCAACGCCTTGAACTCGAAGCCGCCGCCTTTCGCCGCCTCGTCGCCCACCTCGACAGCCGCAAGGACGTGCAAAACATTGACCTGATGAACCTTTCGGGGTTTTGCCGCAATTGCCTGTCCAAGTGGTACAAGGCCGCAGCCGATGAGCGCCAGATCGAGCTGAGCCTCGATGACGCCCGTGAAGTGGTTTACGGCATGCCCTACGCCGAGTGGAAAGCCCAGTACCAAAAAGAAGCCTCTGCCGAACAGGCGGCGGCGTTTGCCCAAGGAAAAAAGCATGACTGACCTGAACACCCTGCGCGCCAGCCTGAACAGCGGCGAACACGTTTTTGCCGATACCCTGGCGTTCATCGCCGAGCACTACGATTACCAGCCGCAGGCATTCACCAACGGCGACGTGGAAAACGCGGCCGGGCAAAACGAGGGTTCGTGCAAAACAGTGGGGCTGGCGTTGCTCGAAGGGTTGAGCGATCAGGAGACTTTGCTGGCGTTTGGCGAACATTACCGCTCAGTCCTGGCGACCCCCGAGGGCAGCGATCACGGCAACATTCGCGCGCTGATCGCTCACGGTCTGGCCGGGGTGAAGTTCACCGCCCGGCCACTGACGCGCAAGGCTTAAATCGGGCCGACTGACGCGAAGTACTGCGCCAGGCCGCTGTAACACGTGGCCAGGTGATAGGGCGTTGTTGACGGCATGTCGGCGCGGCTGACATGCCCTTGCGGATCCAGGCACTCGTACCAGCCCCCGTGGTGCAAGAAATGCTGCTGCAACGCCTGCAACTGGCGTGGCAGACGCTCAAGGCAATTCTTGCGCAATGTCAGCGCCCGCACATACTCGGCCTGTGCCCAGATTCGCTGAGTACCATCTCGCAATTGGCCATCACTGCCCAACATGCCGCACACCGCGCCTGTCTGCGCATCCACCCCGACCTGTTCGGCATAACTGAACGCGCGATCCAGCGAGCCGTGCAGCGCCGTGGTGCGCAGCAACGTCGACGAGTGCAGCAGGAAATACCATTCGAATTGATGCCCAGGCTCGAACCAGTTGTCTGCCGCGCCACGGGGTTTTTCCAGCATCACGCCATGCTCGGGGGCGATAAAACGTGTTTGCATGCCCTCGACCAGCGCCAGCAATGCACGGCGGGTGGGCACATCGTCACGCACCGAAAGCGTGGCCAGAAACCCCTCAGCCAGGTGCATCAACGGATTTTGCAGCGGCCCGCTGCCCAGCGGCGACCAGTCCCGGTCCAGGCTGGCTTCATACAACCCCTCGCCATCGCTGAACCGCTCGGCCACGACCTGTAGCGCGGCATTGAGCACCGATTCAACCAGCGGCTCACGCACCTTGGCCCAGTAATGAGCACAGGCAAAAATGATGAACGCATGGGTGTAGAGGTCTTTGCGCTGATCCTGCGGCGCGCCGTGCGGGTCGATGCTGTAGAACCAGCCCCCGTGCTCGGCGTCATGAAAGTGCTGCTGCAACGAGCGAAACAGCGCCGCTGCCCGCTCGGCCGCGCCCGGGAAGGCCGGGTCACCGATCAGGCTGGCAAACACATACAACTGACGGGCGCAGGCCATGGCGCGGTAACGCTGAGGCGCCAGGGGTTGATGGGCGGCGCTCAACGCTTCATAGGGCAACGCCAGTTCGGCATTCCAGCCGGGGCCTTGCCACAACGGCACGATGACCTGACGAAAATGCTGCTGCACGGCCGCAAACCGGGCAATCAGTTCGGAAGGAAAAACAGGGCTGGTTACATCGGGCATCGGCAGGATTCGTCACGGCTGGGGCGTTTGCGCGACATGATACACCCAAAGTTCGCTGGCACCGATGAGGGTGTTTACCGCTCGGCGCAGGGACAGAAAACGGCGTGCCAGCGCTGTTTTGGCAAAACAGGCCAATTTGCGCAGAAAGCTGCGCAGCGACTTTCGGATAAGCCCCGACCTCAAGGCTACAGCCCCCGCAGACAACGCCTTCTGGCGTATCGGGCAACAACTTGCGCAGCACTGCGCAACAACTTGCGCACATTGACGGACATACAACACCGGGATCCACCGGGCTTGCGGCGCAAAGTGCCGGTTTACAAGGGCGGCAGGGAGGCTGGCATAAGTCTTGAGTGGTGCTGACTTTTAACCGTCGCGGGCGTCACACCTGCGGGAGCCTCAGACATGGCCAATAGCATCCCTCGCCGAAACCCCAACAACATCAACCGAAGCCGACTGGACGCCAAGGTCGCGCTCGGCGTATGTCCGCTTAGCAAGCCCACCCTGCAACTGGTGCCACTGCGCTACGGTTTGGTAGACAACCCGGCGCTGGACCCGACCACTGCCCTGTCGATGCCGTACCGCCTGAGCAGCCGCCCGCTCGGGATACGTTTGCCCCGTGACGGCTGGCTGTATGTGATCGACAGTGCCACAGGCGAACTATCCGAATACCGGTTGCTTGACGGCCTGCTCACGCAGTTGCTGCTAAAAAGCACAGCCGTCACAGAAGATAAGCGGCAGACGTCAATCGGCCCGCCTCACTTGATTGTGTCCAGGCACAGCACCTTGCATGTCACGTATGCCGAGACGCAGTGGACGGCCAGAAAATGTCAGCAAGTGCTCAACTCGGCCGAAGAACGCACTCATTTTATGCAAGCGGTGCATCCCGGCCTGACGAACTGCCAAACGGGCGGTACGCACTTGCTCACCCCGCAAATGGCCGAGCAATGGCTGGCCGAAGTGGCCACTGAATATGTGGACTATCACCAGCAGCACCTTGACCAGACCGCGACGTTGGCCGAACACGCGGCTTTTGCCGAACGCCAGCGCCAGTTGGCCAAAACCCCTGAACACGAGCGCCAGCCTTATCTATGGGAACAGCCCCGACGCTTCCAACAGATACCCATGGGCACCCTGGCCAGCAGCGTGGCGCCGGAGTACCACCATGACATTCTCTATTTAGTGCTGGATGACACCCTGGGCGTTTTACGTGACTTGGCCAATTATCAGGATGAAGTCGTAGGCTGGGTCACTGACTGGGCCAACGGTGGAGCGCAAAAGGGTCACAACGAGCGGAATTACCTGTTGGGGTGTTACATCGAGTCCCTCACCTGGTTGGCCGAATCGGACTGGCAAACATTCGCGGCCACCCTCGATGACCCGGCCATCCAGGCACTGCTGGAGGATTTCAAAAAACTGCCTGAGCCTGAGCGCGCGGTGACGGGCAAAGCGATACACGAGTACCTCAATCGAGGCGGACTGATGACGCCGCCCCCCAACACATCGATTCCAGCAGACCTTGAAGCCCTGAGGCGTGAGGCTGAGATTGATATAGTGCAGTTTCAAGCGTCTGCGCCAGACCAACAATCGCTCGCGCTGCGTGCCCTTCAAGAGACCGATCGCCGTTATTACACGCGAGCGCATTTTCGCGTAGCACCTGCTGCGTTTGTCGAGGCCCATTTCGACGCGTTGATAACCCTGGGTAAACAACGCAGCCGTGATACCCAAGACATCCTGTTTGGCGCACGGTTCGGCCAGCGAGGCGTGAACGAACTCATCGACCGCCCCGCCATGGATCGCGAGCTGCAGGCACATCGTGACGGGCTTGAGCGCTGGAACCGTGTGCTGGACAGCATCACCGCTGACCGGGTTGCTCTGATAACCCGCGGCGCCTTTCACAACGCCGCCTGGTACTTCGATGCCCAACAGGCGGGGCAAGTGGGTCACGCGTTCTCACTTGAATACGCCTGCCTGAAAGATATTTGCCGCAGCGATGAAGCGTGCGACCAATTGCTGGCCTACCTCGAAGGCAACCCGCAATTCGTTGTCCGGTTGTACTACACGCTGCCCATTAGCGAACAAACGGCGTTGTGGGTTCAGTACGCCTTTTTACTTGCCAGCAGCTTGGCCGTGTACAACAACTTGCCCGAGCAACTGGCGCGTCTGGACACCCTGGAACGCGGTCGCCTGCCAGCGCTGGACGAGCTACCAGAAAGCACGCGCAACGTGGCCCATGCCGCACAACACGCCTGGAGCCCGGCCCTGAACCGCGGGCTGGAATCCCTGGTTGCCAGTTTTGACGGCATTGTCAAAGGCAACACCATGCCGGATCTCGACCAATTGTTTCGCGACCTGCCCCAGGCATTGACCCTGCGCATTTTGCAGGCGGCCAAAACGGAAGGCGCAACCTTTCACTTTGCCTCCCCGGCCGAGCGGGACAGCCTGCGCGAAACCCTGAAAGAGGTGCTGGACCAGCGCGAAAGGCTGTTGAAACTCAAGCATAAGCGTCAGCAGGTCAACCGCGTTGACGGCCATCGCTCGCTCAAATCCCAACAGCTACTGCACGAAATCAACACCCTGCGCGGGCAACTGACCCAAGGAGAGGCCCGACTGGCCGCCAGCATCAGCCCCATCCCGGAACTGCCCGACGAACATGTCAGGCTCTTCGGATCGGCACCCGGGCGTGCAGGAATGACCGTCATTTTCGCCCCGGAAGGCCATCGCCAAGTCGCAAGTTTAATGAGCAACTTTAAAGAAGGCATTCGCCGTGCGCCGGTGATGAGTGTGCTGGGGGACGGGGCAGCGCTGTTGCTGTTTTTCGCGCAGATGGTGAATTTGAATCAGGTGCTTAAAGAGACATTTGGTGTTTCGCGGGAAGATCGTAAGTGGATGCCATTTGCAAGCTCTCTGGCAGCAACCAGTGCAAGTGGCTTTGCTGCAGCCCAAGGCGCTTTTGATACAGCACTGAATGCTCAGATTGAAAATTTGAAAGCCGATTTAAGAATGACCTCTGCAAGTCGTTTACAAGTCACTCTGGGGAAGTTACATATCGGATTGGGATTTGGCACGTACTCTTTTGGTCTTATTTCAGCACTAATTAGCTACCGTGCTTACCACGGCAATTGGGTAGAAGCTGTACGAAGCGGTAACCGAGGCGCTCAAAATGGCGCCGTGTTGCAGCTAATCAGTGCCGGCGGATTAGGCGTGAGTAATCTTTATGGTTTCTATAACAGTCTTCATTCCGGATTCCGCGTATTTAGTGCAGCAAAGGGCCCAGCCAGAAACACTGCCTGGATAATTTCAGGCGCTCGTCTTTCCCAGGTGTTTTACCGCTTCAGTCTTGTAGGAGGACTATTCACCCTGCTCGAACTTGCAGGAACTTGGATGTACAACTACTACAACACCAGCGCTCACGACCAGTGGCTACAAAGCACACCGTGGGGGCTGGAAACAGACAAACGAAAAAACCTCAGCCTCGCCGGCTTTCAAAGTCACCTTCAAGCTTTACTGCAAGCGCCCTTTGTTCAGGTCGAGCGCCGCCCGGAACGCTCGTATTTGGCAGGCTGGTTCCCAGCCACTCACGTCGGGGAGATCACCATCAATCTGCCGGGTTTAAGCCTGCAAGACTTTGAAACGCCGTTAGGTGGGCAGCCTCATCATGGGTTAAAGGTCGGGGCCCGGCGTTTTATCACGGTATTGGACGGGGGCAGACACCCCAAAAAGTACGCACAAGAACTCAGTGAACCGGTACAGGCCAGGCTGTTACGTGTGGAAACCGGCGCACAGAATACGCCGGGGCTGAGGTTAAACCTGAGCTATCCGAATCCCCCTGAACGCATTAACGACAAGTTGCATGAAGAGCTGTTACTTGAACTTCAGCTGAAGTCTTTGGATGAACAGGGCCAACCGGTTGTGCGCTCGCACTTTATCCACTTAAACCCCTTTGAGGAAGGCCGCTATCCCTCAGCCGCCCACCCGTTACCCTCCCCTGCGCTGACCTTGTTGGCTGTCGACGTTTTGGCATTAAAGGAAATCCCTGATGCGTGAATCCCCAAACAAACCGCATTTGAGCTCTGTGCCTGAAGCGTTACGCCGGGCAGGTGATGTCGAACCTTTCCTGACGGGTCGCAAGACATACCTGGCACCGTTACCTCTTCCTACAGATGCCCATCCGTATTGCCCGTATATCAGCGACATCAACGATGTGTATTTAGACTTTGGGGGCGGTAACCCTCAGGTGTTCTCGTATCAGATGTCGTTGGGGGGGCCCTTTACGTGCGCCTGTATCGTCGCTTTTGGTTTCCCGATGATTAGCGGATTTTTGGCAGTCCTGAACGACTTTTCTCCCGAGCTGATCAGGGAAGTGATAGAGGACGTTTTTTACTTTAGCTGGCCCATAGCCATAATGATGTGGCTTTTCACAAGTGCCATGTGCCTTTTCGTCTGGCTCAAGGCCCACAAGCTCTTTACCGAAATCATCCCCACACGCTTCAACCGGCAACGGCGCGAAGTCTGTTTTACGCCCGAAGGGGAAACCGAGCCGTTGTTTGTGCCTTGGGAATCACTCTGCGCGTGGGTGATTCAGTCGCACAGTGCCACGCAATACGGCGCCACCCGCCAGTACGGCATGGGCATGGGCATGGGGTTTGAACATAAGGGCGAATGGTTATGCATGGAATTCCAGTGTGCGGGATCGCAAATGGGCATCGCCCATTGGGAAGCCGTGCGCGCTTTCATGGCATACGAACTGGATGACTTCAATGCCATTCAGGACCCGCTGGGGCTGCAAGGCCCAAACGATCCGCCCCATGAAGGGTTGCACACTTTCCGTAATGCGCGGACCGATATGCACCGGCGTTTGCGTGAGAAAGAGGTGGGCTGGGTGTACGCATTTTTCTGGTACGTCTACCACGTCATGACCTTCTGGACCCTGCCCAATCGCCTGGTCGAATGGGAAATCAAGCGCATCGACAAAACCGGCCGCCGCGCCCTGCCCCAAGCCATGATCGACTGGTCGCAACCCCTGCCAGTGGAACAACGAGCCAAGCCCAGCAACACCTTGGTGCGGCTCAGCGCCAAGGTGCGCACCCTGAGAAAGCAATACCCGCGGCATGACATCACCGAGATTTTCGCTGCGGTCTATCGCGCCGAGCGGCCAGCGTCGGGTGGAAAGGAATAGGGACATGGCCAAAAAAAGCATAGAGAAAAAAAACTCGCCTACACCCACTCCGCCACGAGCAGGTGATATCGAACCTTTCCTGACGGGTCGCAAGACATACCTGGCACCGTTACCTCTTCCTACAGATGCCCATCCGTACTGCCCGTATATCAGTGACATCAACGATGTGTATTTAGACTTTGGGGGCGGTAACCCCAACGTGTTCTCGTATCAGTTGTGGTTGGGGGGGCCTTTTACGTGCGCCTGCATCATGGCAATTGGCTTTCCAGTTTTATTCTTTTTTTTAGCCGCGCTGGAAGGAGCTAACGCAATAGAAAGTTGGGATTTTGCAGCTGGTTTTTTCTGGGCAGTATTAGAACACGCTATCTATATGTGGCTGTTCGGAACAACTATCTGCCTCTTCGTCTGGCTCAAAGCCCATAAACACTTCACCGAAGTCATCCCTACCCGCTTCAATCGGCAACGACGCGAAGTCTGTTTTACGCTCGCAGGGGATAACGAGCCGTTGTTTGTGCCTTGGGAATCACTCTGCGCATGGGTGATTCAGTCGCACAGCGCCACGCAATACGGCGCCACTCGCCAGTACGGCATGGGCATGGGCTTTGAACATGAGGGTGAATGGGTCACTCTGGAATTCCAGTGCGCCGGGTCGCAACTGGGCATCGCCCATTGGGAAGCGGTGCGAGCTTTCATGGCATACGAACTGGATGACCTCAAGGCCATGCAAGACCCGCTGGGGCTGCAAGGCCCAAACGATCCGCCCCATGAAGGGCTGCACACTTTCCGCAATGCCCGGGCCGGCCTGCACCGGCGTTTGCGTGAGAAAGAGGTGGGCTGGGTGTACGCATTTTTCTGGTACGTCTACCACGTCATGACCTTCTGGACCCTGCCCAATCGCCTGGTCGAGTGGGAAATCAAGCGCATCGACAAAACCGGCCGCCGCGCCCTGCCCCAAGCCATGATCGACTGGTCGCAACCCCTGCCCGTGGAGCAACGAGCCAAGCCCAGCAACACCTTGGTGCGGCTCAGCGCCAAGGTGCGCACCCTGATAAAGCAATACCCGCGGCATGACATCACCGAGATTTTCGCGCACGTGTATCGCACTGAGCGGCAGGCTCCAGGTAGTGGGGACTAGGGGCATGCCCAAAAAAATCCATGAACAAATACTACGCCCGGATACTCCTCCTCCCTCGCCACAAGCAGGTGATATCGAGTCATTTATGACGGGTCGTAAGACATACCTGGCACCGTTACCTCTTCCTACAGATGCCCATCCGTACTGCCCGTATATCAGTGACATCAACGATGTGTATTTAGACTTTGGGGGCGGTAATCCCAACGTGTTCTCGTATCAAACATGGTTGGGAGCTCCATTTACGTGCGCCTGTATCGTCGCTTTTGGTTTCCCGATGATTAGCGGCTTTGTGGTAGCACTGCTCGGCGATTCTCCCGAGCTGGTCAGAGAGTTCACAGAGGACGTTTTCTTCGCTTGCTGGCCCATAGCCATAATGATGTGGCTTTTCATGACTGCCATGTGTCTCTACGTCTGGCTCAAAGCCCATAAACACTTCACCGAAGTCATCCCTACCCGCTTCAATCGGCAACGACGCGAAGTCTGTTTTACGCTCGCAGGGGATAACGAGCCATTGTTTGTACCTTGGGAATCACTCTGCGCGTGGGTGATTCAGTCCCACAGCGCCACGCAATACGGCGCCACTCGCCAGTACGGCATGGGCATGGGTTTTGAACATGAGGGTGAATGGGTCACTCTGGAATTCCAGTGTGCCGGGTCGCAACTGGGCATCGCCCATTGGGAGGCCGTTCGCGCTTATATGGCATACGAACTGGATGACCTCAAGGCCATGCAAGACCCGCTGGGGCTGCAAGGCCCAAACGATCCGCTCCATGAAGGACTGCACACTTTCCGCAATGCCCGGGCCGGCCTGCACCGGCGTTTGCGTGAGAAAGAAGTGGGCTGGGTGTACGCATTTTTCTGGTACGTCTACCACGTCATGACCTTCTGGACCCTGCCCAATCGCCTGGTCGAGTGGGAAATCAAGCGCATCGACAAAACCGGCCGCCGCGCCCTGCCCCAAGCCATGATCGACTGGTCGCAACCCCTGCAAGTGGAGCAACGAGCCAAGCCCAGCAACACCTTGGTGCGGCTCAGCGCCAAGGTGCGCACCCTGATAAAGCAATACCCGCGGCATGACATCACCGAGATTTTCGCTGCGGTGTATCGCACCGAGCGGCCAGCGTCGGGTGGAAAGGAATAGGGACATGGCCAAAAAACATATAGCGAAAAAAGACTCGCCTACACCCACTCCGCCACGGGCAGGTGATATCGAATCTTTCCTAACAGGTGGCAAGACATACTTGGCACCTTTACCTCTTCCTACAGATGCCCATCCGTATTGCCCGTATATCAGTGACATCAACGATGTGTATTTAGACTTTGGGGGCGGTAAACCCAATGTGTTCTCGTATCAATTGTGGTTGGGAGGACCTTTTACCGGCGCTTGTTTAATTGCTTTTGGTTCTCCCATCGCGACCGAATTCATAGGTCTCATGTTGGAGATTCCCCCTGCGAACGTTCGTGAGGTAACTGAAGGCGTTTTTTGTACTGCCTGGCCCATAGCCATAATGATGTGGCTTTTCATGACTGCCATGTGTCTCTACGTCTGGCTCAAAGCCCATAAACACTTCACCGAAGTCATCCCTACCCGCTTCAATCGGCAACGACGCGAAGTCTGTTTTACGCTCGCAGGGGATAACGAGCCGTTGTTTGTGCCTTGGGAATCACTCTGCGCATGGGTGATTCAGTCCCACAGCGCCACGCAATACGGCGCCACTCGCCAGTACGGCATGGGCATGGGTTTTGAACATGAGGGTGAATGGGTCACTCTGGAATTCCAGTGTGCCGGGTCGCAACTGGGCATCGCCCATTGGGAAGCCGTGCGCGCTTATATGGCATACGAACTGGATGACTTCAATGCCATTCAGGACCCGCTGGGGCTGCAAGGCCCAAACGATCCGCCCCATGAAGGGTTGCACACTTTCCGCAATGCCCGGGCCGGCCTGCACCGGCGTTTGCGTGAGAAAGAGGCGGGCTGGGTGTACGCATTTTTCTGGTACGTCTACCACGTCATGACCTTCTGGACCCTGCCCAATCGCCTGGTCGAGTGGGAAATCAAGCGCATCGACAAAACTGGCCGCCGCGCCCTGCCTCAGGCCATGATCGACTGGTCGCAACCCCTACCCGTGGAGCAACGGGCCAAGCCCAGCAACACCTTGGTGCGGCTCAGCGCCAAGGTGCGCACCCTGAGAAAGCAATACCCGCGGCATGACATCACCGAGATTTTCGCGCACGTGTATCGCGCTGAGCGGCAGGCGTCGGACAACACATGAACGATTGGTCTTAACGTGTACAACCAAAAATGCCCGCATCGTGAGAGGCGGGCATTGATGTAAACCGGGCAGCGGGGGTTAAAGCCCCACTGAGCCCTGTCGTTCAGGCGGCTATCAGAACTCGGCGTTCTGCAGGCCGTCCAGGTAGCGCTCGGTGTCCAGTGCTGCCATGCAGCCCGCACCGGCCGATGTGATGGCCTGGCGGTACACGTGGTCCGCCACGTCGCCGGCCGCAAACACACCTTCGATGCTGGTCGCGGTGGCGTTGCCTTCGCGGCCGCCCTGCACAACCATGTAGCCATCCTTGAGTGCCAGCTGACCTTCGAACAACGCGGTGTTCGGGGTGTGGCCAATGGCGATGAACACGCCGTCGACCTTGATTTCATCAAAGCTGCCATCGTTGTTTTTCAGGCGCGCGCCGGTCACACCCATGTTGTCGCCCAGTACTTCGTCCAGGGTCGCGTTCAGTTTGAGTTCGATCTTGCCTTCGGCCACACGGGCGTTGAGCTTGTCGATCAGGATCTTCTCGGCGCGGAAGGTTTCACGACGGTGGATCAGTGTCACCTTGCTGGCGATATTGGCCAGGTACAGTGCTTCTTCCACAGCGGTGTTACCACCGCCCACCACGGCGACCGGCTTGTTGCGGTAGAAGAAACCATCGCAGGTCGCACATGCCGAAACGCCTTTGCCCATGAACGCCTCTTCGGACGGCAGGCCCAGATAACGGGCGCTGGCGCCGGTGGCGATGATCAGGGCGTCACAGGTGAACGTGCCGCTGTCGCCTTTGAGGGTGAACGGTTTGTTCTTGAGGTCCACTTCGTTGATGTGGTCGAACACGATCTCGGTTTCGAAACGCTCGGCGTGTTCGCGCATACGCTCCATCAAAGCCGGGCCGGTCAGGCCGTGAACATCACCCGGCCAGTTGTCGACTTCGGTGGTCGTGGTCAATTGACCGCCCGCCTGCATGCCCGTAATCAGCAGTGGCTTGAGGTTGGCGCGGGCCGCATAGACAGCAGCGCTGTAACCGGCAGGGCCGGAACCCAGAATAATCACTCGCGAATGACGTACTTCAGACATGACTCACTCCTATGACCGCCCGCATCACACCGGGTCGGAACGCCGCTAGAACGGCTGGAATAAAAAGGGATCGCGAAGGTGTACAGGCTAGACCTGAAACGCGTCGATCCTGAAAAATTGTGGGTGCAGCGTATCGAGGTGGCAGAGATTAAGGAAATACGGTTTAACAATCCAGCTCATAGCAGGTCTCAATGAGATCACCGGCGTCCCTAGGGCGCCTTTGTAACAGTTATTGTCGATCCCGAACCAAGGCTTTCGCGGCGTCTATAAAGCCGCTAAGGTCGCCCGGTTTCCCACTGCCCGGAGCCCACTATGCCCGCCCCTGTTCTTTCTGGCCCGCAGTACTTGCGCGAAGGCCTCAAGCTGGTACTTAGCCCTGGCCTGCGCGTGTTTGTGCTATTGCCCCTGCTGATCAACCTGCTGCTGTTCGTCGGCCTGATCTATTTTGCCGGCCATCAATTCAGCCTCTGGGTCGATACGTTGATGCCCTCGCTGCCCGACTGGCTGAGTTTTCTCAATTACGTGCTCTGGCCGTTGTTCGTGGTGCTGGTGGCGCTGATGGTGTTTTTTACTTTCACCCTGCTGGCCAACATTATTGCCGCCCCGTTCAATGGTTTTTTGTCTGAAAAAGTCGAAGTCGTGGTGCGCGGCAGTGATGATTTTCCCGCCTTCAGTTGGGGCGAATTGATCGCCATGGTGCCGCGTACGCTGGCCCGTGAAATGCGCAAATTGGGGTATTTCCTGCCTCGCGCCCTGGCGTTGATAGTCCTGTCGTTTATCCCGGTGTTGAACTTGATCGCCGCGCCCCTGTGGTTGGTATTCGGGATCTGGATGATGGCCATCCAATACATCGACTACCCGGCGGACAACCACAAGCTGGGCTGGAACGAGATGCTCGCCTGGCTGCGTGAAAAGCGCTGGCAGAGCATGAGTTTTGGCGGGATTGTTTACCTGGTGTTGCTGATCCCGGTGGTCAACCTGCTGATGATGCCCGCCGCCGTGGCCGGCGCTACGCTGTTCTGGGTGCGTGAACGCGGGGAAGATGCGCTCCAGAGCCGCTGACAGATTCATAAATCCATCATCACCGTGAAACATCGACGTCATGGCTCCGCCCGACACTGGAGTCATGACCACTGCCCTTCGCATCGCCCTCATCACTGAAACCTTCCCACCCGAAATCAACGGCGTGGCCCATACCCTTGGCCATCTATATGAAGGATTACGCGCGCTGAATCACCACGTGGAGCTGATACGCCCGCGGCAACACGTGGATGGCACGCAGCGCAGCAATGAGCACCTGATGCTATGCCGCGGCTGGCCAATCCCTCGCTACCCCGGCTTGCAATGGGGCATGACCTCTGCCCGGCGCTTGAGCAAACGCTGGCAGCTACAGCGGCCGGACGTGGTGTACATCGCCACTGAAGGGCCGTTGGGCCTGTGTGCGTTGCGGGTAGCCAGGCGTTTGGGAATTGCCGTGGTCAGCGGTTTTCACACCAACTTCCAGCAGTACACCCATCCGTACGGCTGGGGTTTCATCACGCGTGCCCTGACCCACTATTTACGCTGGTTTCATAACCGTTGTGCGCTGACGCTGGTGCCCAGCACCAGCCAGCGTCTTGAGCTGGAGCGCAGGCACTTTGAGCGTCTGCACCTGCTCAGCCGGGGGGTCGACAGCCGACGCTTCAACCCGTCCAGGCGCCAACAGGCCTTGCGTCAAAGCTGGGGGCTGCGTGAGGACGACATCGCGTTGCTGCACGTGGGACGGCTGGCCCCAGAAAAGAATCTCGGCGCGCTCAAGCGGGGTTTGCAGGCATTGGAAGCGCAATACCCTTCGCGACGTTTCAAATTGATCATCGTCGGAGACGGCCCCAAACGGGCTCACCTTGAAGCCTCGCTACCCGAAGCGATCTTTTGTGGCATGCAGTGCGGGGAGGCGCTGGCCGAACATTACGCCAGTGGGGATGTGTTTTTGTTTCCGAGCATGACCGAAACCTTTGGCAACGTCGTACTCGAAGCCCTGGCATCGGGGCTGGGCGTGGTGGCGTATGACGAAGCCGCTGCGGGCTTGCACATCCGCCAGGGCTATAACGGCGTGCTGGCCATGACCGGGGATGAACATGCGTGGACGCAAGCCGCGTGCTGGCTGCTGGAAAACCCGGAAACCCTGCGTACGGTGCGCCTGAATGCGCGCCAGCATGCCAGCCGTCAGGGCTGGCCCGCCATCATCAGGCAGTTTGAGGGGTTGCTGTACAGCGCGTGTCACGGCCAGACCGGCACCCAGGCGGTGCCGGTTCCCGTCGCGGTGAAAAAGCCTTAAGCCAGCGCTTTTTCAATCGCCTGAATAACCGTGGGGTCATCCGGTGGCGTACGCGGGGAAAACCGCGCCAACACCCGACCGTCCTTGCCCATCAGGAATTTTTCGAAGTTCCAGGTGATCTCGCCCGGGAACTCGGCGCCTTCGCCTGCCAGCAAACGATAGAGCTGGTGACGTTCCGGGCCATTGACGTCAAGCTTGCTGCTCATCGGGAAAGTCACCCCGTAGTTCAGGCTGCAGAACGCCTGAATGTCTTCCCCGGTGCCCGGCTCCTGCCCGGCAAACTGATTGCAGGGCACGCCCAGCACACTGAAGCCTTGCTCGTGGTATTGCTGATACAGGTTTTCCAGCGCTGCGTACTGGGGCGTCAAGCCGCACTTGGAAGCCACGTTCACCACCAGCACGACGCGGCCCTTAAGGCCGGCCAGGGGCAATTCATTGCCGTCGAGGGCGTCCAGGGTAAGGTCGTGAAAAGCACTCATGACGGACTCCAAAATCTCGGGATCGGGTTCAGGCAATCGCTCCGGATGCCGATCGCCGTAGGCTGTACAGATGAAAAAAGGCGCCCGCAGGCGCCCTTCTCTGGCTCGCTCAACAGAGCGTAGCAGCCGTCATCAGTGCTGATGACCGCCTTCGCCGTGTACGTGGCCGTGAGCAACTTCTTCTTCGCTCGCGTCACGAACAGCAACAACTTTCACTTTGAAGTTCAGACGCTGGCCAGCCAACGGGTGGTTACCGTCAACCGTCACGTCGTCGCCGTCCAGGTCACGGATGGTCACGATTTGCATCTGGCCGTCCGGCGCCGAAGCGTGGAACTGCATGCCCACTTCCAGTTGGTCAACGCCTTCGAACATGCTGCTGCTCAACGTGCTGACCAGCTCGGCGGAGTACTCGCCGTACGCGTCTTCAGGCTCTACGGAAATTTCCAGCTCGTCACCGACTGCTTTGCCTTCCAGGGCCTTTTCCAGACCTGGAATGATGTTACCTGCGCCTTGCAGATAAACCAGCGGCGCGCCACCGGCGGAGCTGTCGATGACCTCACCAGCGTCGTTGGTCAGGGTATAGTCGATGGAGACAGCCTTATTGGCGGCGATCGTCATGGGGCGAGACCTTTTGCAAAAATATTGAGGGCGCAAGTTTAACCAAGCAAACGCTCGAAAGCGAACACAACGAAACACAACCAAGACCAACGGATACCTTTGAAAAGTTCAACAATCATTGGATGGCGTCAGGATGAAGAGGCACATTGGGTGGTCGTACTGTCCTGTGGCCACACTCAACACCAGCGCCATCAACCGCCCTGGCAATCACGGGCCTGGGTGCTTGACCCCGAACAACGCGACGCAAAAATAGGTCAGCCCTTTACGTGTGGCTGGTGTGCTCAAGCGGCGGATAGCGCTAATCTTGGCAATTGATTCAGGCACATGACCCGTTCGGCGGGCGTGCCCTTGCACTGCTCACGTCAGGAAGCTCGCATGCAAACTTTCTTTATTGCCCCCACTGATTTTGGTGTGGGCCTGACTTCTATCAGCCTGGGGCTGGTGCGCACACTGGAGCGTGCCGGCCTGAAAGTCGGCTTTTTCAAGCCAATTGCCCAGCCACACCCCGGCGATGTCGGCCCGGAGCGCTCGACCGAACTGGTCGCCCGCACCCATGGGCTGAAACCGCCACAGCCATTGGGGTTGGCGCACGTTGAGCGGATGCTGGGCGATGGCCAACTGGATGAACTGCTCGAAGAAATCATCAGCCTCTACCAGCAAGCCGCGGTCGGCAAAGACGTCCTGATCGTCGAAGGCATGGTTCCGACCCGCAGCGCCAGCTATGCCGCCCGGGTCAACTTGCATTTGGCCAAGAGCCTCGATGCAGAGGTGATTCTGGTGTCGGCGCCCGAGAATGAAGTGCTGACCGAACTCTCGGGCCGTGTCGAATTGCAGGCTCAACTGTTTGGCGGCCCCAAAGACCCGAAAGTCCTCGGCGTGATCCTGAACAAGGTACGCACTGACGAAAGCATGGAAGACTTCGCCGCGCGCCTTAAAGAACACTCGCCACTGCTGCGCACCGGTGACTTCAAGTTGCTGGGCTGCATCCCGTATCAGCCCGAACTCAACGCGCCGCGCACCCGTGACGTGGCCGATCTGCTGGGTGCCAACGTGCTGAATGCCGGGGACTACGAGACCCGGCGCATGTCAAAAATCATTTTGTGCGCCCGCACCGTGCTCAACACCCTGCAATTGCTCAAGCCCGGTGTGTTGGTGGTAACCCCGGGGGATCGCGACGACATCATTCTGGCGGTCAGCCTGGCGGCGATGAACGGGGTGCCGCTGGCCGGGTTGCTGCTGACCAGCGACACCCAGCCCGACCCGCGCCTGATGGAATTGTGCCGCGGCGCCCTGCAAGCGGGTCTGCCCGTGCTGTCGGTCAGTACCGGTTCGTATGACACCGCCAACCGCCTGAACAATCTGAACAAGGAAATCCCGATTGATGACCGCGAACGTGCGGAAATCATCACCGATTTCGTGGCCAGCCACCTGGATGCCAAATGGTTGCACCAGCGTTGCGGCACGCCGCGCGAAATGCGCCTCACCCCTGCCGTGTTTCGCTATCAACTGATCCAGCGTGCTCAGCAAGCCAACAAACGTATCGTCTTGCCTGAAGGCAGCGAACCGTTAACCGTACAGGCGGCGGCGATCTGTCAGGCACGCGGCATTGCACGTTGTGTGTTGTTGGCCAAGCCTGACGAAGTCCGGGCGGTGGCCAAGGCCCACGGTATTGAACTGCCGGACGGGCTGGAAATTCTTGACCCCGACGTGATTCGCGATCGGTATGTCGAGCCGATGGTGGCGTTGCGCAAAACCAAAAGCCTCAATGCCCCGATGGCTGAACAGCAGCTCGAAGACCCGGTGGTGATCGGCACCATGATGTTGGCGCTGGACGAAGTGGACGGCCTGGTGTCCGGGGTCATTCACTCCACTGCCAACACCATCCGCCCGGCCCTGCAATTGATCAAGACCGCACCTGGCTGCACGCTGGTGTCGTCGGTGTTCTTCATGCTTTTCCCCGAGCAGGTTCTGGTCTACGGCGACTGCGTGATGAACCCGCACCCGTCGGCGGCTGAACTGGCCGAAATCGCCCTGCAAAGCGCCGACTCTGCGGCAGCGTTCGGCATTACACCGCGGGTGGCGATGATCAGTTACTCCAGTGGCGACTCGGCCAGCGGTGAAGAGGTCGAAAAAGTCCGTGAAGCCACCCTGCTGGCGCACGAATCACAACACGCCCTGTTGATTGACGGCCCGTTGCAATATGACGCCGCAGCCAATGAGGACGTGGCTCGACAACTTGCCCCCAACAGTCAGGTTGCCGGGCGGGCCACCGTGTTTGTGTTCCCCGACCTCAACACCGGCAACACCACCCACAAAGCCGTGCAACGCAGCGCTGATTGCGTCAGCCTCGGCCCCATGCTGCAAGGCCTGCGCAAACCGGTGAACGACCTTCCCCGCGGCGCTCAGGTCGACGACATTGTGTACACCATCGCCCTCACGGCGATTCAAGCCGCCAACCGACCTATGGATGTGTAAATGCTGGACTCCCTGCCTGCGCCGTTACGCGGCGTGATTGCTTCCCTGCTGCTGGCGATCAACACCATCGTGTGCTGCACGCCGCTGTTCGTGGTGGCCATTTTCAAACTGTGCCTGCCCTTTGCCGCCGCCCAGCGCTGCACCGACTGGCTGATGCGCCATATCCACGAAGCGTGGGTCAGCAATAACAAACGCTGGATGGACCTGCTGGGGCAGACCCGCTGGCAGATCAAGGGGCTGGAGGGGCTCGATTACGAGCATTCGTACCTGGTGACCAGCAACCACCAGAGCTGGGTCGACATCATGGTGCTGCAATACGTGCTCAATAAACGCATCCGCCCGCTGAAGTTCTTCCTCAAGCAGGAGTTGATCTGGGTGCCGGTGATTGGTCTGGCGTGGTGGGCGTTGGGCTTCCCGTTCATGAAACGCTACTCCAAGGCGTACCTGGCCAAACACCCCGAGAAAAAAGGCGCCGATCTGGCGACCACGCGCAAAACCTGTGCGAAGTTTAAAAACCAGCCGGTCGGCATTTTCAACTTCGTGGAAGGCACGCGTTTCACCGAAGCCAAGCATGGGCAGCAACAATCACCGTTTCGCTACCTGCTCAAGCCCAAGGCGGGCGGTATTGCCTTTGTGCTGGACGCCATGGGCGAGCAACTGAAATCCATTGTCAACGTGACCATTCACTACCCCGGCGGGCGCCCCGGGTACTGGGATTTGCTGTGCGGCAACGTGCGCGAGGTCGTGGTGGTGTTTGAAGAGTTGAGCATTCCGGCTGAGTTTCTGGGGCGCAACTACGATCAGGATGCCGAGTACAAATTGGCATTTCAGAGCTGGATCAATCAATTGTGGGAAGACAAAGACCGCCTGCTGGGCGAGTTGCATCGCGAATACCCCAAAAGCTGATTCGCAAGCAGATAGACAAAAGCCCGCCACCGATCCCTCGGCAGCGGGCTTTTTCAGTGCGGCTTAAATCGCGCCGCGTTGACGCAACAGGTCCAGCACCAACTTGACGCCTTCATCAACCGTCAGCGCCTGCGTGTTCACCACCAGGTCTGCATCGAGCGGAACGTCATACGGGAAGGACTCACCCGGAATGTTGTCACCACCCGCTGCGTACAACCCTTGCGGGTCACGTTCGGCGCATACGGCAGGTGACGCCTGCACATACACGGTGATCAGGCGATCATCGCCAATCAACGCTTTGGCCTGATCGCGGCCTTGTGCGTCCGGCGCCACAAAGGCAGCCAGCGTCAGCAGACCCGCCTCATTGAACTGGCGCGCGACATGGGCCGCACGACGCCAGTTTTCTGTGCGTCCGGCGCGGTCTTGTGCCAACCCCTTGTTCAAGTCATGACGCAGGTTCTGGCCATCCAGCACAAACACCGCACGCCCCATGTCGAACAACTTGCGCTCAACGGCATAGGCCAGCGTGCTTTTACCCGCGCCCGACAGGCCGCTGAACAACACGGTCGCCGGTTGCTGACCGAAGCGTTGCGCACGCTCTTGAGTCGTCACGTGAGCCAGTTCGCCATGATGGCCAGTGCTGCCATGGCTGACCGGCTGGGCAACGATCATGCCTGCGCCCACGGTGCCATTGGTCAGGCGATCAATGATGATGAACGAGCCCGTGGTGCGGTTGCTGTCGTAACCGTCCAGCGCAATGGGTGCGTCGAGGCTGATCTTGACCTTGCCGATTTCGTTCAGTTGCAACGCGCTGGCCGGACCTTCTTCCAGTGTGTTGACATCGACCTTGTTGATGATGCTCGCGATGGAGCCCGGCACGTAGCTGGTCGCGCGCTTGATGTCGTACTTTTTGCCCGGCAGCATGGGCTCTTCGGCCATCCACACCAGCATGGCGTCGAAGGTATCAGTCACCGGCGGTACGCTGTCGGCGTGTACCAGCAAGTCACCGCGCGAAATATCGATCTCGTCTTCCATGGTCAGGGTGATCGCCTGACCCGGCCCGGCGTGCTCCAACTCACCTTCAAACGTGACGATGGATTTGACCCGGCTGCTCTTGCCCGATGGCAATACCATCACTTCATCGCCCTTGCGCACGATGCCGCTGGCCAGCGTGCCGGCAAAACCCCGGAAGTTCAGGTTGGGACGGTTGACGTATTGCACGGGGAAACGCAGGTCGGTCAGGTTGCGGTCGGCCGCCACCTCGACGGTTTCAAGAATTTCCATCAACGATTGGCCGGTGTACCACGGCGAACGCTCGCTTCTGTTCACCACGTTGTCGCCCTTGAGCGCCGACATCGGAACAAAATGCAGGCTGCTCGGCTTCATCTTCAAGCCTTCGGCAAACTTCAAGTAGTCCGCCTTGATCGACTCGAAGACGCCTTCGTCAAACCCTTTGAGGTCCATCTTGTTGATGGCGACCACGATGTGTTTGATGCCCAGCAACGACGCGATAAAGCTGTGGCGGCGCGTCTGGGTTTGCACGCCGTAACGGGCATCCACCAAGATAATTGCCAGATCACAGGTCGATGCGCCCGTGGCCATGTTGCGGGTGTACTGCTCATGGCCCGGGGTGTCGGCAATGATGAATTTGCGCTTGGCCGTGGAAAAGTAGCGGTAGGCCACGTCAATGGTAATGCCCTGTTCGCGCTCGGCTTGCAGGCCATCCACCAGTAGCGCCAGGTCGATGTCATCGCCCGTGGTGCCGCTTTTTTTCGAATCGCGGGTAATGGCTTCCAGGTGATCTTCGTAGATCATCTTGGAGTCGTGCAGCAAGCGCCCGATCAGGGTGCTTTTGCCGTCATCGACGTTGCCGCAGGTCAGAAAGCGCAACATCTCTTTGCGTTCGTGCTGGCCCAGGTAGGCGAGGATGTCCTCGCTGATCAAATCAGATACGTGCGACATGACAACCCCTTAGAAATAACCTTGACGTTTTTTATCTTCCATGGAGCCTGCGCCATCGTGATCGATGACTCGGCCCTGGCGCTCGGAAGTTCGCGTCAGGAGCATTTCCTGGATGATGTCGGTCAGGCTTTCAGCCTCCGATTCCACCGCGCCGGTCAGCGGGTAGCAACCCAGCGTACGGAAACGGACTTTCTTCTTGACGATGCGCGCCTTGTCTTCGTCAGACAGGTGCTCAAGGATGCGCTCGTCATCGATCATGATCAGGGTGCCGTTTTTCTCGATGACTTCACGCTCAGCGGCGAAGTACAGCGGCACAATCGGAATGCCTTCGAGGTAGATGTACTGCCAGATATCGAGTTCGGTCCAGTTCGACAACGGGAAGACGCGGATCGATTCGCCCTTGTTAACGTTGCCGTTGTAGACGTTCCACAGTTCAGGCCGCTGGTTCTTCGGATCCCAGCGATGTTTGCTGTCACGGAACGAGTACACGCGCTCTTTGGCGCGGGATTTTTCTTCGTCGCGGCGTGCGCCACCGAAGGCCGCATCAAAGCCGTACTTATCGAGCGCCTGTTTCAGGCCCTCGGTTTTCATGATGTCCGTGTGCTTGGCACTGCCATGGGTAAACGGGTTGATGCCCTGCGCCACACCGTCCGGGTTGACGTGAGTGATCAAGTCCAGACCCAGCTCGGCGACCATCTTGTCGCGGAAGCGGTACATCTCCTGGAATTTCCACTGCGTGTCGACATGCATCACCGGAAACGGCAGCTTGCCAGGGAAAAAAGCCTTGCGAGCAAGGTGCAGCATCACGGCGGAATCTTTACCGATCGAGTACAGCATTACCGGGTTATCGAACTCGGCAGCCACCTCGCGGATGATGTGGATGCTTTCCGCCTCCAGCTGTTTCAGGTGCGTCAGTTTGTCGACCATGGCTACTCACGAAAGCTATCTTATGAACGGCCTGCGGGCCGTGTTCGAGCGGAGAATGCTAGCACAGCACCTTCTTATATTGAGGGCGCCAACTAGATCGAAAAAGTCTAAGAATAGATCGCGGGGTTTGGGCTCAGCGCCACTGAAAAAGCGCTGCAGGCTGTCAGAAACCTGCAGCGACCGCGCCTGTCAGTGAGCGGCTAGATCGGGTTGGGGCAATCGATGAACAGGTGCTCCAGCGCAAAACGTCGGGCGAGGTAATCACCCAGCGCTTGCACGCCATACCGCTCGGTCGCGTGATGCCCGGCAGCAATGAAGCTGATGTCGTTTTCACGGGCGCTGTGAAAGGTCTGCTCGGACGCTTCCCCGCTGAGGTACAGGTCAACGCCGGCCTGGACGGCTTGATCGATGTAACCCTGCCCGCCTCCGGTGCACCAGCCGACACGCCGTATCATTGGGCTGCCTTCTATCAGCAGTGGTTCACGCCCCAGTACGTCTTGCACCCGTCTGGCAAAGTCCCGCGCCGTCATGGGCTCAGCCAACGAGCCCACCAGCCCTACCACTTTGGCATTGTCGGGATCCAACGGCCCTTCAACGGTGATGTCCAGTTGCCGCGCCAGTTGAACGTTGTTGCCCACGTCCGGGTGCAGGTCGAGCGGCAAGTGGTAGGCCAACAAGCTGATGTCGTGCTTGAGCAGGGTTTTAAGGCGACGCTGCTTCATGCCGGTAACGCACGGGTCTTCACCTTTCCAGAAGTAACCGTGATGCACCAGCACCAGATCGGCCCCGGCCTCCACAGCCGCATCCAGCAAGGCTTGACTGGCCGTCACGCCGCTGACGATGCGCAGCACTTGCGGTCGCCCCTCAACCTGCAAGCCGTTGGGGCAGTAATCGCTGATTGCAGCGCAATTGAGGTATCGATTTGCTTCTTCGACCAGCGTGCTCAAGGCGACGGCCATAAAAGACTCCTAAATATAGCGTTCAGAGGCGCGCAGCCCTCGTATAATGGCCGCCATTATGGGCCGTCATGGTGGCTCTGCAACCTTCAGGACTTAGTTCAATGCTCAAGGCTTTGCGTTTCTTTGGCTGGCCACTGCTGGCCGGCGTTCTTATCGCTTTGCTGATTATTCAGCGCTACCCGCAATGGGTCGGGCTGCCGAGTCTGGACGTTAATCTGCAACAGGCGCCGCAAACCAATTATGCGCAGCAAGGGCCGGTCACCTACGCCGATGCGGTGGTGCGCGCCGCGCCAGCCGTGGCCAACCTGTACACCACCAAGGTGGTGAACCGCAACGCCCGCCCCTTGTTTGAAGACCCGCAGTTCCGTCACTTTTTCGGCAACAACGCCCCCAAGCAAAAACGCATGGAATCGAGCCTCGGCTCGGCGGTATTGATGAGCCCCGAAGGGTATTTGCTCACCAATAATCACGTGGTGCTGAACGCCGACCAGATCGTCGTGGCCCTCAAGGACGGGCGTGAAACCCTGGCCCGAGTGATCGGCAGCGACCCGGAAACCGACCTGGCGGTGCTCAAGATTGATCTGAAAAACCTGCCGGCCATTACCATTGGTCGCTCCGACAGCCTGCGCATCGGTGACATTGCACTGGCCATCGGCAACCCGTTCGGGGTCGGCCAGACCACGACCATGGGCATCATCAGTGCCACCGGCCGTAACCAGCTGGGGCTGAACAACTACGAAGACTTCATCCAGACCGATGCAGCGATCAATCCGGGTAACTCCGGCGGCGCACTGGTGGACGCCAATGGCAACCTGACCGGCATCAACACGGCTATTTTCACCAAATCCGGCGGCTCTCAAGGTATCGGCTTTGCCATCCCGATCAATCTGGCGATGGAGGTCATGAAATCGATCATCGAACACGGCCAGGTGATTCGTGGCTGGTTGGGGATTGAAGTGCAACCGTTAACCCCGGACCTGGCCGAATCGTTCGGCCTGAGCGGTCGTCCGGGGATTGTCGTGGCGGGGATTTTCCGTGATGGCCCGGCGCAAAAAGCGGGTCTGCAGCTGGGTGATGTGATTCTGAGCATCGATGGCGCCCCCGCCAGCGACGGTCGTCGCTCAATGAACCAGGTGGCGCGAATCAAGCCGTCGGAGAAAATCAGCATTCAAGTGATGCGTAATGGCAAAGAGCTGAAACTGACGGCCGAAGTGGGCTTGCGTCCACCACAGGAACAGCCGCCGCAGCAGGAATAAACGCACTTCGTACGGCCGCTGCCCTGGTGACACTCACGTCATGGGCAGCGGCAATACTGTCTGATTAAACGCCTGACAACCCCTCAATCAGCGCTGCGTTCTGCTCCGGCGTGCCGATGGTGATGCGCAGGAACTGGTCGATTCGTAGTTGCTTGAAGTGGCGCACGATCACACCTTGTGCACGCAACTTGGCGGCCAGCGCCGCGGCATCGTGCTCCGGGTGGCGGGCGAAGATGAAGTTGGCCGCTGACGGCAGCACCTCAAACCCCAGCCCCTCAAGTTGCCCGACCAGCTGTTCACGGCTGTCGATGACGGCCTTGCAGGTCTGCTCGAAATAGTCACGGTCCTCGAACGCCGCAGCTGCACCGACTATCGCCAGGCGGTCCAGCGGATAGGAGTTGAAGCTGTTTTTGATGCGCTCCAGCGCCTCGATCAGGTCGGGATGCCCTACCGCGAGCCCTACCCGCAGACCTGCCAGCGAGCGGGATTTGGACAGGGTTTGGGTCACCAGCAGGTTCGGGTAACGATCCACCAGGCTGATTGCCGTCTGCCCGCCAAAGTCGATGTAGGCTTCGTCGACCACCACCACTGAGTCCGGGTTGGCGTTGAGTATCTGCTCGATCGCTTCCAGCGCCAACAGACAACCGGTCGGCGCATTCGGGTTCGGGAAGATGATGCCGCCATTGGGTCTGGCGTAATCGGTCGGCTGGATCTGGAACTGTGCATCCAGCGCTACGGGCTCGAACTCGATGCCGTACAGCCCGCAATACACCGGATAAAAGCTGTAGCTTATGTCCGGAAACAACAACGGCTGGTCGTGCTGAAACAAGCCATTGAAGACATGGGCCAGCACTTCGTCCGAGCCATTGCCCAAAAACACCTGACGGGGCTGCACGCCGTAATAGCTGGCCACCGCCTGCTTGAGCAAGTCGCTGTTCGGGTCCGGGTACAACCGCAGGTTGTCATTGAGCTCGGCCTGCATGGCCGCAAGGGCTTTGGGCGAAGGGCCGTAAGGGTTTTCGTTGGTGTTGAGCTTGACCAGTCGGGTCAGTTTCGGCTGCTCGCCCGGCACGTAAGGCACCAGGTCTTTAACAAAAGAACTCCAGAATTTGCTCATGCTTATTGCCCCTTTTTGTCAGCAATGATCCGGTACTCGGCACTGCGGGCGTGGCCGGTCAACGACTCGCCACGGGCCAGGACCGAAGCCGTCTTGCCCAACTCGGAAGCGCCTTGTTCGGAGCAAAAAATGATCGATGAACGCTTCTGGAAGTCATAGACCCCCAACGGCGAGGAGAAACGCGCCGTGCCCGAGGTCGGCAACACATGGTTAGGGCCCGCGCAATAATCACCCAGCGCTTCTGAAGTGTGACGACCCATGAAGATTGCACCGGCGTGGCGAATCTGCGGCAACCACGCCTGGGGATCGGCAACCGACAACTCAAGGTGTTCCGGGGCAATACGGTTGGCCACGTCGATGGCCTGCTGCATGTCGTCCACCAGAATCAGCGCGCCACGGCCGTTGATTGAGGTGTTGATGATCTCGGCGCGCTCCATGGTCGGCAACAGTTTGGCAATGCTGGCGGCTACCTTGTCGAGGAACGCGGCATCGGGGCTGACCAGAATCGCCTGAGCGTCTTCGTCGTGCTCGGCCTGGGAAAACAGGTCCATGGCAATCCAGTCCGGGTCGGTCTGGCCATCACACACCACCAGAATCTCCGACGGCCCGGCGATCATGTCGATACCGACCTGACCAAACACGTGGCGCTTGGCAGTGGCGACATAAATGTTGCCCGGCCCGACGACTTTGTCGACTTTAGGGACGCTTTCGGTGCCATAAGCCAGCGCGGCAACCGCCTGCGCGCCGCCGATGGTGAATACCCGGTCCACGCCCGCAATGCAGGCGGCAGCCAGCACCAGTTCGTTGAGTTCACCCCGCGGGGTCGGCACGACCATGACCACTTCGGTTACACCGGCCACCTTGGCCGGGATCGCGTTCATCAGCACCGACGACGGGTACGACGCCTTGCCGCCCGGCACATACAAACCGGCACGGTCCAGCGGCGTGACTTTTTGCCCGAGCACCGTGCCGTCGGCTTCGGTGTAGGTCCAGGAGTCCTGCTTTTGCTTTTCGTGGTAGCTGCGCACGCGTTGAGCGGCTTTTTCCAGCGCCTCGCGCTGCTCGGCGGTGATGCGGGTCAAAGCCAGTTCCAGGCGCTCACGAGGCAGGATCAGATCCGCCATCGAGGCCACTTCCAGGCCGTCGAAGCGCTGGGTGAATTCCACCAGCGCCGCATCGCCACGCTCACGCACTGCCTTGATGATGTCGAGCACGCGCTGGTTGACCGAGTCGTCAGACACACTTTCCCAGCTCAGCAGATGATCCAGATGCTGCGCGAAATCCGGATCAGCAGCGTTGAGACGGCGAATTGCAGTGGGAGCGGTCATAGCGAGGGCCTCGGTAATTGGCGAATGCTTAGAATTCAGGATATTGCACAGCTCAGGCACCGCAAGACTACCAAGCCATCCGCGCGGGTACCTGAGATTTCTGGCTTTTACACGGATAGATGGGCGCGCCCGGAGACGCGCGGGTGAGTCAGCCGCGGTGTCGGGATTCCACTGCTTTGCGCAGGGTATCGATCAGGGCTTGAATGCGGGCGTGCTGCATTTTCATGGAAGCCTTGTTAACCACCAGACGAGAGCTGATGGCGGCAATGAAGTCCTGGGGTTCCAGGCCATTGGCGCGCAAGGTGTTACCGGTATCGACCACGTCGATGATTTTGTCGGCCAGACCGATCAGCGGTGCCAGCTCCATCGAGCCGTACAGTTTGATGATGTCGACCTGACGGCCCTGTTCAGCGTAATAACGCTTGGCCACGTTGACGAACTTGGTCGCCACGCGCAGGCGGCCTTTAGGCTCGACGGCACCCACGGCACCGGCTGTCATCAGCTTGCACTGGGCAATGCGCAGGTCCAGTGGCTCATACAGGCCCTGACCGCCGTACTCCATCAATACATCTTTACCGGCAACGCCCAGGTCGGCGGCGCCATGCTCAACGTAAGTGGGTACGTCAGTGGCGCGCACGATCAGCAAACGTACGTCTGGCTGGGAGGTCGGAATGATCAGCTTGCGGCTTTTGTCCGGATTCTCGGTCGGCACGATGCCCGCTTCAGCCAGAAGCGGCAGGGTGTCGTCAAGGATACGGCCCTTGGACAATGCAATGGTCAGCATGGGAAACGTAAGTCCTTATCAGGGTACTTATGCCCGGGCGCAATCGGCGCCGGACAAACGTCGAGCCTGATAATCAGGCTCGACTTGAACGATTCGAGGCCAGGTAAGGTAACGCGTCAACACCGTTACGTCACCTGGCGGCTGGACACAGTCCGTGTGCCCTGATGCCTGTTACCAAAAACTAGCCCGGAACGCGGCGGATTTTGGCACCCAGCATTTGCAGTTTTTCTTCGATGCACTCGTAACCACGGTCTATGTGGTAAATGCGGTCGATCAAGGTATCGCCTTCGGCCACCAGTGCCGAAATCACCAGGCTGGCCGACGCACGCAGGTCGGTGGCCATCACAGGCGCGCCCTTGAGTGTTTCAGTGCCGGTCACGATGGCCGTGTTGCCTTCGACCTGGATCTTGGCGCCCATGCGGTGCAGTTCGTACACGTGCATGAAGCGGTTTTCGAAGATGGTCTCGATCACGGCGCCGGTGCCTTCAGCAATGGCGTTCAACGAGATGAACTGTGCCTGCATGTCGGTCGGGAACGCCGGGTAAGGAGCGGTACGCACATTGACGGCCTTAGGACGCTTGCCGTGCATGTTCAGCTCGATCCAGTCTTCGCCGGTGGTGATCTCGGCGCCCGCTTCCTTGAGTTTCTCAAGCACGGCTTCGAGGATGGTCGGATCGGTGTCCTTGACCTTCACGCGGCCGCCGGTCACGGCAGCAGCCACCAGGTAAGTACCGGTTTCGATACGGTCCGGCATCACGCGGTAAGTGGCAGAGTGCAGACGCTCAACGCCATCGATGGTGATGGTGTCGGTACCCGCACCGCTGACCTTGGCGCCCATGGCGTTCAGGAAGTTGGCCAGGTCAACCACTTCAGGTTCACGGGCCGCGTTTTGCAGAACGCTGCGGCCTTTGGCCAGTGCTGCGGCCATCATGATGTTTTCAGTACCGGTCACGCTGACGGTATCGAAGAAGAAGTTGGCGCCACGCAAGCCGCCTTCGGGCGCCTTGGCCTTGATGTAGCCGCCTTCAACGTCGATCACCGCGCCCATGGCTTCAAGGCCGCGGATGTGCAGGTCAACCGGACGCGAACCGATGGCGCAACCGCCAGGCAACGCCACTTCAGCTTCACCGAAACGGGCAACCATCGGGCCCAGTACCAGGATCGAAGCACGCATGGTCTTAACCAGTTCATACGGGGCGATCAGGGTTTTGATGGTGTTCGGGTCGATTTCGACCGACAGCTTCTCATCGATCACCGGCTCAATGCCCATGCGGCCGAAGAGCTCGATCATGGTGGTGATGTCATGCAGGTGCGGCAGGTTGGCCACGGTCACCGGGCCATCGCACAGCAGGGTCGCAGCCAGAATCGGCAGGGCAGAGTTTTTCGCCCCGGAAATGCGGATCTCGCCATCTAGACGGGCACCGCCGGTAATAATCAATTTATCCATAACAATCTCGACGCCAATGGGCTCAGGGGGCTCAGGTGCGCTCGGCCCAGGCCGCGCTGCTGAAGAATTTCATAGTGACCGCATGGATGCTGCCATCAGCGATCCACGGGTTCAAATGGGCATAGATGCTTTGTTGACGTTTCACCGGGCTCAAGGCCACCAGTTCGTCACTAATCACGTTCAGCTGAAAGTTGCAGCCTTCGCCCTCAACTTCTACCTGGGTTCCAGGCAGCTTTCCCTCAAGAAAGCTCTTCACTTCTACGGCCTGCATGCTCAACCTCAATCGGCGCCCAACGCGCGCGGGTCGGCCATCATACAAAAAAGCCCCGCGCCTGCGAACCCCGCTGAACAGGACTCTGACGGGGGGCTTCTCTATAAATGGCGATTAATGATGTGCCAATAGCTCGGTCAGGCCCGAAACCTGAGCGATTTCGCGCATGTCTTCAGGCATGGCACGAATGCTCAATGGCTTGTTCAGAGCTTGTGCGTCACGGATAAAACACAGCAGCAACGACAAACCGACGCTGCTGGATTTGGTGACGGCCGAGCAATCCACCACAAGGGATTTGGCCAGCGCTTTTTTGATCAGCGCCTGGCCTTCCTTACGTAAGCGGGGGCCGGTCTGGTAGTCAAGCACGCCACTGAGGCGCAGCTCGCTTTCACCGGCCAGGGTCACGGCACCCTCACTCATTTGTCGATGGCCTTGTCAGTCTCTTGCTTGACCTTGGCCACTTCGCCAGCCCAGTTATCAATGGTCTTATCCAGATCGTTGCCGTTTTTCTGCATGGCATCGGCGAATTGATCACGGAACAACTTGCCGATGTTGATGCCATTGACGATCACGTTACGTACTTTCCACTCGCCGTTCACCTTGTTAAGGGTGTACGACAACGGGTAAGTCGCGCCGTTATCGCCTTTAACGATCATGTCAACGCTGGTGCGATCGCCGCTTTCATTCTTGGCTGGCCCAACGGTGATGCCCTGGTTTTTGAACTCCAGCAAGGCGTTGCCGTAAAACTGCATGAGGCTGCGCTTGAAGTTCTCCTGGAACCGCTGCATTTGTGCTGGCGTTGCCTTGCGCGAGTATTTGACGGTCATGATGCTTTTGGAGATGCCTTCCACATCCACCGCAGGCCCGACAATATTGTTCAGGGCATCGTAAAACTTGCTCGGGTTTTGTTTGTATTGCTCTTTGTTGGCCGTCAGGTCAGCCAGCAAACGTGTGGTGGTGTCTTGAACGATGTCGTGGGCCGATTGCCCCGGTGCTGCATTCGCCATCAGAGGAAGTGCGGCCGCCAAAACAACCAGCAGGCCACGGCGCAAGAGAGAAATCATCGAAACACTCCTTATTTGGCGTCTTTGCTAACGGTATTGAGCAGGAACTTGCCGATCAGGTCTTCCAGAACCAGTGACGACTGGGTGTCGTGAATAGTTCCGCCGTTCTTGAGCAGCTCATCCTCCCCGCCCACGCTAATACCGATGTATTTCTCACCCAGCAGGCCTGCCGTGAGAATAGACGCTGTCGAATCCACCGGCAGGTTATCCACTTCTTTTTCGATCTGCAGCGTGACGCGGGCCGTGAAGTTGTCACGGTCCAGGTCGATCGCGGTCACCTTGCCGATGGTGACGCCCGCCATGGACACCTTGGCGCGCACGGTCAGGCCGGCAATATTGTCGAAGTAGGCATACAGCTTGTAGGTGTCACTGCTGGCGGTCGGGGACAGTCCACTGACCCGTAGGGCGAGCAACAGCAAAGCCAGGATGCCAGCCAGCAGGAACAGGCCGACACCGATTTCCATGGTGCGGTTTTGCATCAGAAATCTCCAAACATCAAGGCGGTCAAAATAAAGTCCAGCCCGAGTACAGCCAATGAGGCATACACCACGGTCTTGGTAGTGGCACGGCTGATCCCCTCTGAAGTGGGCTCGCAGTCATAACCTTGAAACACGGCAATCCAGGTCACTACAAAGGCAAAAACGATGCTTTTGATGATCCCGTTAAGCACGTCACCGGTGAAGGTCACGCTGTTCTGCATATTGGCCCAGTAGGAGCCGTCATAGACGCCCAGCCAGTCCACCGCCACCCACGAACCGCCCCAAATCCCGACCACGCTGAAAATCATGGCCAGCACAGGCAGAGAAATGAACCCGGCCCACATCCGCGGCGCAATGATGTATTTCAGCGGATCGACACCAATCATTTCCAGGCTGGACAGTTGCTCGGTCGATTTCATGTTGCCGATTTCAGCGGTCAGTGCAGACCCGGCCCGACCGGCGAACAGCAGCGCGGTCACCACCGGCCCCAGCTCACGCAACAGGGTCAGGGCCACCATCTGCCCCACCGCCTGCTCCGAGCCATAGCTGGACAGGATGCTGAAGCCTTGCAGCGCCAGCACCATGCCGATGAAGACGCCGGAAACCACGATGATGACCAGCGACATGACACCCACGGAATGCAGTTGCTTGAGCAACAGCCCAAACCCGCCGCCGATTCCGCCGCGCCCCAGCAATGCGTGAAACAGGAAAATCGTCGAACGCCCCAGTACCGAGACCATGTCGATCCCGGCCCGGCCGAACAATCCGACGCGGTCCAACATTGATTGTTTGCGCATCAGCGCTTCCCCAGAAGATCGGTTCGGTAGTCCGACGCCGGAAAGTGAAACGGAACCGGACCGTCGGGATCGCCAGTCATGAACTGACGGATGCGCGGGTTATCGGCATTCATCAACTCTTGCGGCGTACCCTGCCCCAGCACCTGACCATCGCCCACTACGTATAAATAGTCGGCAATGCTCGCTGTTTCGGCCAAATCGTGAGAAACCACAATGCTGGTGATGCCCAATGCGTCATTCAGCAGACGGATGAGACGCACCAGCACCCCCATGGCAATGGGGTCCTGGCCGACAAACGGTTCGTCGTACATCAGGATTTGCGGGTCCAGCGCGATGGCACGAGCCAGCGCCACACGGCGTTTCATACCGCCAGACAGCTCGTCCGGCATCAGGTCAATGGCTCCGCGCAACCCGACCGCCTGCAACTTGAGCAGCACGATGTCGCGGATCATTTCTTCCGGCAGCTCGGTATGCACGCGCAGCGGGAAGGCAACGTTTTCGAATACATCCAGATCGGTAAACAGGGCGCCGCTCTGAAACAGCACGCCCATATGCTTGCGCGCGTCGAACAGATCGCTGCGCGACAGGGTCGGCAGGTTCTGGCCGTTGACCCACACTTCGCCGTTGCTGGGACGCAGTTGCATGCCCATCAAGCGCAACAGGGTGGTCTTGCCGCAGCCGGACGGACCCATGATCCCCGTGACTTTGCCACGCGGGATACGAATATCGACGTTATTGAAAATGCTGCGCGAACCGCGCTTGAAGGAAACTCCCTTCAGCTCGACCGCGTAGGCGTTATCGGCACTCATCTAAACTCCTTGCGATGCAGCCTCTGCCTCTAACCGGACATCAAGCTTCTTTTCAGGAAGCGCGCGTTCCTTGAGCGGGCCGAACTGGCGGCGAACTATATCACTGCTGTTACTGACCGCCAAAGGCCGAAGGAGTGCCCATTCAGGTTAAGGACAGTGAAAAATGAGTAAATCATCCTAAAGTCCAGTAGAGCTTTGTTGCATGAGACAACAAAGCATGACGAACACACGTGAGGGAATTGCTCAGAACCGCTATAATCGCCGCCTTTTCTCAGGCTACCCGACTTCAAACATGAGCCAATCCAGCGACCTGATTCAATCTGCACAACGCACCATCCGCCTCGAACTGGAAGCCGTAGAAGATTTACTGCCCCGGATCGACGCTGATTTCGTACGCGCTTGCGAGATGATTCTAGCGAGCAAGGGTCGAGTCGTCGTAGTCGGCATGGGCAAGTCCGGGCATATCGGCAATAAAATCGCCGCCACCCTGGCCAGCACCGGCACCACGGCTTTCTTTGTTCACCCGGCCGAAGCCAGCCACGGCGACATGGGCATGATTACCCGCGACGACATCATCCTCGCGCTGTCGAACTCGGGCTCCACCGCCGAGATCGTCACATTGCTCCCTCTTATCAAACGCCTCGGCATCCAGCTCATCAGCATGACTGGCAATCCCGAGTCCCCGCTGGCCAAGGCTGCCGACGTTAGCCTGGATGCCCGCGTGGCCCAAGAAGCCTGCCCATTGAACCTGGCGCCTACGTCATCGACCACGGCCACGCTGGTACTGGGCGATGCGCTGGCCATTGCCTTGCTCGAAGCCCGCGGGTTCACGGCTGAGGATTTCGCCTTCTCGCACCCTGGCGGTGCACTGGGTCGCCGCTTGCTGCTTAAAGTTGAAAATGTCATGCACTCGGGTGATGAACTGCCTCAAGTGGTACGCGGCACGCTGCTCAGGGACGCCCTGATGGAGATGACCCATAAAGGGCTGGGCATGACCGTTGTCACTGAAGCGGACGGCACACTGGCCGGGATCTTCACCGACGGCGACTTGCGCCGCACGCTGGATCGCGAAATCGATATCCGCAACGCGACTATCGATACGGTGATGACACCTCACGGCAAAACAGCCCGCGCCGACATGCTCGCCGCCGAGGCCCTTAAAATCATGGAAGACCATAAAATCAGCGCGCTGGTTGTCGTCGACAAGGACGACCGCCCAGTCGGTGCCTTGAACATGCACGATTTGTTGCGCGCAGGAGTGATGTAATGACCAACGATTTGCTCAAACGCGGCAAAGCCATCAAGCTCGCCGTTTTCGACGTTGACGGTGTACTGACTGATGGCCGGCTGTACTTCCTTGAAGACGGCAGCGAGTTCAAGACCTTCAATACCCTCGACGGCCAGGGCATCAAGATGCTGATGGCAGCCGGCGTTCAGACGGCAATCATCAGTGGTCGCAAGACTCCGGTCGTTGAGCGTCGCGCGCAAAACCTGGGTATCGCGCACCTGTATCAGGGTCGAGAAGATAAATTGGTGGTATTGGACGAGCTTCTCGGCCAACTCAACCTAAGCTATGAACAGGTTGCCTATCTGGGCGACGACCTGCCGGATTTACCGGTTATCCGTCGCGTAGGCCTGGGCATGGCTGTGGCCAATGCCGCCAGTTTCGTACGCGAGCACGCCCACGGTATTACCCAGGCACGCGGCGGTGAAGGCGCCGCACGTGAATTCTGCGAACTGATCCTGCGCGCCCAAGGCCGTCTGGATGCCGCTCACGCGGCCTACTTATAGAGCTTTCTATGCTGAGTAAAAAAATTCGCAACTTCCTGTTATTCGGTGTCATTGCGGCGCTGTTTGCAGCCGTGGGCTACTGGAATATCAGCCCGGAACGCTTCCTCGACAAACCTGCCGTGGCGGTGGATGAGCACGCGATCGACTATTACGCCATCAACGCCCACAGCCTTCAGTATTTGCCGGACGGCAAGCTGCAATATGAAATGACGTCCGACAAGGTTGAACACCTCAAGGCTTCCGAAGTGACGCTGCTGACCAACCCGGACCTGCAGATGTACCGCGGAACCACGTTCCCGTGGCATGTTCAAAGTGAGCGCGGCGAGGTCAACCCGGACGGCACGGAGGTCGAGCTGATCGACTCGGTACGTGTCGCCCGCACCGACGAACGCAACCGTGAGCTGATTATCACCAGCTCACGCATGACAGTATTCCCACAGAAGCAATATGCGCAGACCGAGCAAGCCGTTAGAATCGACGGCGCTGGCGGTGTGACCACTGCCAAGGGAATGAAAGCATATTTGAAAGACGGCAGGATGGACCTGCTGTCCAACGTAAGAGGACAGTATGAGTCTCGTTAAAACCCTCCCTTTATTGCTCAGCTTGAGCGCAGCACTGGGAAGCGTGAGCGCCTGGGCTCTGCCGAACGACACCGAACAGCCTATCCGTATTCAGGCCAACGAAGCGCAGCTGGATGACAAGAAAGGCGTCGCAACCTACAAGGGCGACGTCATCATCACGCAAGGCTCGATGAAAATTACCGGCAATACCGTCACGATCACCCGCAACGCGGCTGGCGAAATTGACGTCGTGACCTCGATCGGCAATCTGGCCTACTTCGAACAACTGCAAAAAGCCACTGACCCGGTTCCGGTCAAAGCCTACGCAGTGACCATTCAGTACCATGCACCGCAAAACCGCATCGTCCTGATCGACAAGGCCAAAGTGATCAACGACGGCAATACCACTGAAGGCGAGAAAATCGTCTACGACACGGTCAAGCAAGTGGCCAACGCCGGTCGCGCCAACGGTAGCAGCGTGACTGCTCCTCGTCCGCGCATCGACATGGTGATCCAGCCGAAGAAAAAAACTGACGCGAAGGCCAAGTAATGGCAACTCTTAAAGCCCAGCATTTGGCTAAAAGCTACAAGAGCCGTCAGGTGGTGCGCGATGTCAGCCTGTCGATCGACAGCGGGCAGATCGTGGGCCTGCTCGGCCCTAACGGCGCCGGCAAGACCACCTGCTTTTACATGATTGTGGGCCTGGTGCAGGCTGACCAGGGTCGCGTGCTGATCGACGACCTGGATGTCAGCCACCAACCCATGCACGGCCGCGCACGCGCCGGTATCGGTTATCTGCCGCAGGAAGCCTCGATTTTCCGCAAGCTCTCGGTCGCCGATAACATCATGGCGATTCTCGAGACACGCAAGGAGCTCGACAAAGCAGGTCGTCGCAAGGAGCTGGAAAGCCTATTACAGGAATTCCACATCAACCATATCCGCGACAACCTGGGCATGAGCCTGTCGGGTGGCGAGCGCCGCCGGGTGGAAATCGCCCGCGCACTGGCTACCGCCCCCAAGTTCATTCTGCTCGATGAACCCTTTGCCGGTGTTGACCCCATCTCCGTGGGCGACATCAAGCAGATCATTCACCACCTCAAGGCCAAAGGCATTGGCGTGCTGATCACCGATCACAACGTTCGTGAAACACTCGATATTTGCGAAACTGCCTACATCGTAAATGACGGACAACTGATTGCTGAAGGCGACGCTGAAACGATTCTGGCCAACAAATTGGTGAGAGAAGTGTATCTGGGCAATGAGTTCCGCTTGTAAGCCCTTACGCTTGTACATGCCTTGAAGGTGTTTTCAATTTGCTCCGGCCAGCCTGACGAATTGTAAACGCCTCTAGGCAAACGCTACGGTTTCAGGCATATAATTTGCTTATGTTTGGCGCTCACGCGCCCTTGTAGTGGATGGCGCCATGCGCGCCGGCGAATAAGGTGTTAAGCCCCTGCCATGAAACCATCGCTAGTCCTGAGAATGGGCCAGCAGCTGACAATGACACCTCAGCTGCAACAAGCCATACGCCTGCTCCAATTGTCGACCCTGGACCTGCAACAGGAAATCCAGGAGGCCCTGGAATCCAACCCGATGCTCGAACGCCAGGAAGAAGGCGAAGACTTCGACAATTCGGACCCCTTGGCCGACAACATTGAGCAAAAACCCGCCAGCGAAATTCAAGAACCCTCCTATCAACAGGAGTCCGCAACCACTGTGGATAACCTGGAGGAAGGTGAATGGAACGATCGCATTCCCAACGAGCTGCCCGTCGATACGGCCTGGGAAGACGTTTACCAGACCAGTGCCAGCAGCCTGCCCAGCAACGACGATGACGAGTGGGATTTCACTACACGCACGTCGGCCGGTGAAAGCCTGCAAAGCCATTTACTCTGGCAGTTGAATCTGGCGCCCATGTCGGACACCGACCGGCTCATTGGCGTGACCCTCATCGACTGCATTAACACGCAGGGCTACCTCGACGAAACCCTCGAAGAAATTCTCGAAGCCTTTGACCCGGAACTGGACATTGAGCTCGATGAAATCGAAGCCGTCCTGCACCGTATCCAGCAATTCGAACCGGCCGGCATCGGCGCACGCAATCTGGGCGAATGCCTGTTGTTGCAGCTGCGCCAATTGCCTGCAACTACGCCTTGGCTCGACGACGCCAAGCGGTTGGTAACGGACCACATCGATCTGCTGGGCGCCCGCGACTACAGCCAGCTGATGCGCCGCATGAAGCTCAAGGAAGACGAGCTGCGCCAGGTCATCGAGCTGGTACAAAGCCTTAATCCGCGTCCAGGTTCGCAAATCGAGTCCACTGAGCCTGAATACGTTGTACCGGACGTCATCGTACGCAAGGACAACGAACGCTGGCTGGTAGAACTCAATCAGGAATCGGTACCGCGCCTGCGGGTCAATGCCCAATACGCGGGTTTCGTGCGACGCGCCGACACCAGTGCCGATAACACCTTCATGCGCAACCAGCTGCAAGAAGCGCGCTGGTTCATCAAAAGCCTGCAAAGCCGCAACGAAACCCTGATGAAAGTGGCGACACAAATTGTCGAACATCAGCGCGGGTTTCTGGAATACGGCGATGAAGCCATGAAGCCGCTTGTGTTGCATGACATTGCAGAAGCCGTCGGCATGCACGAATCGACCATTTCACGGGTAACCACCCAGAAATTCATGCATACCCCGCGCGGTATCTATGAACTCAAGTACTTTTTCTCCAGCCATGTAAGCACCTCCGAAGGCGGTGAATGCTCGTCCACGGCGATCCGCGCGATCATCAAAAAACTGGTCGCGGCTGAAAATCAGAAAAAGCCGTTGAGTGACAGTAAGATCGCTGGTTTACTGGAGGCACAAGGTATTCAGGTAGCCCGTCGCACGGTCGCCAAGTACCGCGAATCCCTTGGGATTGCGCCGTCTAGCGAGCGTAAGCGTTTGATGTAAGCAACGGGCCACTGCGTTTCAGTGGCAGGCTTGCCAGCCTGCCGCTTTATGTAATGGCATCGAAGGAGAAACTATATGCAAGTCAACATCAGTGGACAGCATCTGGAAGTGACCGAACCGCTGCGCACTTACATCGGCGAAAAACTGGACCGGCTGGAGCGTCACTTCGACAAAATCACTAACGTGAGTGTGATTCTTACCGTAGAAAAGCTGCTCCACAAAATCGAAGCGACCCTGCACATACCCGTAGGGCCAGGGGAAGTTGTCGCAAATGCTGAGCATACCGACATGTATGCCGCTATCGACCTGCTCGCCGACAAGCTTGATCGCCAACTGAAAAAGCAAAAGGAAAAGACCCTCAGCCAGCTGCAAGGCGCGACCGGTCGTTAAAACCCCATACCCATGATTCGACTTGAAAACATCCTGACCCCCGGCCGTTCCCACGTGAACGTGCCGGGCGGCAGCAAAAAGAAAGCCCTTGAATACATTGCCAACCTGATCAGCCGAGAAGTGCCTGGTCTCGACATGCAGGATGTTTATGAAAGTCTGATTGCCCGTGAAAAACTGGGTTCAACCGGTTTTGGTAACGGCATTGCTATCCCCCACTGTCGCCTCAAAGGCTGCGAGGCGCCTGTGAGCGCCCTGCTCCACCTTGACGCCCCTATAGATTTCGACGCCATCGATGGCGCGCCGGTCGACCTGTTGTTCGTATTGCTGGTGCCAGAAGCGGCCACCGATGCACACCTGGAGCTGCTCAGGCAGATCGCCAGCATGCTCGATCGCAAAGACGTGCGGGAAAAACTGCGCAGTGCACAAAGCAACGAAGCGCTGTATCAGGTTGTTCTGGACGTACAGAACGGTCATTAATCATGCGCTTAGTCATTGTCAGCGGACGCTCCGGCTCCGGTAAAAGCACCGCCCTCGCCGTCCTCGAAGACAACGGTTTCTATTGCATCGACAACCTGCCCGCAGGCTTGCTTCCCGAGCTGGCCGAGCGTGCGTTGATTCACACTGAACTCGCACAGCCGCTGGTGGCGGTCTCGATTGATGCGCGTAACTTGCCCAGCCATTTATCGCGCTTTCCACAATTGCTCGAAGAAGTGCGCAACCGTCATATTCAGTGTGACGTGTTGTACCTGGACGCAGACGAAGAAACCCTGCTCAAGCGCTTCTCCGAGACCCGCCGCAGGCACCCGCTGAGCAGCGCCAGTCGCTCGCTGGCAGAAGCCATCCGCGATGAAACAAAACTGCTTGGCCCCATCGTTGATCTGGCAGACCTCACGATCAACACGACCAACCTGAACCTCTACCAACTGCGCGACACCATCAAGTTGCGCCTGCTGAACAAACCCGAACCCGGTACGGCCTTTCTGGTGGAGTCGTTTGGCTTCAAGCGCGGGATGCCGGTGGATGCCGATCTGGTCTTTGATGTGCGCTGCCTGCCAAACCCGTACTGGAAACCCGAGTTGCGTGAGCAATCGGGGCTTGATCAACCGGTGGCCGATTATTTGGCTGCCCAGCCAGATGTTGAAGAGATGTTCCAGGACATTTCCAGCTACCTGCTTAAATGGCTGCCGCGTTTTGCCGCGAGCAATCGTGCTTATGTGACCATCGGTATCGGTTGCACCGGCGGGCATCACCGCTCTGTGTACCTCACCGAACGACTGGGCAAGTGCCTGCAAGAAACCCTGAAAAACGTCCAGGTTCGCCACCGCGACCTTACTTGAAAGGATCTACCCCGCGATGCCTGCTCTGGAAATCGAAATCATCAACAAATTGGGCTTGCACGCTCGGGCATCTGCCAAGTTCGTCGGGGTAGCAGGTCGGTTTCCTTGTCAGGTGCGAGCAGGCCGTACGCCGGAGTCCATGGTCGATGGCAAAAGCATCATGGCCATGATGATGCTTGCCGCGGGCAAAGGTACGACCATTCATTTAAAGACCGAAGGCGAACAGGAGCAGGAAGCCATGGATGCACTGGTGGCCCTGATCAATAACTTCTTTGATGAAGGTGAATAACGGCTACCGCGAGGTTGCCGAGGGCGTGATTGAGAGCTCACAGACCCAGGCTTGCTGCGCAATCCTTCGCCGCCTCGTACCTACCGAGACAGCGAACCTGACTGCGCCGCATGGCTCTACCCCAGCGCAGTGTCCATGACCATCATCACGCAGAACCCGATGCAGAGCCCAACGCTCGCCAGTTTTTCGTGACCGTTACGCCGCGATTCCGGAATCACCTCTTGCGTCACCACAAGCAGCATCGCTCCCGCGGCCAGCGCCAGCCCCAGCGGCAATAGAAGCTCGGCCAAATTCACCAGCCAGGCACACAACATCGCGAATACCGGCTCCACCAGCCCGGACGCGGCACCAATCAAGAACGCCCTGATCCGCGACATGCCCGCACCCGCCAGCACCAAGGCAATGACCAACCCCTCCGGCACATCCTGCAACGCAATCCCCATCGCCAGGCTGTCGGCGTCCGGCATACCGCCGCCCGCCGAAACGCCCACCGCCATACCTTCCGGAATGTTATGCGCCACGATCGCAATGACGAACAGCCAAATGCGCGGTGCTATGACGGGCTCACCCGGACGGCTGACAATAACGTCCGGCCCGGCACCCGACACTTTCAGGTCCACCAGAAACAAACACAGGGCGCCCAACAGAATGCCCGCACACACCAGCCCGCTGGATGCCCACGCAGACAACCCCAGACTTTCAGCCGCCGCAATGCCCGGCACAACCAGCGAAAACGCCGTGGCCGCCAACATGACCCCGGCACCAAAGCCCAACAACGTATCGCTGACCGCCACCGGCATGTTGCGAATCACCAGTACCGGCACAGCACCCAGCGCCGTACCCAGCGCACACAATGCCCCGCCTTGCAGGGCTCTGAGCATTTTGGGCTCGAGGTCCAGCCAGACCAATCCTTTGGCCACCAACAGCGCAGTGCCCGCCAACAGCAACAGCGTACCGAGGGCATAGCGAAACATTCGCACGCCGCCGACCGCCAGAATTTGCGTGCCCATATCCGCCTGAATCCTTGTGAGTAGCCTTAGACCATAGCTGCTTGGTAGCGGCGTGCTACTTCTGGCCAATTAATCACGTTATAAAACGCATTGATGTATTCAGGCCGTCGATTCTGGTAACGCAGGTAATACGCGTGCTCCCACACATCCAGTCCCAGAATCGGGGTGTTGCCGCTCATCAGCGGGCTGTCCTGATTGCCACTGCTTTCAATCACCAGAGTTTTGTGCGGCGTCACGCTCAACCACGCCCAGCCACTGCCAAACCGGGTCAGCGCAGCCTTGGTAAACGCGTCCTTAAATGCTTGCAGCCCACCCAACTGTTCATCCATGGCCTTTGCCAACGCGCCATCGGGTTTACCACCCCCGCTGGGGCTCATGACCTCCCAGAACAACGAGTGGTTAGCGTGGCCGCCGCCCTGATTGATAACCGCTGCGCGCAGGTTTTGAGGGAGCTGGTGCACACTGGCCACCAGCTTTTCCACAGGCCATTGCGCCCACTCCGTGCCTTCTACGGCAGCATTGAGGTTGTTGATGTACGTCTGATGATGCTTGGTGTAATGGATCTCCATGGTCTGCGCATCGATGTGTGGCTCAAGTGCGTCATAGGCGTAAGGCAGTGCAGGCAAGGTGTACGTCATATCAATGGACTCCTGAAGGTTGGCCGCTGACCGTTGAGAATGCGTGGCTGGATTGAGTAACGTTGCGCTTGAGCAACAGGTCTGAGCGCGGGTACTCGCCATGCTCACTGATGAAATTCAATAACTCGACATAGGTTTTACTGCTCTGACGCAGCGCGGCTTCTCGCAGCTCAGGCTTGAGTCGTGGGTTCTGGACGGTTTGCAGCAACCGCTGATGAATTGAGCATAAGTACTCAACGCTCTCTTCCGGCTGATTAAGGCGTAAATGCACGTCCGCCAGGTTGTGATGCGAAATCACGCAGGCCGCCACTGCTTCGTCAGCATCACTCCAGCGCTCAAACAACACTTGAGCCAGCGCCAGCGCTTGCAAGTAGTGCTCGCGCGCATCCACCAGCTCGCCTTCAGCGAAACAGCGATTGGCTCTTTCGATCGTGCGTTTCCAGTGTTCCATGTGCACCTCCAAAGCAGTGTCGGGGGGTTAGACGCCGCCTGCGGTCAGCTTCTCGGGGTCCAGCAGAACCTCAAGCTGGCTGCGTGGCAGGTCGGTGAACTCAAGCGCCACGTCAATCACCGGGCGCCCTTGTTTGTAGGCGGTCTTGGCGATTTCAGCGGCCTGTTGATAGCCAATGATCGGGTTCAGGGCCGTCACCAGAATGGGGTTACGCGACAACGCTTCCTTGAGCTTGACTTCGTTGACCTTGAACGTGGCGATTGCCTTGTCGGCCAGCAAACGGCTGACATTGGCCAACAGCTCGATGCTACTGAGCAGGTTCTGGGCAATGACCGGCAGCATCACGTTCAGCTCAAAGTTGCCGGACTGGCCCGCGACCGTAATCACCGAGTCATTGCCGATGACTTGCGCAGCGACCATGGCAGTGGCTTCCGGGATCACCGGATTGACCTTGCCCGGCATGATCGAAGAACCCGGCTGCAACGCCTCCAGCTCAATTTCACCCAAACCCGCCAGCGGCCCGGAGTTCATCCAGCGCAGGTCGTTGGCGATTTTCATCAGCGATACGGCTGTGGCCTTGAGCTGGCCCGATACCGAGACGGCAGTGTCCTGCGAGCCGATCAGGGCAAACAGGTCTTCACCCGGCGTGAACTGCACGTGCGTCAAGGCACTCAGTTGCTGACTGAACAGCGCGGCAAATTGCGGGTGCGCGTTGATCCCGGTACCGACTGCCGTGCCGCCCTGCGCCAGGGATTGCAGCGCAGGTTGCAGGTCCTGCAAATGCCCGATATTGGCCTTGAGCTGCTGCGCCCAGCCGTTGAGCACCTGACTCATGCGCACCGGCATCGCGTCCATCAAGTGGGTGCGTCCGGTTTTGACATGGCTGTGGACCTGTAAAGCCTTGCGTTCAATGGTCTCCACCAGATGCGTCAGCGCTGGCAAAAGACGCTCATGCAAGCCCAAGGCGGCGCTGACGTGAATGCAGGTCGGGATGATGTCGTTGCTGCTTTGGCCGCAGTTGACGTGATCGTTCGGGTTGATTGTTTCGCCCAGCACGCGGGTGGCCAGGGTGGCGATCACTTCGTTGGCGTTCATGTTGGAACTGGTGCCTGAACCGGTCTGGAAGATGTCCACCGGGAAGTGCTCCATGAAATCGCCTGCCAGCAGGATCTGCGTCGCTTCGACAATGGCATTGCCCTGAGCGTCCGAGATTTGCCCCAACGCCACGTTGGCTTTGGCGGCTGCCGCTTTGGCCAGAATCAAGGCGCGAATGAATTGCGCCGGCATGCGCTGATGACTGACGGGAAAGTTATCCACCGCACGCTGGGTCTGCGCGCCATACAACGCGGCCTCAGGCACGTGCAGTTCGCCCATGCTATCGCGTTCGATACGGGTATTACTCATCGTGAAATCCTTGCATCAGTTCGATTAAAGAAATGGACGGTTCAAGTTCACAGGTCGCCAATTGCCAGGCACAGCGTTGCCAGCGTTTGAGTCGACATCCGCACAAGGCTTGGGTTTCGAGGTCACGCAGCGGTCGCCACGCATGGTCAAGGCACATACTGCGCCAGTGCCAAGGCAGCGCCGTATCGGTGGCGGTGTCCAGCAAAAGCCGGAACGACGTGAGGGCAATCGTCCAGGACGACGTTGACGTGCAACAGGCCAGGTAACGGCCTTCGGCCAGATAATGCTCAATCAGGCGCGGCTCATCGGGCGCCAGCCCGCAGCGGATCTGGCGACTCATCCAGCGCCAGCTTTCCTGATAAGGGCTTTCGTGCAACACAGAACTCATGATCCAGGCTCGCTCGATAATGAGATTCATTATTAAGCGATATTGATTATCAAAACAAGCCTGCGAAAGGAGGTACCTCCCGGACAAAAACGTCCGTCACGCTTTCAAGGCGGGGAAGCGCAGGCGCTCAGTTTGCACGCAAAACTCGGCCCCATGAGGTTCAAAAACGCGAGCACAGGTTAAACACGAAAAACCGGACTGCAATGAGTCAGTTGAATCCCTGAATAGTAGTGCGCAACTTCTTGCGCACTTTGTGGATATTTCTCTTTAAATAATAAACCCACTTACTTAGATGCAAATACATGTTAAGTTGCGCCAACAAACAGGCTCTACGCCCTATCGGATACGCAGGATATTTTATTTAAACTTCATATTTGCTTAAGGATAAGCTCATGTTCTCGCAGGTCAAACAACCCGACTCAAACCTGCTAACTCTTGGCGTAAACCACCCTTCTCACTTCCTGATAAGCGACGCATCAATGATTGCTTTTCGGATGATTAGAAGAGGGAGCTGCTCGAATAACGCCAAGCCTTCATCTTGCCCAAGAACCTGATTCCAAGGGCATTGGGTCACGATCAGAACGCTGAAAACGACATTGAACCAATTGAAGTAAGCCATTGAACATGAAGCGATTTATTGCATGCATTGCAATGACAAGTGTATTGACCGGATGCATAGGCGCTTCGGTCATTGTGCCAAAAAGCGATCCTCGCCAGGTTGAACAGGCTCGCGAACCACGAGAGGGGCACAAATGGTGCGGGATAAGCCTGTGGCTCGTCTTTTTCCCCGTCCCGTTGATGTTACCGGTTTGCAAAATTGATACTGAACTAACATCCGATTTTTATAGCTGTGGCCCCTTGATGCACTTCGCCAAGTTAGGAGCACACTATAAGGGAAATGCGCTCTGCGGACGTATGCCGGCGGGATGGCCTAGTGACTGACGCAATGGCTCACCTGCATAAAAAAAGGCGCATCACTTGAACCGTGATACGCCTTTTTAAAACAGTTGAGAAATCAGCTGCCGCCGATTTTCATCCGCTCAATCAACACAGAACCGGTGCGAATATTGCTGCGCAGCTCAAGGTCATTGCCCACGGCAACGATCTGTTTGAACATATCGCGCATGTTGCCGGCGATGGTCACCTCTTGCACCGGGAACTGGATTTCGCCGTTTTCGACCCAGAAACCCGCCGCGCCCCGTGAGTAGTCGCCTGTGACCATGTTCAGGCCGCTGCCCATCAATTCCGTCACAAACAACCCGCGGCCCATGCGGCGAATCAAGGCAGCCTGGTCTTCATCGCCATGGGTCACGAACAGGTTGTGCACGCCGCCCGCATTCGCCGTGCTGGGCATGCCCAATTTGCGGCCGGAATACGTGCTGAGGATGTAGGACACCAGTTCGCCGTCCTTGATGAACGGTTTGGCGTAAGTGGCCAGGCCATCGTTGTCGAAAGACGAACTGCCCATGGCACGCATCAAGTGCGGACGTTCGTCCAGGGTCAGCCATTCAGGGAAAATCTGCTGGCCCATGGCATCGAGCAGGAACGACGATTTGCGGTACAGGTTGCCGCCCGAAATGGCGCCCAAAAAGCTGCCGAACAGCCCTCCGGCCAGCTCGGCGCTAAACAGCACCGGCACTTCGCAGGTCGGCACCGGGCGCGAGCCCAGACGACGAGCTGCACGCTCCGCGGCCCGTCGGCCGATGACGGCAGCGTCGGCCAGCAACTCACCCTGACAGTTCACGTCATACCAGTAATCGCGCTGCATCTGGCCGTCGCCTTCGGCGATCATCACGCAGCTCAGGCTGTGGCGTGTAGAGGCCGAGCCTCCAATAAACCCGTTGCTGTTGCCATACACGCGGCAGCCTTGATGGGTGCTGAGTGTGGTGCCGTCGGCGTTTTTAATGCGGCTGTCGGCGTCAAAAGCAGCCGCTTCGCAAGCCAGTGCCTTTTCGATGGCTTGCTCGGGGGTGATGTCCCACGTGTGGAACAGATCGAAATCCTTCAGGTCCCGGGCCATTAACTGCGGGTCAGCCAAGCCGGAACTTTCGTCCTCGGACGTATGGCTGGCAATCGCCAGCGCAGCAGCAACCGTTTCGCGAATCGCATCAGGACCGGTGGCCGAAGTGCTCGCCGAACCTTTGCGTTGCCCCACGTAAAGGGTGATACCGAAGCCCTGATCGCGATTGAACTCAACGGTCTCAACCTCACGCTGACGCACCGAAGTCGACAAGCCCTGCTCCAGCGACACGGCCACTTCGCAGGCACTGGCGCCCTGACGCTTGGCTTCGGCAATAATGTGCTCGACTTGCTCTTGCAGTGCCGGCAAGGCCTGCGGGCCGACGCTTTCTACTGCACTCATGGTTTTCTCCACTCAAATTCTGTTTTCGGAAGGGCCGCCGAGCGACCGGGCCGGACAAGCGGCCCCCGACTGGTTATCATGGCGGCGTTTCTTTGCGGACTGCCACCATGGTTGATTCTTACGACGACGCCTTCGACGGCGAAAAAAGCAAATCACAGGTCAAACGCGAGCTTCATGCTCTGGTTGATCTGGGCGAACGTCTGACGACGCTCAAGCCTGACTTGCTGAACAAAATGCCTTTGACCGACGCTTTGCGCCGGGCACTGGTAGATGCTTCAAAACATACGGCTCATATTGCCCGTAAGCGGCACATCCAGTTCATCGGCAAGCTGATGCGCGATCAACCGATCGACGAAATTCTGGCGATGCTCGATCAAGTGGATGCCTCTTCGCGCCAATACAACGAACGTTTCCACGGCCTCGAGCGCTGGCGTGATCGCCTGATCGAAGGCGATGACGATGTACTGGAAAAATTTGTCATCGAGTTCCCCGAAGCCGATCGTCAGCAATTGCGTTCGATCGTGCGTCAGGCCAAACACGAACTGGCTCATAACAAGGCCCCGGCTTCCAGCCGCAAATTGTTCAAGTACATTCGTGGGTTGGACGAGACTCAACGCGGCTTGCGTTAAGTCCCGTACGCGGGCGGGTTGCCCTGCAACCCGCCCGCAGCCCGTCAACTGCCCGTACCGCCGACTGTAATTGCATCAATCTTCAAGGTTGGCTGACCGACGCCCACCGGCACCGACTGCCCGTCCTTGCCACATGTCCCTACACCGCTGTCCAGCGACAGGTCATTACCGACCATCGACACTTTGCTCATCGCTTCGGGTCCGTTGCCAATCAGGGTCGCGCCCTTGACCGGACGGGTGATTTTGCCGTCTTCGATCAAATACGCTTCGCTGGTAGAAAACACGAACTTGCCGCTGGTGATGTCGACCTGACCACCGCCCAGATTGGCGCAGTAGATGCCCTTTTTCACCGAGGCAATGATCTCAGCCGGATCGCTTTCGCCGCCCAACATGTAGGTGTTGGTCATGCGTGGCATGGGTAAATGTGCATAGGATTCGCGACGACCGTTACCGGTACGGGCCACGCCCATCAAGCGCGCATTCAGTTTGTCTTGCATGTAACCCTTGAGTACGCCGTTTTCGATCAACGTCGTGCACTCGGTCGGGGTGCCTTCGTCGTCCACGCTCAACGAGCCGCGACGCCCTGGCAAGGTGCCGTCATCGACGATGGTGCACAAGCTCGAAGCCACACGCTCGCCCATGCGGCCGCTGTAGGCTGAACTGCCCTTGCGATTGAAATCCCCCTCCAGACCATGGCCCACGGCTTCGTGCAGCAACACGCCCGACCAACCGGAACCCAGTACGACAGGCAGGGTACCGGCCGGTGCCGGTAAGGCTTCGAGGTTGACCAGCGCCTGACGCAAGGCTTCGCGGGCATAGCCCATGGCGCGGTCGTCAGTCAGGAAATAACGGTAATCCGTACGCCCGCCGCCGCCATGTCCGCCCCGCTCACGACGACCGTTTTGCTCAACGATGACACTCACGTTGAAGCGCACCAAAGGCCGCACATCGGCCGCCAGGCCGCCGTCGGTGGAAGCCACCAGAATGCGTTCCCACACCCCGGCCATGCTCACGGTGACTTGTTGAATGCGCGGGTCGAGGGCGCGGGTGGCGGCGTCGACGCGCTTGAGCAGTTCGACCTTTTGCGCACGGCTGATGACTTCCAGCGGGTTGTCCGGCGCATACAACTGCGCTACATCCTGCGTGGTGAAGGCTTGAACGGTGCCGTGCTGACCGGTCCGAGAGATCGAGCGCGCTGCACGGGCGGCCAGCCCCAATGCCTCAAGGGTGATGGCGTTGCTGTAGGCAAATCCGGTTTTCTCGCCGGACTGGGCGCGTACACCTACGCCTTGATCCAAATTGAAGCTGCCTTCTTTTACGATGCCGTCTTCCAGTGCCCAGGATTCGGAAATCTGGCCCTGAAAGTACAAATCCGCCGCATCGATCCCCGGCCCGGCCAGGTCACCCAGCACGGTCTGCAGGCTCTCAAGGGTGACACCGCCCGGTGCCAACAGGTGTTCGCTGACTGAGGTCAACAACTCGCTCATATTCACTCCGTCTTGGCCCGTGCTTCAGCATCTTTGAGTGCCGAACCCATGGGCCTGAATTAGCCTTGCGTGGCAGGTCGCTGTGCGCCCTGCGAAAAAAATCGTCGGTGGCTGACCACCGGCATGCGTGCCCTGATGGCCGCTTGTTCTGCTGCATCGCGTGGGGCGAACAATACGCCCTCACCTTGCGCCTGCTCAGCCAGCACTCGGCCCCAGGGGTCAATGATGGCCGCGTGGCCGAAAGTCTCACGTGGCCCCGGATGTACGCCACCTTGTGCCGCCGCCAACACGTAACATTGAGTTTCAATGGCCCGGGCACGGATCAGGATGTCCCAATGCGCCGCTCCGGTCACAGCGGTAAAAGCCGACGGCGCGCTGATCAGTTCGGCACCGGCTGCACGCAGCTCGCTGTACAGCTCGGGGAAGCGCAGGTCATAACATACCGTCATCCCCAACTTGCCGACCGGCGTGTCTGCCACGACCACCTGCTCACCTTGAGCATAGTCGTCAGACTCACGGTACCGGCCACGATTGTCAGACACGTCTACGTCAAACAAGTGCAGCTTGTCGTAGCGCGCCACCTGTTCACCGTCTGCGTTGATCAACAGCGAACAGGCACGGGATTTGGCATCGGGCTGACCGGCAGGCGGCAATGGCAACGTGCCCGCCACCACCCATAACTTGAGGTCGCAAGCGGTCTGTTTCAACCAGGGCAGGATTGGACCTTCGCCCAACGCCTCGGCCCGCCCCACGGCGGCCATGTCCCGGCGCCCCATGGCCGCGAAGTTCTCCGGCAGCACGGCCAGTTGCGCGCCACCGGCTGCCGCGTCTTCAAGTAAACGCCGGGCTTGAGCCAAGTTGGCCAGCACATCGCTTTGACTGACCATTTGAATCACTGCTAACGACATGCCCTGCTCCTCGGTCGCGCTTACTTCTTCTCGAATGGCTTGTCGAAGGTGATCTTCGGATCCTGCCATGGCCCTTTGATGCTGTATTGCACACTCGCAAAGCGCGACACCTGATCACCGATCAACTTGTTGATCAGGAACAACGCACCGCCGACGGCCGGGGCGCCCACCAGCAAAGCCGCGATCGGCAAGTTATTGGTCACGGGCAAGGTCACCAGCAAATTCGCATCCACTTGGTCGGTCACCATGTTCAGCGTGCCGCTCAGCTCAAGGTTGCTTGAAGGGCCGGTCATGGTGATGGGCTTGTTCGCGCGGTACACCCCGCGATTGGCTTGCAGCAGACCTTTGACGCGGTCGTAACTCAATCCTTTGCCGAACAGGTCGGAGAAGTCCAGGCGCAAGCGTCGACCGATGGAGTTGAAGTTCAGCAGCCCAAAAATGCGCAGCACCTGCGCGCTGCCATCGACCTCCACAAACTGGCCTTTGTTCAAGGACGCGTCCAGTGTGCCGCTGAAGCGCTTGAGGCCAATCCACGCCGGTGAACCTGGCCAGTTGCCATCAACGTCCAGTCGGAAGTTGTCACTGGTGACGCTCGGTGCGAAGCCCCAGTTTTTCAGCACGTCCGCCAGATTCCGCCCGCCCAGGCGGCCCTTGTACCAACTGTTGCTGGCGCCAGCAAAACCCTCCCAGCCGCCCGAACCTTCAAGCAGCAGGCCTTTGAGCCCCAGGTTGAGGTTGTTGAGCAACACGCCACGATTGGTGGGCCGCACATTGAGCGACCAGGCGCCGATCAGGTCTGGGCCTTGGTAGAGCTGGCGAATGATGATGTCCATCGCCGGAATTTTACGCGGGTCAACCGATGCCAAAGGGTCAGGGGCATTCTCATCAGCCACAGCTTTAGGGTCGGTCGCCGGCAGCCGAACGATCTGCATGGTGATGGCAATCGGGGCATGTTTCGCATCAGGCAGCGTGACCGAGCCGACTGCCTGTTTGCTGTCGATTTTCATCCCCCACGACGCCGGGTAGCGGTTCATCTGCAAGCGGACCTGGTCGAGCTGGGTGCCCATGGCAATCAGTTTGCCAATTTTGAAATCCGCACTGCTGAGCAATTGCTGTGCGCTGCCCCCCACATCCTTGCCCGCATAACGCTCCACCACTGCCTGCCACGGCGCCACGTCCAGTTCCGAGAGTACGCCGCGAACACGCAAGCCCTTGCTGGTCGGCAACGAGGCCGCTCCGGCGCCGAGGTACAACTCGCCGCGGCCTGCCTCAAGCTTGCCGTCCGGCGCGGCGAACGTCAGGCTCGCTAGGTTGCCGTAGTCAAACCAGTACCGCTTCTCGGCCCCCTGCAGGGTCATGCGAAATACGCTGTCACGGCTTTCATTGGTTGCCAGGCCAAACGGTGCGGGCAAATCAATCGCCGCGCCTTTGAGGCTGGAATTGACACGCAACTGGCTGTCCGCGCCGTCGAGCGTCAGTTGCAATTGATAGGGCAGGTTGCCGGAAACAGGAATCGGCTGGTTGAACTTCAGCCAGCTGGTCAGGGTTTTTACGGCGATTTGGCCATTGGCAACCACGCGAGTACTGATGCGGCCCGGTTTGCCGTCGGCAAAAATCTGCGCGTTGACCGGCCGGTCGAATGCGCGGGCGGTGATGCCTTTGCCGCTCAGGCCTTTGGCACTGTCAAAGCGGAAATCACCCTTGAGCTGCGTCAGTTCAAGCTCCGGTTCGCTGATTTTGAGCCGCGCCTTGTCGGTTTTGAAATCCACCACGATGTTCGGTTCGACGCTGTGCTCAAGCGGTATATCCAAGTCGACCCGCCCGGTGAGCGGGCCATCACCCTGCCAACCGGCAAAGGTGTCAGCGGTGCCGATGGGGGCTTCTTGAAGGATTTTCAGGCCGTCGCCCAAACCGCCTGCAAAGTCCCCTTGCAACAGCAAGTGGCTGACCTTGCCGCTGGGAACGTGGGGAATATTGACTGCGACATCACGCACCTCGGTGTCGAGCAACTGGCCTTTGCTGGCCATGATCCGCACGCCGCTGTCCTCGATGAAGACGTCACCCGATACATTCCGTACATGGGGCCAGCCCGGCTGGAAGGCCAACTCGGCGCCATGCACCTTGAAAAACAGGCTGAGGGTGCGCGCGGCCGCGACTGCATCATGGCTTAACGAGCCCTGGTACTGGAAGAAGCCCTCCTCCACATCACCCTTGATGATGGCGGTGCTGAGCCATTCAGTCAGGGCCGGGCTCAAGACTTCAGGCAGGTATTTAGGGGTGAAACGGCCGTCGCCGTCGGTCAGCCCGACGCGCAGGTCCATGTAGTCTTCCTGCGAATGGTCCAGATGAATGCGGATCAGGAAGTCGGCAGCGATCTTGCCCTCTTCGCCCAGCACCTTGATGTAGGGCGCGATGAGGGTGAAGGTGTCTTTGCTCAGGGTCCAGGTCAGCAAGGCGTTGGCCTGCTGGTACTGCCAGGGTTTGGCGAAGATCGGGTCCAGGTGCAGCATGAAATCCTTGCTGTCCAGCCGCAGCTCGCCCTTGCCCAGGTCGCCGCTGATCAGGCCGCTGACATTGCGCGCCGCAGGTGCACCGTGGGTAGCGTTGAAACCGACTTGCTGCAGATTGGCCGCGAAACTGAGCTTTTGATCGCCGCTCACGTGAGGGCGAAAATCAGCCAGCACATTGCGCAGCGTGCCAGTCGCCTTGAGTTGATCGACCACTTTGGCCACGCCCTCCGGCCACGGCGCCAGCGCGTCCAGCAAGGGGGTGATCGGGCTCAGGTTCACATGATCGGCTTGCAGGTGCCAGCGCTCCTGCGCTGTGTCTGTGCCCTTGAACTGCTGCACTTGCGCGCGGGTTTCCCAGCGCGTATCGCCCAGGCTCATGGCCAGGGAATCCAGCACCAGGTTGTAACCCTGCTCGCCGCGTTCCAGCCAGGCATGCAAGGCCAGGTTGTCGATAGTGGCTGGCTTGCGGTCTGCGTAGGCACCGGTGAACGTGGGGGCGTTAAGTCGGGCGGTGGCGCTTTGCACCGTACCGTTGCCCCAATTGAACCAGAACTCACCACCGGCCTTGAGTGTCTTGAGGGTCCAGCCTTGGGTCATGCTGGACGGCAGCCATTTGGCCCAATTACTTTGCGGCAGGCTGACATACGCTTGCGCCGCGCCGTCACGCCACTGGCTGGCGCGAATCTGGCTTTTGACACTCAGCGCAACCGGCTGGCCATCGGGTAAGGTCAACCGCGCATCCAGGCGTTGATCGGAAGACCCCACGTCGAGGGTCAGGCCGACATACGTCAGAGTCATCGGCGCTTCTTTATACGGTTCCAGAGTCAACTGGCTGTCGAGCACGGAGAGACGCGCAACCTTTTGCAGCTGATTGAGTAACTGCTCGGGGTCCAGAGGCTTGTCGTCCTGGACTGGCAAACCTTCGAGGGTCCAGTGCCCGTCCTTGTCCTGGCGCGCACTCAGTTGCAAGCCATTGAGCTGCACGTGGGCGATACGTACTTCGCGGGCCAGCACGCTGCCCCAGACATCAGGCACCACTTGCACTTCATCCAGGCGCAAGGCGCTGCGACCTTCGCCCACCATCACGTCATGTGCCAGCAGCACCGGCGCCATGCCGCGCCAGCGCCCTTCGAGGCTGCCGATGGTCAATGGCATGCCCAAGGCATCGCGGGCCTTGGTTTGCACGTCGGCGCGGTATTCGGCAATCAGGGGCGTGAGTTCTCGCCCGAGGCTGACGTAGAGCGCCGTCAGCACCAGCAATAACGCACAAAGACTTAATCCCCAGCGGGTCAGCGCGGAAAAAAAGCGTGTCAGACGCTCCATGTCAGGTGGCCCCTTCAGTAATGATCGAAGGGGCTGAATGCAGCCCCCTTTTTAAATCCGGACATCCCGTGCAACTTCAGAGCAGCACCACGTCGTATTGTTCCTGGGAGTACATGGTTTCCACTTGAAAGCGGATCGTACGCCCGATAAACCCTTCCAGCTCCGCCACATTGCCCGATTCTTCATCCAGCAACCGGTCAACCACGCGCTGACTGGCCAGCACGCGATACCCCTCGGCTTGATACGCACGGGCTTCGCGCAGGATTTCACGGAATATTTCGTAGCAGATGGTTTCCGGGGTTTTCAACTTGCCCCGCCCTTGGCAGCACACGCAGGGTTCACAGAGCACCTGTTCGAGGCTCTCACGGGTCCGCTTGCGGGTCATTTGCACCAACCCCAACTCGGTAATGCCGATGATGTTGGTTTTGGCGTGATCGCGTTCGAGTTGCTTTTCGAGCGTGCGCAGCACCTGCCGCTGGTGCTCTTCGTCTTCCATGTCGATGAAGTCGATGATGATGATCCCGCCCAGGTTGCGCAGACGCAGTTGACGCGCAATGGCCGTTGCCGCTTCGAGGTTGGTCTTGAAGATGGTTTCTTCAAGATTGCGATGCCCCACGAACGCGCCGGTGTTGACGTCAATGGTGGTCATGGCTTCAGCCGGGTCCACCACCAGATAGCCGCCCGACTTGAGTGGCACTTTGCGGTCGAGGGCTTTCTGGATTTCGCTTTCAACGCCGTACAAATCAAAGATCGGCCGTTCGCCGGGGTAATGCTCCAGACGGTCCGCAATTTCTGGCATCAGCTCAGCCACGAACTGCGTGGTTTTCTGGAAGGTTTCGCGGGAGTCGATGCGGATTTTTTCAATCTTCGGGCTGACCAGGTCGCGCAGGGTACGCAAGGCCAGGCCCAGGTCTTCATAAATGACCGTCGGAGCGCCGACGGTTTTGATCTGGGCACCGATTTGGTCCCACAGGCGACGCAGGTAGCGAATGTCCATCAGGATTTCATCCGCGCCAGCGCCTTCGGCCGCTGTCCGCAGGATGAAACCGCCCGCTTCCTTGATACCTTCCTGCGCCACGCAATCACTGACCACCTGTTTGAGGCGGTCCCGTTCGGCTTCGTCTTCGATCTTCAGGGAAATGCCGACATGGGCCGTGCGCGGCATGTACACCAGATAACGCGAAGGAATCGACAATTGGGTCGTCAACCGTGCGCCTTTGGAGCCGATCGGGTCTTTGGTGACCTGCACCACCAGGCTTTGGCCTTCATGAACCAGCGAGCTGATGCTTTCGACCGCCTGACCTTCACGCAGGGAGATTTCGGAAGCATGGATGAATGCCGCACGGTCCAGGCCGATGTCCACGAATGCCGCTTGCATGCCGGGCAAAACACGAACGACCTTGCCTTTATAAATGTTGCCGACAATGCCTCGGCGCTGGGTGCGCTCGACATGCACCTCTTGCAAAACACCGTTTTCTACCACCGCCACGCGCGATTCCATCGGCGTGATGTTGATCAGGATCTCTTCACTCATGGCTGGGTCTCGTTCAGGCGTCATCACAGTAGTGCCACGTTTCATGGGTGCAATAGTTAGCGCACGGAAAGGGTTTGCCAACAGGGTATGCCGAAATGTCCCAGCAGTTCTGCGGTTTCGCACACGGGCAAGCCCACGACAGCGGAATAGCTGCCCTCAAGCCCGGACACAAATACCGCGCCCAGCCCCTGAATCGCGTAGCCACCGGCTTTATCCAGCGGTTCGCCGCTGGCCCAGTAACGCGCAGCTTCTTGTGTGCTGATGTTTCTGAAACGCACCGCGCTGCGCACCACACGGGTTTCGCAGCGGGTTGCATCAATCAGGGCAATGGCGGTCAAGACTTCATGCGCGCGGCCAGATAACGCCATGAGCATAGCCAAGGCATCGGCTTCGTCGACGGGTTTGCCAAGAATCTGTCCGTCCAGCACCACGGCAGTGTCAGCGCCCAACACGCAAAAAGCATCGCCCGCAGGCGATGCCGTGACGTGCTTATAACCTGCACGCGCTTTTTCGCGCGCCAGCCGCTCGACATACGCCGTGGCGGCCTCATTGACCAAAGGGGTTTCGTCGATGGCAGCACTGACGGTGCTGAAGGGCACGCCGATTTGAGTCAGTAACTCGCGTCGGCGGGGTGAGCCTGAGGCCAGATAAAGCGAAGTCATCGAGACATCTCCCTGTCAGTGTGCGCAAACCAGGAAATGGCTCACGCTTCCATCAATTGATTTTGAAACGTCGAACCAGCCCGCGCAGCCCGTAGCTGACCCAAGGCCACAACAAGGCGCTGACCAGTGCAGGCAGCACCAGCGCCAGGGTTGGCTGACGGTTCCCGGTCAAGGCGCTGAGCCACAATTGCGCCAACTGGGCCAGGCCAAAGATGACCAGCAACACCAGGCTTTGCTGCCACATCGGGAACATGCGCAGGCGCTGTTGCAGGGACAGCACGAGGAAGGTGATCAGGGTCAGGATCAAAGCGTTCTGCCCCAGCAGCGTGCCGTAAACCACGTCTTCAACCAGGCCCAGGCACCACGCGGTGACCATGCCCACCTTGTGCGGCATGTACAGCGCCCAGAAAGCCAGCAACAACGCCAGCCACAGCGGACGGAACACTTCCATGAACTGCGGCATTGGCGAAACGCTGAGCAATACGCCAATGGCAAACGTCAGCCAGATGATCCAGCCATTACGTGAACGAATACCCGCCATTATTGCCTCTCCCGGGTGGTGGCCGGCGCAGCGGCTGGCGGCTTGGCTGCGGCGGGTGTTGCAACGGGCGCAGGTTTTTTGACCGCTCCGGCGGCGGGCGCAGGCGTTGCTGGCGTGGTGACAGCGGGCGCCGGGGCCACGGCGGGCACGGATGCAGGCACGGGCTTGGGCACAGTCGCCGGAATAATGGGCTGCGGCTCGCCGTTGTTTTCGGCTTCCTGGGCTTGAGCCGCGTCGTTGGCGCGCTCTTCAGGGGTGCGGCTGTCGCTGAAGACCAACAGCAAGTAACGGCTGCGGTTCAGAGCGGCTGTCGGCACGGCCCGCACAATAGCGAATGGCTGGCCCGAGTCGTGAATCACTTCCTTGACCGTTGCGACCGGATAGCCCGCCGGGAAGCGTTGCCCCAGACCCGAGCTGACCAGCAGGTCGCCCTCTTTGATATCCGCCGTGTCGGCCACATGGCGCAATTCCAGGCGTTCGGGGTTGCCCGTGCCACTGGCAATTGCACGCAGCCCATTGCGGTTGACCTGTACCGGAATGCTGTGGGTGGTGTCGGTCAGCAGCAAAACCCGCGAGGTGTAGGGCATCAACTCGACCACTTGCCCCATCAGCCCGCGGGCATCGAGCACCGGTTGACCGAGCACCACGCCGTCGCGCTCACCCTTGTTGATGATGATGCGATGAGTAAACGGGTTGGGGTCCATGCCGATCAGCTCGGCCACTTCAACCTTTTCGTTGACCAGCGCAGAGGAATTCAGCAACTCGCGCAGGCGAACGTTTTGCTCGGTCAGGGCGGCGAGTTTTTGCATGCGCCCTTGCAGCAGAAGGTTTTCAGTCTTGAGCTTCTCGTTCTCGGCGACCAGTTCCGTCCGGCTACCAAATTGACTGGCGACGCCCTGGAACAGACGTTGCGGCAGATCGGTAATCCAGTAGGTCTGCATCAGCACCAGCGACATTTGACTGCGCACCGGCTTGAGCAACGTGAAACGGGCATCGACCACCATCAGCGCGACCGATAGCACGACCAGCACCAACAGGCGCACGCCCAAAGAGGGGCCTTTGGAAAAGAGCGGTTTAATAAGCCGCTCCTCCGGGGCAAGGATTCAATGTATTCATACGGCTTCAAGCGGCCTGGATGAAGATTGACAAAAGATAAACGCCAAAAGGCAGCACAGCAAAGTGCTACCTTTTGGTGATAACCCTCGAACTGCAACCACCGATATTATTCGCTGGAGAGCAGATCCATGGTGTGCTTATCCATCATTTCCAGCGCACGGCCACCACCACGCGCAACGCAGGTCAGCGGGTCTTCGGCAACGATGACCGGCAAACCGGTTTCCTGGGCCAGCAACTTGTCGAGGTCACGCAACAATGCGCCACCACCGGTCAGTACCAGGCCACGCTCGGCGATGTCCGACGCCAGCTCTGGCGGGGACTGTTCCAGCGCGCTTTTAACGGCCTGAACGATGGTCGCCAGCGACTCTTGCAGGGCTTCAAGCACTTCATTGGAGTTCAGTGTGAAGGCACGTGGAACGCCTTCAGCCAGGTTACGGCCGCGCACGTCTACTTCACGCACTTCACCGCCCGGATAGGCCGTGCCGATTTCCTGCTTGATGCGCTCGGCGGTCGATTCACCGATCAGGCTGCCGTAGTTACGGCGCACATAGGTGATGATCGCTTCGTCGAAGCGGTCGCCGCCAACCCGTACGGATTCGGCGTAAACCACACCGTTCAGGGAGATCAGCGCGATTTCAGTGGTACCGCCACCGATATCGACAACCATCGAGCCGCGGGCTTCCTCAACCGGCAAGCCGGCGCCGATGGCAGCGGCCATCGGTTCTTCAATCAGGAAGACTTCACGGGCGCCGGCACCCAGTGCCGACTCACGAATGGCGCGACGCTCAACCTGAGTCGATTTGCACGGCACGCAAATCAGAACCCGAGGGCTTGGCTGCAGGAAGCTGTTCTCGTGAACCTTGTTGATAAAGTACTGCAGCATTTTTTCGCACACGCTGAAGTCAGCGATCACGCCGTCCTTCATCGGACGAATGGCTGCAATGTTGCCCGGTGTACGGCCCAGCATGCGCTTGGCCTCGGTGCCGACGGCAACGACACTTTTCTGGTTACCGTGTGTCCGAATAGCCACAACCGATGGCTCATTCAGGACAATACCGCGCTCGCGCACGTAAATAAGGGTGTTGGCAGTGCCCAGGTCGATGGAAAGATCGCTGGAAAACATGCCACGCAGTTTCTTGAACATGGGAAAGGGACCCTAGGCAACGCGTGGGTAAAAAAGTGCGGCAAACTCTAACAACGACAGGGATTTTGGGCAAGGCGCCAATATGTTAAATTGGCCGCTTTTCCGAGCACCAGCCCCCACAATCGCGGCCATATGACCGTAGAAATGCGGTAGTGTTCCGACAATCTAACACACGGATAGCATCCGTCTTGTTTTCCACTGGAGAATCCCATGGCGCTTGAACGCTCCGACGTGGAAAAAATCGCTCATTTGGCCCGCCTGGGTCTGAATGATGCCGATCTGCCACGCACCACCGAAGCCCTTAACAGCATTTTGGGGCTGATTGACCAGATGCAGGCTGTCGACACCACCGGTATCGAGCCGCTGGCCCACCCCCTGGAAGCCAGCCAGCGCCTGCGTGCAGACGTCGTGACTGAAACCAATCATCGCGAGGCTTACCAGTCCATCGCGCCAGCGGTCGAAAACGGCCTCTATCTGGTTCCCAAGGTCATCGAGTAAAAGGAAGAGCCTGCATGCATCAAATGACTCTGGCCGAGATCGCCCGCGGACTCGCCGATAAAAAGTTTTCGTCTGAAGAGCTGACCAAAACCCTGCTGGCGCGAATCGCCCAACTGGACCCGCAGCTCAACAGCTTTATTACCCTCACCGAAGACCTCGCCCTGGAGCAGGCCAAGGCCGCCGACGCACGTCGCGCCAACGGTGAAACCGGCGCCCTGCTGGGTGCGCCAATCGGTCACAAGGACTTGTTCTGCACCCTCGGCGTACGCACCAGCTGCGGCTCGAAGATGCTCGACAACTTCAAGGCCCCGTACGACGCCACGGTAGTGTCCAAGCTGGCCGCTGCCGGCGCGGTGAGCCTGGGCAAGACCAACATGGACGAGTTCGCGATGGGCTCGGCCAACGAATCGAGCTACTACGGCGCCGTCAAAAACCCGTGGAACCTTGAGCACGTGCCCGGCGGTTCGTCCGGAGGGTCGGCCGCCGCAGTAGCCGCCCGCCTGTTGCCAGCCGCTACCGGCACCGACACTGGCGGTTCGATCCGCCAGCCCGCCGCGTTGACCAACCTCACCGGCCTGAAACCGACCTACGGTCGCGTCTCGCGCTGGGGCATGATTGCCTACGCCTCCAGCCTCGACCAAGGCGGCCCGTTGGCGCGCACGGCTGAAGACTGCGCCATCCTGCTGCAAGGCATGGCCGGTTTCGACCCGCAAGATTCCACCAGCATCGATGAGCCCGTGCCGGACTTCAGCGCCAACCTGAACACTTCGCTGCAAGGCCTGCGCATTGGCGTACCGAAAGAGTTCTTCAGCGAGGGCCTCGACCCGCGCATCGCGGAGCTGGTGCACACCAGCATCAAAGAACTCGAAAAACTCGGCGCCGTGATCAAGCCCATCAGCCTGCCCAACATGCAGCACGCGATCCCTGCGTACTACGTGATCGCGCCGGCAGAAGCGTCTTCCAACCTGTCGCGTTTTGATGGCGTGCGCTTCGGCCATCGCTGCGAAGACCCGAAAGACCTCACCGACCTGTACAAGCGCTCGCGCGCCGAAGGCTTCGGCCCTGAAGTGCAGCGCCGGATTCTGGTGGGCGCCTATGCGCTGTCGGCCGGTTACTACGATGCGTACTACCTGCAAGCGCAAAAAATCCGCCGCCTGATCAAAAACGACTTCATGGCTGCCTTTAATGAAGTCGACATCATCCTCGGCCCAACCACGCCTAACCCGGCCTGGAAAATCGGCGCTAAAAACAGCGACCCGGTCTCGGCCTACCTGGAAGACGTCTACACCATCACCGCCAACCTCGCGGGCCTGCCGGGCCTGTCGATGCCAGCCGGTTTTGTCGACGGCTTGCCAGTGGGCGTGCAGTTGCTGGCACCTTACTTCCAGGAAGGTCGCCTGCTCAACGTCGCTCACCAGTACCAGTTGAACACTGACTGGCACACGCGCTCACCTGCCGGCTTCTGAGGAGAAACATATGCAATGGGAAGTTGTGATCGGGCTGGAAATTCACTCCCAGCTCGCCACCCAATCGAAGATTTTCTCCGGTAGCGCCACCACTTTTGGCTCGGAGCCGAACACCCAGGCCAGCCTGGTTGACCTGGGCATGCCGGGCGTATTGCCGGTGCTCAACGAAGAAGCCGTGCGCATGGCCGTGATGTTTGGCCTGGCAGTGGACGCTGAAATCGGTCAGCACAACGTCTTCGCCCGTAAAAACTATTTCTACCCGGACCTGCCCAAGGGCTACCAGATCAGCCAGATGGAATTGCCGATCGTCGGCAAGGGTCATTTGGACATCACACTGGAAGACGGCACGGTCAAACGGGTGGGCATTACCCGTGCGCACCTTGAAGAAGATGCCGGCAAGAGCCTGCACGAAGACTTCAGCGGCTCGACCGGTATCGACCTGAACCGCGCTGGCACCCCGCTGCTGGAAATCGTTTCCGAGCCGGACATGCGCAGCGCCAAAGAAGCAGTCGCTTACGTCAAGGCCATGCACGCCCTGGTGCGCTACCTGGGCATCTGCGATGGCAACATGGCCGAAGGCTCGCTGCGTTGCGACTGCAACGTGTCGATTCGCCCGGTGGGTCAGGCCGAGTTCGGCACCCGCTGCGAGATCAAGAACGTCAACTCGTTCCGCTTTATCGAAAAGGCGATCAACAGCGAAGTACAACGCCAGATCGAGCTGATCGAAGACGGCGGCAAGGTGGTTCAGCAAACCCGCCTGTACGACCCGAACAAAGACGAGACCCGCGCCATGCGCAGCAAAGAGGAAGCCAACGACTACCGTTACTTCCCGGACCCGGACCTGCTGCCGGTCGTCATCGAAGACTCGTTCATCGAAGACGTTCGCGCCACCCTGCCGGAACTGCCGCCGCAAAAGCGCGAGCGTTTCCAGTCGCAGTTCGGCCTGTCGACCTATGACGCCAGCGTCTTGGCATCCAGCCGTGAGCAAGCGGACTACTTCGAAAAAGTGGTCAGCATCAGCGGTGACGCCAAACTGGCCGCCAACTGGGTCATGGTCGAGCTGGGCAGCCTGCTCAACAAACAAGGCCTGGACATCGACCAGTCGCCGGTTACGGCCGAACAACTGGGCGGCATGTTGCAGCGCATCAAGGACAACACCATCTCCGGCAAGATCGCCAAAGTGGTGCTTGAAGCCATGGCCAACGGCGAAGGCAGCGCAGACGACGTCATCGAAAAACGCGGTCTCAAGCAAGTGACCGACAGCGGCGCGATTGAAAAAGTGCTGGATGAAGTGCTGGCGGCCAACGCCGAGCAGGTTGAGCAATACCGTGCGGCAGACGAAGCCAAGCGCGGCAAAATGTTCGGCTTCTTTGTCGGCCAGGCCATGAAAGCCTCCAAAGGCAAAGCCAACCCGCAACAAGTCAACGAACTGCTCAAGAGCAAGCTCGAAGGCTAACGCACCGGCTACACACGATACCTGTGGTCACGGACGAGGCCTCAGGCTGCGAGGGGTTGCGAAGCAGCCCCCCCCTTTATCGGGAAGGCCTCACCCGGCCTTGTCGCAGCCTGGCACCTCGTCAGCGGCTACACCGGTTAACACGCTTACGAGGATTCCCCCCCCATGAAGCAGCTACTCGGCGCCTGCGCCCTGCTGAGCCTGCTCGCGGGTTGTGCCAGTCACGACATAGACCCGCGCGGCTATGACAAAACCGGCGTTGCCTCTTATTACGGCGCCCGCCACCATGGCAAACGTACTGCCAGCGGCGAACCTTTCGATCAGCACGCCCTCAGCGCCGCCCATCGCCAACTGGCGTTCGGCAGCCGCGTCCTGGTCACCAATCTGAGCAATAACAAATCGGTTGTGGTGCGCATCAATGATCGCGGCCCTCACACCCGTGGCCGATTGATTGATCTTTCGCGCCAGGCCGCCCGGCAGTTGGGTATGCTGCGCAGCGGCACCGCCAATGTCCGAATCCAGGGCTTGAGCGATTAATCAGGGAGTGGCTGCGATTTGGGCTTGAACGCGTTATCGACATGGAACCTGCTGCAATTGCTCTGCGGTCTCGGCCTGCTGGTCGCCGGTGCAGAACTGCTGGTGCGCTGCGCCGTCAGCATGGCAGCCACGCTCAAAGTCCGCCCATTGCTGATCGGCCTGACCGTGGTCGCACTGGGCAGCAGCGCCCCGCAAATGACCGTCAGCCTGCAAGCCGCCTTCAATGACACCCCGGACATTGCCGTCGGCAGCGTGATCGGCAGCAACATCTTCAACGTGCTGGTAACCCTGGGGCTTTCCGCACTGATTATCCCGTTGCGCGTCTCTCGCCAGCTGGTACGCCTGGACATCCCGCTGATGGTGATTGCCAGCGCACTGGTGCTCGCCCTGGCCCTCAACACGGAACTCGACCGGCTGGACGGCGTAATCTTGCTGTGCGGCCTGACAGGCTACCTGGGCCTGTTGCTGCGCCAGTCGCGCCATGGCAGCCATCATCATGTCAGTCACGACCAACCCCAGCATTCCTGGCTGCGCAATGTGCTGATGATGCTCTGCGCCCTGCTCCTGCTCGGGCTTGCCGGTCGGCTATTGCTAGGCGCGGCGGTTGATGTCGCGACGCAGCTCGGGCTGTCGGAGCGCATCATCGGCCTGACCATCGTTGCCGTGTGCACGTCGCTGCCGGAGCTGGCCACCTCGCTGATTGCCGCCTTTCGCGGGCAACGTGAAATTGCCGTGGGCAACGTGATCGGCAGCAACGTCTTCAACCTGCTGGGCGTGCTGGGCATCACCGCACTGGTGTCCCCCGCGCCGCTGTCCGTTTCACCGAACGCCCTGGCCTTTGACTTGCCCGTCATGCTCGGGGTCGCGGCCTTGTGCCTGCCCATTTTCTACAGCGGCTACCGCGTTACGCGGGCAGAAGGCGTGTTGCTTCTGGGGTTGTATCTCGTCTACGGGCTGCATGTCGTGTCCTTCACCACCGGCATGCCGCTGGCCGGAAAACTCGAACACCTGATGCTGTTTTTTATCCTGCCGGCGCTGCTGGTGTATGTGCTGTTCAGTACCCTGCGCGCGTGGCGTCGACAACACTGAGGAGTCTTCCCTTGAATAATAAAAAGACCGGACTTGAAATGCGCCGCCAGGTGATGGGCGATGAATTTGTGGACCGCGCCCTGGGCAACGCCACTGACTTCACGCAGCCGTTACAAGACTTCGTCAACGAGCACGCATGGGGCGGTGTGTGGAACCGAGAAGGTTTGCCCCTCAAGACCCGCAGCCTGATCACCCTGGCCACCCTGACCGCGCTCAAGTGCCCTCAGGAACTCAAAGGCCACGTGCGCGGCGCGCTGAACAACGGCTGCAGCGTAGAGGAGATCCGCGAAGCCCTGCTGCATTGCGCGGTGTACGCGGGGGTTCCGGCGGCCATTGATGCATTTCGGGCAGCGCAGGAAGTCATCGACAGCTACGACGTTTAAATCCAGCCGCCCCACTGCAAGACAAAAATCCCGATATTGGTCGTGACCGCCGCCATCACCGTGGTGATCACGATGATGGCAGCCGCGAGTTCATGATTGCCATTGGCGGCGCGCGCCATGACAAAACTGGCCGCGGCAGTCGGGCTGGCGAAATACAGAAACAGCGTGCCCAGTTCCGGCCCGCGAAAACCGTACAACCATGCGCCCCACGTGGTGATGAGCGGCAGGCCAATCATCTTCAGCAAGCTGGCGCTGAAGGCCAGATCGCCACTTTTGCGCAGGGCCGCGAGTGACAACGTGCCGCCGATACAGATCAGCGCCAACGGCAAGGTCATCGCCGCCAGATATTCCCCGGATGCCTGCAACCAGCCGGGCAACACTATCTTGAATGCAGCAAACGGCACGGCTGCCAGCACACTGATAATCAGCGGGTTGCGAAACACGCTTTTGCAGATGCTCCACGGGTCGGATTTGATCACCGGGCTGTACACGGCCAGCACGATGGTCGACAACGTGTTGTACAGCAGGATCACCAGCGCCGCGAGCACAGCCCCCAACGAGATGCCGTAGGCGCCGTACATACTGGCGGCCAGCGCCAGCCCGATCACCGCGTTATTGCCGCGAAAGGCGCCCTGCGTGTAGATGCCACGGTCTTCGCGTGGGCACCGCCAGATCGACCAGCCCCAGGCCAACGCGAAGCTCACCAGGGTCGCCACCGTGAAGTAGCCCAAGACTTTAGGCTGCAAGGCGGCATTAAGGTCCGCGTGCACAATGCCCAGAAACAACAACGCCGGCATGGTGACGTTAAACACCAGAGCCGACGCGGTATGGATGAAGCTGTCATTGATCCAGCCGACACGCTTGAGCACTACCCCCACAAACAGCATGGCAAACACGGGCGCAGTGATGGTCAGGGTCTGAAGGAAGATAGCCAGCATGCCAAGCAATTCCGATTGCAATCGTCAGACCGCGAATCTTATGCCAGGGACAGGAGCAACACCTAATATTGAAAAGCCATTATTGCCCGGATCAATCGAACTGGGCGCGCATCCAGGCTTGGTACTGGGCCACTTCAGGCTCACCTTCGCGAGGCGCCCAAGGCGCCAGTTCGCCATCCCCGACAGGCCGGTAGGGTCCGGCTTTGCACTCGAACATCACGCTGTCAGGCTCAAGCACTACCAGGCCATGAAATACTCCCGGCGGCAGGTCTACGCCGAGGCTTTCGCCCCCGGCCATCAACACGCGCGTTTCGAGCAACTGACCGTTGCGGTCAAAAATCAGCACCCCCAGCTTGCCCCTGAGCACCAACAGGGTTTCAGCCTTGTCGCTGCTCAGGTGACAGTGGGGCGGGATGTACGTGGCGGGTTGCAGGCCCACCACCATGCGATGACAAGGCTCCTGCATCTGATGCAGGTTGTGGTGCTGGCGACCACGAGGGTTACCGGCAGCCTTCTCGGCCAGTTCGTTAAACAGTGTCTGATCGAGAAAGCTGGGGGTAGTCATGGTTTCAACGTCCTTGTTTACAAACCTTTAACGGCATAAATGCCGGCGGCGTTACGCCAGTAGCCTTTGTAGTCCATGCCATAACCGAATACGTAGCGGTCGATGCACGGCAGGCCTTCGTAAGTGGCCTTGAGGCCAGCACTTGCCTTGCGGTCGTGTTCTTTGTCGATCAACACCGCCGTGTGCACCTGACGTGCGCCAGCGTGATTGCAGAAATCCACAATGGCGCTCAGGGTGTGACCTTCATCCAGAATGTCGTCGATGATCAGCACATGGCGGTCCATGAACGACACTTCCGGCTTGGCCTTCCAGAACAGATCGCCGCCGCTGGTCTGATTACGGTAGCGCGTGGCGTGCAGGTAAGACGACTCAAGCGGAAATTTCAAATGCGTGAGCAGCTTGCCGGCAAAAATCAGCCCGCCGTTCATCACACAAAAAACCACTGGATTCATCTCGGCCATGTCGGCCGTGATTTGCGCGCCAACACGGGCAATGGCCGCCTCGACTTCAGCTTCGGTGTACAGGCAGTCAGCCTCTCGCATGACTTGACGGATATGCTCGAGATCAGCAGACATGACGCTCTCCAGGGGGGGTTGCTCAAGAAAAGCGGGCAAAGGTACGCATCCGCATGGCTCAGATCAAGCATTTATGGACTAACGTGCTGTTATGTCTATAGGACATCACCCCGGATTAGATTAATCTAGGCCGGTTTTTTTGCCTGCCCCCGGAGCTTTTCCCTATGCCTATCCGTGAGATCCGCCATCCGCTGATCCGTCACAAGCTCGGCCTTATGCGCCGTGCCGACATTAGCACGAAGAACTTCCGCGAGCTCGCTCAGGAAGTCGGCGCGTTGCTGACCTATGAAGCCACCAGCGACCTGACGCTCGAAACCTACGAGATTGAAGGCTGGAGCGGCCCTGTTCACGTTGAGAAAATCGCCGGTAAGAAAATTACTGTCGTGCCTATCCTGCGCGCCGGCATCGGCATGCTCGAAGGTGTGCTGAGCCTGATCCCGGGCGCCAAAGTCAGCGCCGTCGGCGTTGCCCGTAACGAAGAAACCCTGCAGGCCCACACTTATCTGGAAAAACTCGTACCGGAAATCGACGAGCGTCTGGCGATGATCATCGACCCGATGCTGGCCACCGGTTCTTCGATGGTTGCAACCATTGACCTGCTGAAAAAAGCCGGCTGCAAAGAGATCCGCGCCATGGTGCTGGTTGCCGCCCCCGAAGGGATCGCTGCGGTAGAAGCCGCTCACCCGGACGTCACCATCTACACAGCGTCCATCGATAACCGTCTGGACGAACACGGCTACATCATTCCGGGCTTGGGCGATGCCGGCGACAAGATCTTCGGCACCAAGCAAAAGGACGCATAACATGCAGGACGAGTTCAACGACCCGCTCTGGCGCCAGATCCTCTCTGGCGCGCAGATGCTCTTCGTGGCCTTTGGCGCGTTGGTGTTGATGCCTTTGATTACAGGCCTGGACCCTAACGTTGCGCTGTTCACGGCGGGTCTCGGGACTCTGCTGTTCCAGATCGTGACCCGGCGCCAGGTGCCGGTCTTTCTGGCTTCGAGTTTCGCTTTCATTACCCCGATCATTCTCGCCAAGGGTCAATTCGGCCTGGCGGCGACCATGGGCGGCGTGATGGCAGCCGGTTTCGTGTACACCTTTCTCGGTTTCGCGGTAAAGCTCAAGGGCACCGGTTTCATTGATCGCCTGCTCCCGCCCGTGGTCATTGGCCCGGTGATTATCTCCATCGGTCTGGCGATGGCACCGATTGCCGCGCACATGGCCATGGGCCGCGCTGAAGATGGCACCGAGCTGATCCACTACCAGACCGCCATGATGATCTCGATGCCAGCCTTGCTGACCACCCTGATCGTGGCGGTGTTCGGTAAAGGGATTTTCCGTCTGGTTCCGATCATTGCCGGTGTGTTGGTGGGGTTTGCCCTGGCCTTCTATTTTGGCGTGGTCGACACGGCCAAAATTGCCGCAGCCCCCTGGTTTGCCTTGCCGCAGTTCACGGCGCCGGAGTTCAACTGGCAGGCGATTCTGTTTATCGTCCCGGTGGCATTGGCCCCGGCCATTGAGCACATTGGCGGCGTGATTGCCGTGGGCAGCGTGACCGGTCGTGACTACCTGAAAAAGCCCGGCCTGCACCGCACCCTGTTCGGTGACGGTATTGCTACCACGGCTGCTGGTCTGCTGGGCGGCCCACCCAACACCACCTACGCCGAAGTGACAGGCGCCGTGATGCTGACCAAGAACTACAACCCGAAAATCATGACCTGGGCGGCCATCTTTGCCATCAGCCTGGCATTTATCGGCAAGTTCGGCGCACTGCTGCAAAGCATTCCAGTGCCGGTCATGGGCGGGATTTTGTGCCTGCTGTTCGGCTCGATTGCGGCGGTGGGGATGAACACCCTGATCCGTCATCAGGTCGACCTGAGCGAGGCACGCAACCTGGTGATTGTTTCGGTCACGTTGGTGTTCGGTATTGGCGGTGTGCTGATCGGCACCGGGATGGGACCTGAAGACTTCGGTCTCAAGGGCATCGCGCTGTGCGCCATTGTGGCGATAGCGCTGAACCTGCTCCTGCCGGGTAACGACAGTTGGAAAAAGAAAAAAGGTGACGAGCCGATTATCTAAACCGGCCTGCGTCACCTGCAACCCTCTCCCCTCGGGAGAGGGTTTTTTATTTCACAGCGCCAGCGGCGCCCTTTCGCATAACGTATTCAACGCAGCCGCCCATTCAGGGTTGTCGTTGAGGCACGGCACCAGCACCAACTCCTCGCCCCCCGCCTCGATAAACTGCTCGCGACCGCGATCGCCAATCTCTTCCAGCGTCTCGATGCAGTCGGCGACAAAGGCTGGGCACATCACCAGAATTTTCTTCACGCCCTCTTTGGCCAGCGCATCCAGTCGCGCTTCGGTATAGGGTTCGATCCACTTCGCGCGCCCCAAACGGGACTGAAAAGCCACCGACCACTTACCGTCCGGCAAGCCCATTCGCTGCGCAAACAACTCAGCGGTACGCAGGCATTGCGCGCGATAGCAGGTAGCCATCACCGCAGGGGACGCGTTTTGGCAGCAGTCTTCATTTTTGAAACAGTGATTACCGGTCGGGTCGAGCTTGTGCAGGTGCCGCTCGGGCAAACCGTGGAAGCTCAGCAGCAGGTGGTCGTATTCCTGCGCCAGATGCGGTTTGGCACTGGCCACCATCGCTTCCAGATACTCGGGCTGGTCATAAAACGGCTGCAGGATTGAGAACTGAATCGGCAGCTTTTTAGCCTTGACCACCCGCTTGGCTTCTTCAATCACCGTGGTCACGGTGCTGTCCGCAAATTGCGGGTAGAGTGGCGCAAGGGTGACCTTCTTGATGCCCTGAGCGGCCAGCCGGGTCAGCACGGTTTCAATGGACGGCTCGCCATAGCGCATCGCCAATTCCACCGGCCCCTGCTTCCACTCGCGGGTCATGGCCTGCTGCAAACGACGGCTGAGCACCACCAACGGTGAACCTTCATCCCACCAGATTGACGCGTAGGCATGCGCCGACTGCTCGGGGCGTTTGATCAGGATCAGCGACACCAGCAAGCGTCGAACCGGCCATGGCAAGTCGATCACGTACGGGTCCATCAAAAACTGGTTCAAGTAGCTGCGAACATCCGCTACCGACGTAGACGCCGGTGAACCCAGGTTTACCAGCAACAGCGCGTGGTCGGTCATGCAACATCCTATTTCAGAGGCGGGCGGACACATCATCGAGTGCCGCTCGCAAATCGGTGAACTGAAAAGTGAAACCGGCTTCGAGCAAGCGTGCGGGGGTCGCCCGCTGCCCGCCCAATAACAACTGCGACATTTCACCCAGCAATACGCGCAATACAAACGCGGGCATGGGCATCACGGCCGGGCGATGCAGCACGCGGCCAAGGGTTTTGGCGAACTCGGCGTTACGCACCGGGTGCGGGGCGCAGGCATTATAAGGACCGGTTGCCGCATTCTCATGCACAAGAAAATCAATCAGGGCGATTTGGTCCTGGATATGAATCCAGGGCATCCATTGCCGACCATTGCCTATCGGCCCGCCGAGCGCCAGCTTGAAGGGCAGCAACAGGCGTGACAAAAAGCCGCCCTCGGCTGACAACACCAGCCCGGTGCGCACCAACACCACACGTATCCCCAATGCCTGCGCACGCAGCGCGGTCTCTTCCCAGGCGATGCACAGGTGACTGGCAAAATCTTCACTGACCGGCGCGGCGTCTTCGGTCAACTCGCGCTCACCGCCATCCCCATACCACCCCACTGCCGACCCCGAGACCAGCACTGAAGGCTTCTGCTCGCGGCTTTCGAGCCATGCCAGCAGGGTTTCGGTCAGGGTGATCCGACTGCTCCAAAGCAACATCTTGCGCTTGCGCGTCCAGGGCCGATCCGCAATCGGTGCCCCCGCCAAATTGATCACGGCATCCACGGGGTCCTGCCCCAGCTCTTCGAGCGTGGCGATGCCCCTGACGCCTGTTCCACAGCGTTCACTCACCTGCGCGGGGCGTCTGCTCCACACCGTCAAACGATGACCTTGGGCCAACCAGTGACGACAAAGCTGGCGCCCTATCAAGCCTGTACCGCCTGTCAGCAATATGTGCATCTGTTCAACCTCGCAGGAAGTTTTATCGCAAGCACTGGTCTATTTTTAGAGAAAGCCCCAATTCGTCGCGCCGTCGGCTGTGTATAAGAATAGGCCAGATGGACCCAGCGAGCACGCTAAAACTTATACCAATAAATAGATTTGTACAGGTATTACCGTCGGCGTAGTCTGTGCAAACAGGAATCGAGGCCACTATGACTGTACCCATCGCAATCATCGGCACCGGCATTGCCGGTCTTTCAGCAGCGCACGCCCTTCAAACAGCAGGTCACACGGTGCACCTGTTCGATAAAAGCAGGGGTAGCGGTGGCCGTATGTCCAGCAAACGCAGTGAAGCAGGCAACCTGGACATGGGCGCGCAGTACTTCACTGCCCGCGATCGACGTTTCGTCGAAGAAGTGCAACGCTGGCAAGCCAAAGGCTGGGCCAGTGAATGGGAACCGCATCTGTACAACCACAAACATGGCCAGTTGACTCCCTCCCCCGACGAGCAAACGCGCTGGGTCGGCAGCCCGCGCATGAGTGCGATCACCCGCGGCCTGCTGGGCAAATCCCACGTGACCTTTTCCTGCCGGATCACCGACCTGATCAAGGGTGAGGCACACTGGCACCTGCAAGACGCAGACGGTCAGGATCATGGCCCCTTCAGCCATGTGATCATCGCGACTCCCGCGCCACAGGCCACGGCGTTACTGGCCGTGGCCCCTAAATTGGCCAGCATGGTGGCCAGCGTGAAGATGGACCCCACGTGGGCCTTGGCGCTGGCCTTTGAAACCCCTCTGGCGACCAAAATGGATGGCTGTTTTGTACAAGACAGCCCGCTGGACTGGCTGGCACGCAACAGCAGCAAACCGGGCCGTGACAACCAGCCCGACACCTGGGTGCTGCATGCCACCAGCGCCTGGAGCCGACAAAACCTCGACCTGCCCAAAGAAGCGGTCATTGAGCAACTGCACGGCGCCTTTGCCGAGCTGATGCACTTCCCCACACCGGCCCCGATTTTTACGCTGGCCCACCGCTGGCTCTATGCACGACCCGCCACGGCCCATGAATGGGGCGCTTTGGCAGACTCAGACCTGGGCTTATATGCCTGCGGCGACTGGTGTTTGTCTGGCCGGATCGAAGGTGCCTGGCTCAGCGGCCAGGACGCCGCCCGCAAGTTGCTTGAGCATTTGGAATAACGCCCCGCAGGACACGCTCCCCGGACGCCGCCTCGTGCGGCGTCTGCCTACACGGCCTTGGCGTGGGCAGCCTACTCGGGATGCGATACCCCCATAAACACCCAATACCTGTACAAGCTATTTGACTTGTACAAGATCAAGCCTATGATGACCTTAAGTTGTACATCAAACAAAAGATGTACAAGTAATTCTTGGAGGTTCATCACATGGCCAGCGCCGTCTCAGCTCATGACAAACCGAAAATCGCCATCAGCGCCTGCCTGCTGGGAGCTGAAGTTCGCTTTAACGGCGGCCATAAAGAGTCGCGCCTATGCAGCCAGGCCCTGAGTGAACATTTCGAATTTGTGCCGCTGTGCCCCGAGGTCGCCATCGGTCTTGGCATTCCCCGTCAACCCATCCGTCTGATTGGCAACCCGCAACAGCCCCTGGCCGTCGGCAGTGTCGACAGCGCGCTGGACGTCACCGGCCCCCTGCATGACTACGGGGTGGACATGGCGGCCGAACACACCGACATCTGTGGCTACATTTTTATGCAGAAGTCCCCGTCCTGCGGGCTGGAGCGGGTCAAGGTCTATCAGGACGGTGGCCGCCCGGCCGAACTCAGTGGCCGCGGCATATACGCCCGCGCCTTCTGTGACGCGCACCCCAACCTGCCGGTGGAAGAAGACGGTCGTTTAAATGACCCGGTATTGCGCGAGAACTTCATGACCCGGGTCTACGCCTACCGGGACTGGCAAGCGCTGCTCAAACAAGGCATCACACGGCGCAGCCTGACTGAGTTCCATGCCCGGTATAAATATCAACTGATGGCAAACCATCCGGTCCAGTACAAAACCCTGGGCAATTTACTGGGCAGCCTTGGCAAACAAGACCCGCGCGCTATTGCACCGCAGTACTTCAGCGAGCTGATGAAAGCCCTCAAACGATGTGCCACCCGCCGCACGCACACCAATGTGCTGCAACACCTGAGCGGCTACCTCAAACAATCCATCAGCAGTGCCGACAAGCAAGAGATCCAGCAGATCATTGGCCAATACTTGCAGGGCATCGTGCCGTTAGTGGTGCCGCTGACCCTGCTCAAGCACCACTTCCGTCAGCACCCGGACCCCTACATCTCGCGTCAGGTGTACCTGCAGCCGCACCCGGAAAACCTCAGCCTGCGCAATGCCATCTGACCATGAACGACGACCTGATTATGTCCAACACACCTGATACGGACTACAGCCAGGCACTGGCACAAGGTTGGCTGCCCATACGTGATGTTTCGCGTATTACGGGGGTCAACGCAGTGACCTTGCGCGCCTGGGAGCGTCGCTACGGATTGATCGTCCCCCATCGCACCGCCAAGGGGCATCGGCTGTTTTCCACAGAGCATATTCAGCGGATCCAGCAGATTGTGCTGTGGCTCAACCGCGGCGTGGCTGTCAGCCAAATCAAGCCATTGCTTGATGCTCCCGGTCCGTCTGACGAAGCACCCGGCAGCGACTGGCAGGTTTGGCGTCATACCCTGATTGAAGCCATCAGTGAATTGGCCGAGCGCCGCCTCGATGATTGCTTCAACCAAGTCATGTCGCTCTACCCCACACGCCCCTTGTGCGAGCGACTGTTGATGCCGCTGCTCGATGAGCTGGAACAGCGCTGGCAAGGGCAGTTCGGCGCCCAACTGGAGCGGGTGTTCTTTCACACCTGGCTGCGCAGCAAGCTGGGCGCGCGCATTTATCACAACAACCGTTCGCTCAAAGGCGAGCCCGTGCTGCTGGTTAACCACTCGGACCTGCCCTTCGAACCCCAGCTGTGGCTCACCGCCTTGCTGATCAGCAGCAGTCATTGCCCGGTTGAAATGTTCGATGCGCCTTTGCCGGTGGGCGAGCTGGGCCTGGCGGTTGAGCGGCTGGAGCCGCGTGCGGTGGTGCTGTATTCCAGCAAGACCATTAACACCCAGGCATTGAACAAATTACTCAACGGCATCGAGTGCCCGACGTTGATTGCCGGTCCGGCGGTACGCATTCATTACGACGTGTTGTCCGTTAGCACAACCGAGATCGCAGGGCTGTGCCTGGCCAACGACCCCGTCGAAGCGCATCTACGTCTCAACCAACTCGGGCTTTTGTAACGCTCTGCAAGGGGCTCAAGGAACTGACATGCAACTTTTTTGGCTACGAAGCGACCTGCGTCACATGGACAACACCGCCCTGAGCGCCGCCGCAGAGCGTGGCCCCACACTGGCGGTCTATGTGATCAGCCCGCAACAATGGCTGATGCACGATGACGCGGCCTGCAAAGTCGACTTCTGGTTGCGCAACGTGCATACCTTGAGCGAGCGTTTGCGCCAGCTCAATATTCCTCTTTTGATTCGCACCGCCGCCACGTGGGAAGACGTCCCTTCAGTGCTCCTCACGCTGTGCCAAGAGCAAGGCATTCAAGCGTTGCACACCAATCAGGAATACGGCATCAATGAAACCCGCCGCGATACGGCGGTGGCTCAAACCCTCGAAGCCCACGGCATCGCCTTCCACAGCTACCTCGACCAACTGCTGTTTCAACCGGGCAGCATCCTCACCCAGTCGGGCTCGTACTTTCAGGTGTTCAGCCAATTCCGCCGAGTCTGTTACAACCGTTTGCACATGGCCCTGCCGCAGACACTCGCCGCCCCTGCGGTTCAAGCGCCCTTGAATATCCAAAGCGACCCGGTGCCTGCTGCAGTCGACGGGTTTGCCACGCCCGATGACGCGCTGCGTGCGCTGTGGCCCGCCGGAGAGCAAGAAGCCCAAACACGCCTGGCGCGCTTCGCTGATGAACACATCCACTATTACAAGGATGAGCGCGACCTGCCGGCCAAGCCGGGGACCAGCCAGCTTTCCGCCTACTTGGCGGCGGGCGTAATTTCCCCGCGTCAATGCCTGCACGCAGCACTCATGAGCAACAACGGCGAGTTCGAAAGCGGTAGCCCCGGCGCGTCCACCTGGATCACCGAGTTGCTGTGGCGCGAGTTTTATAAACACATTCTGGTCGGTTACCCCCGCGTCTCACGGCATCGCGCCTTCCGCCCCGAGACCGAATTTCTGCCGTGGCGAGAGGCCCCTCAGGAGTTGGCGGCCTGGAAACAGGGCCGCACCGGCTTCCCGATTATTGATGCCGCCATACGCCAACTGCTGGAAACCGGCTGGATGCACAACCGTCTGCGCATGGTGGTGGCGATGTTCCTGACCAAAAACTTGCTGATTGACTGGCGCGAAGGCGAACGCTTTTTCATGCAGCACTTGATTGACGGCGATCTGGCAGCCAACAACGGCGGCTGGCAATGGAGTTCTTCCACCGGTACCGATTCCGTCCCGTACTTCAGAATTTTCAACCCGTTGAGTCAGTCTGAGCGCTTCGATCCCGAAGGCACCTTCATCAAACACTGGCTCCCCGAATTGGCTGATTTGAATAAAAAACAGGTGCATAACCCGGCCTCAGTGGGCGGCCTGTTCGGCGCAGTCAACTACCCTGCTCCTATCGTGAACTTGAGCCAAAGCCGCGACCGCGCGCTCAGCGCCTTCAAAAATCTTCCTACCAGGCACATGTTGGAGATGAGTCATGACTGACGGGCGCAGAATCTGGCTCACAGGAGCCAGCAGCGGTATCGGTGCGCATCTGGCTCAGGTGCTGCTTGAAACAGGCGCCCGGCTCGCCGTCAGCGCACGAAACCCGCAACCGCTTACAGCCCTGTCTGAGCGCTATCCCGGACAAGTTCTGGTTGTCCCCGGCGATTTGACCGACTGCGCTCAGGTGCGTGAGATCGGCATGCACATTGCCCAGACCTGGGGAGCGCTGGACACCGTAATTCTCAATGCGGGCACCTGCGAATACATCGACGTCGACCACTTTGATGCCGCCCTGATCGAGCGCGTCGTACGCACCAACTTATTGGCCACCAGTTATTGCATCGAGACGGCGCTGCCCTTGCTGCGCGCCGGCTCGCGCCCACATCTGGTGGGCGTTGTGAGCTCCGTCACCTATTGGGCGCTGCCACGGGCAGGCGCCTATGGCGCGTCAAAGGCGGGGCTGCGTTACTTGCTGGAATCCCTGCGGCTGGATCTTGCCCATGAAGGGATGGACGTTACCCTCGTCAGCCCGGGCTTCGTGGACACGCCGCTGACTGAAAAAAATGACTTTCCGATGCCCATGCGCTGGTCTGCCGACAAAGCAGCCAACCATATTGCCCAGCGTCTGGAGAAACGCCCGCTGGAGATCGCCTTTCCAACCCCTTTCATCGCGCTGTTGCGCCTGTTGTCCAACCTGCCCAAGCGCATGCAAGTGGCGCTGGGCAAACGTCTTGCGCGTAATGGCGAGCAACCACACCCATGAAAATCGCGATTATCGGCAGCGGCATATCAGGCCTGACCTGTGGCTATTTACTGCACAAGACCCACGACATCACGGTGTTTGAAGCCAGCGACTGGGTCGGAGGCCACACCCATACCGTCACTGTTGACGTCAACGGGCAATCCTATGCGGTCGACACGGGATTCATCGTTTTCAACGATTGGACCTATCCCAATTTCATCAAACTGATGGACCAACTGGAGGTGCGCTCCAACGCCACTGAAATGAGCTTCTCCGTGCACGATACTGACACGCGGCTTGAATACAACGGCAATACGCTCAACAGCCTGTTTGCCCAGCGCGGCAATCTGCTGTCGCCTGCTTTTTGGGGCATGTTGCGCGACATTTTGCGTTTTAACCGCGAAGCCGTCCGCGACCTGGACGAGCAGCGTATCGCTGCTGACACCCGGCTCGGCGACTATTTGCAACAGCGCGGCTATGGCGAACGTTTCATTGAGCACTACATCGTGCCGATGGGCGCCGCCATCTGGTCCATGTCACTGGCCGACATGCTGACGTTTCCCCTGCAATTTTTCGTACGTTTCTTTAAGAACCACGGCCTGCTCAGCGTCAGTAATCGCCCGCAATGGCGTGTGATTGAAGGAGGCTCAAGTGCTTACGTCAAACCGCTGAGTGCCGGCTTTGCTGATCGAATTCACCTTAATTGCCCAGTGACTCAGGTCGAGCGCTACGAGCAAGGCGTACTGATCCACACGGCAGCCGGTGTTGAGCGATTCGACAAAGTGATTTTTGCCTGCCACAGCGATCAGGCCCTCGCCTTGCTGGCCCAGCCCTCAACGGCCGAAAAGGAAATCCTCGGCGCGCTGCCCTACGCTGACAACGATGTTGTGCTGCACACCGATACGCGCCTGTTGCCTGACCGAAAACTCGCTTGGGCCAGTTGGAATTATCGCCTGGGGTCAGCCGTACAAAAACGCGCTGCCGTGACCTACAACATGAACATCCTGCAAGGTATTCAGAGCGAGACCACGTTCTGCGTCAGTCTTAACCAAACTTCAGCCATCGACCCGCTAACAGTGCTGGCCAGCTTTACCTATGCCCACCCGCAATACAGTTTGCAGGGCATTGCCGCACAAGCGCGCTGGCAAGAACTGCTGGGCGCGAACAACAGCTATTTTTGCGGCGCCTACTGGGCCAATGGTTTCCATGAAGATGGTGTGGTCAGCGCACTGCGTGTGGCCAACGCCTTCGGGCATCGCTTATGAACAGCGCCCTGTATACCGGGTGGATCGCCCACCGGCGCTTCGCGCCCACCGCCCATGCATTTCGTTACCGCATCGGGCTGCTTTATCTCGACCTGGATGAACAAGAGGCGGTCGTGGGCCTCTCCCCTTTGGCCGGAAAAAGCCGACTGGCGCCCTTCTCTTTCCGTGAAACCGATTACCTGAAAACGTACACCCAGACGGGCATGCGCCTGATCGACGCGGTGCGCCAACAAGTCGGTATCGCGTTGGGGCGCACCCCGCAAGGCGCAATCCGCGTGCTCACGCAACCGCGCAGTTGGGGGCTTTCATTCAACCCGGTGAGTTTTTTTTACTGCTTTGAGGCTGACGGCACCTTGGCTGCTGTCTTGTGCGAAGTGACCAATACGCCCTGGCGCGAGCGCTATCACTATGTTCTCCCGGCGCAAGGTGACGGTTTTCAGCACGTCGCCGTGGCCAAGGCTTTTCATGTGTCGCCGTTTCTGCCGCGCGATCTGCAATACCGCATGAGCTTCAGCGCGCCCGACGCGCGCCTCGGTGTCCACATGGCCGACTGGCAAGGTGAGTTAAAACTGTTTGATGCCACCCTCAATCTGCAACGCACGTCGCTGGACCGTGCGGGACTGCATCGCTATGTGCGCCAGTTCCCATGGATGACGGCGAAGACGTGCGTGGCGATTTACTGGCAAGCCATGCGGCTTTTTCTCAAGCGCACACCGATTTTTTCCCATCAGGCCGCCGATGGCGCCTTTCGCATTGCTACTGCGCATAACAAGGAACAACGCCATGAAAAGCCCTAGCCTGGTGAGCAAATCGTCATCGTCGAGTACCCATAATCTGACCAGCGCGCTATTGCGCCGCGGGGTGATGCGCCAATTGGCCCAGTTGAAAAACGGCCACCTGACCGTCGTCGAAAAAGGCGAGCGCCGGACATTCGGCGACCATGGCGCGGGGCTTGTGGCGGAGGTTCACATCCACGACGCCAGCGTGTGGGGCATGATCGCCAGCAACGGTTCGATTGGCGCCGGAGAAGCCTTTATCCATGGCTACTGGAGTTCCCCGGACCTCACAAAAGTGATCCGTGTGCTGGTCAGCAATATGGAAGTGCTGGATGCCATGGAAGGAGGACTGGCGCGTCTGAGCCGCCCATTCATTCGGGGCCTGCACTGGATCAATCGCAACACGCGCAAGGGTTCGCAGAAAAACATTGCGGCGCACTACGATCTGGGCAATGAGATGTTCGAGCAGTTTCTCGACCCGACCATGATGTATTCCGCCGCCCAGTTCCTTACGCCCGACGACACGCTGGAGCAGGCGCAGCTCAATAAATTGGCGCGTATCTGTCAGAAACTCGGGCTGACTGCCGACGACCATTTGCTGGAAATCGGCACGGGCTGGGGCAGCATGGCGTTGTTTGCCGCTCAGCAATACGGGTGCAAAGTCACCACCACGACCTTGTCCAAGGAGCAGTACGACTACACCCTCGCGCGCATCCATGCACTTGGCCTACAAGATCAAGTGACATTGCTGCTTGAGGATTACCGTGATCTGACAGGGCAGTACGACAAGCTGGTGTCCATCGAAATGATCGAAGCAGTCGGTCACCGCTTTTTGCCCAGCTATTTCAAACAGTGTTCCCACTTGCTCAAACCCCACGGCTTGATGCTGCTGCAAGCCATCACCATCCGCGAACAACGCTATGAGCAGGCAAAACGCAGTGTGGATTTTATCCAGCGCTACATTTTCCCCGGCGGCGCTTTGCCCAGCGTGCAGAAGATGCTCGAAATCGTCGGCCAGGACACCGACATGAACTTGATGCACATGGAAGACTTCGGCCTGCATTACGCCAAAACCCTGCACCTGTGGCGCGAGAATTTTCGACGCGCCCATGGCCGTTTGACTGAGTTGGGCTACGACGAATACTTCCTGAGGCTGTGGGAGTTTTACTTGTGCTACTGCGAAGGCGGCTTTCTGGAGCGCAGCATTGGCACCGCGCAATTGCTGCTGGCCAAACCGGGCGCCACTCTCGAACCGCTGTTGGGCCGACTCGATGCTTAACAAGACGCTGGCCAACGCCGCGCTGTTTCAGGTCGGCTGGTTTGCCTGCGTGCTGGGCGGCCACAGCGCCTGGCTCCTGCTGGCAGGCGCGGCCTTGGTTATTCAAGTGCTGTGGATAAAAGCTGACATCCGCCTGGTGCTGCTGGTGTGCGTGCTGGGCAGCGTCATCGACAGCGCTCTGTTGAACGCGGGCGTGTTTGCATTCGACAGTCCAGGAAAGATCATCCCGTTCTGGCTGATGCTGCTGTGGGCCCTGTTGGCCACTACCTTGAATCATTGCCTGGCGTGGACCGCGAAACCGCTCTGGCTTTGCGCAGTGCTGGGCGCCGTGGCAGGTCCGCTTTCGTACTATGCAGGGCAGCGCCTGGACGCCGTGGCGTTTCCATTGGGCCTGTGGCCTACCCTGATCGGGCTGGGGGTTGTTTGGGGGGCGTTGTTCCCAACCCTGCAATGGCTGGCAGGTAAATTTTCTCACCCGGCCGGATAGGTGCAGCTGTCAGCTGTTTCACACCTTGATGCGGCACTGCCTTACACTGCGCGCCTATGACCACCATCCCGTTGACTGAAATAACCGAACCCGCCGTCACGTGCTCGACCTGCGCGGCGTGCTGTTGCCAGCTCGAAGTGATGCTGATCACAGACACGGGTGTGCCCGAGCGTTTTATCGATACCGATGACTGGGGAGGCGAAGTGATGTTGCGCCTGGACGATGGCTGGTGTGCAGCCCTGGACCGCAACACCATGATGTGCACCATTTACGAAAAGCGTCCGCTGATTTGCCGCGAGTTCGAAATGGGTGAGGTTGAATGCCTCAACGAGCGTCAAGGCATTGCCACCGCGTATCGCTGAGGTTACAGCGGCATTGTGTAATGCAGGGCGTAGCTCTCAACCCCGTCATTGGTACTGGAAAGCCCGGCGTTGGAGTAATGCGTCGCACGAATCCCGACTTCATGACCACCGTTGAAACGCAGGCCAACACCAATGCGGTCTTCAAACTGGAACGCGGTGCCCAGCTTTTGCTCTTCCACTTCGGTCTTGGAGAACAACGCCATGCCGATCCCCGCTTCGATGTAAGGCTTCACCGTTTCGCCGGCAAATTCGTACACAAATACAGGGGAGAACGACAGGCTGTTACTGCTGGATGACTTCTTGCCATCCCAGAACGTGTAAGCACCATCCCAATAGCCGGTCAGGCGACCGACATCACTTTGTAGCCAGCTCTTGTCCCAATCGGACTTCAAACCCAGGCGATAGGTCATGCTCGATTGGCTTGTATGCCCTACCCCAAACTCGATACCGGCCGCTTGTGCCGTGTAACTGTGCCCCAGAACCGTTGCTGCGAGAGCAGCCAAGCCTAAAAAGCGCTTCATAAGAAAATCCTATTTTCGTATGCATAGGTCATTTGTTGTGTGCCCCATCAGGCAGGCGTTATGAATCCGATCACAACGTGAAAGTTCAACCCATTTGAACGGACACACATTTTTCTACAGGGCAAAGCTTCGCACAACGCCAGACTTATTCCACAGTGCAGGTAGGATATTTCTCATCTGTTCAGGTAAGGCGCTTGTCCAGAACTGGGTTTCTTGAGCCGGCCCAGTGGCCAAAAGCCCACGTTCACGGAGTAAACGCTGCAATTGACGGGCGACAGCCGCACCGGTATCGATCAGGCAGATCGACGGCGGGAGCATCTGACGGAGCAGAGGCTTGAGGAAGGGATAGTGGGTACACCCCAGGATGATCGTGTCGCACCCGGCAGCCAGCAGCGGCTCGACATAGCCTTGCAACCGTGAGCGCAAGGCCTGGCTTTGCAGGTCGCCGGTTTCGATCAATTCCACCAGCCCGGGGCAAGGCTGGGTGATGACGCGCACATCATTGGCAAACCGGTCCAGCAAGGCGGCGAATTTGGCGCTCTGCAACGTGCCCGTGGTGGCCAGAACCCCCACGACGCCACTTCGGGTCGCGGCCGCAGCAGGCTTGACGGCAGGCTCCATGCCAACGATTGGCCAGTGCGGATAGCGTTGTCGCAAATCTGCCACACCCGCCACCGTGGCGGTATTGCAGGCCAGCACGATGGCTTTGGCGCCCTGTTGCTGAAAGAAGTCGGCAATCACCGCACAACGCTGGCGGATAAATTCCGGGGATTTCTCGCCATACGGAATATGCCCACAATCACCGACGTACAGCAGCGACTCATTGGGCAGTAAGGCGTGAATCTCGTTGAGCACTGACAAGCCGCCGACGCCCGAGTCGAAGACGCCAATCGGTGCTTCACTCATGGGCTGAACCGCACACGCTGCACGCCGGGTCACGCTTGACCCGCAGCTCGCGAAAACGCGTGCCGAGGGCATCAATCAACAGCAGTCGACCGACCAGCGGTTCACCAAAACCGGCCAGTAGCTTCAAGGCTTCAAGGGCTTGCAAACTGCCCACCAACCCCACCAGCGGGCCGATGACGCCGGCTTCGCTGCAGGTCAATTCATCTTCGCTGCCGTGCCCGTATAAACAGTGGTAACAGGGGCTGGAAGGCTGGCGCGAATCGAAGACCGACAACTGGCCTTCCAGGCGGATCGCAGCCCCGCTCACCAACGGCTTGCGCGCCGCCACACACGCTCGGTTCACGGCTTCACGGGTGCCAAAGTTGTCGCAACAGTCGAGCACCAGATCCACGGCGGCGACTGCATCGGCCAATGAGTCTTCGTCCAGCGCCGTACGGTGGGCAATCAGGGTGATCGCCGGGTTGGTCGCGGTAAGCCGGGTCAGGGCCGAGTCGACCTTGCTCTCACCGACACTGGCCGTGTCGTGCAGGATCTGGCGTTGCAAGTTGGTGACGTCGACGCTGTCGAAGTCAGCCAGGTGTAACTCGCCCACCCCCGCCGCGGCCAGGTACAACGCCACCGGCGAGCCCAGCCCGCCAAGGCCGACGATCAATACACGGCTGTTTTTGAGGGCCAACTGCCCGGCGATATCGACCTGTTGCAACAGGATCTGTCGGCTATAGCGCAACAGTTCCTGATCGGTCAGCACGGCAGGCGACCCAACGTAATACGTTCGTGAGTGCCCAGGTCTTTGCGGCTTTCAACCTCAACGAATCCCGCGCCCTGCAACAGGTCACGCACGGCAGGCGCCTGATCGTAACCATGCTCAAGCATCAACCAGCCCCCGGCATTCAGGTGGTGCGGGGCTGCGGCGACAATCTCACGAATGTCATCCAGCCCGTCAGCACCGGCGACCAGCGCACTTTCGGGCTCGAAACGCACGTCCCCTTCATCCAGATGCACATCCCCGGCCGCAATGTAAGGCGGGTTGCTGATGATCAAATCAAAACGGTGGCCTGCCAACGCGCTGAACCAATGGCTGTTGAGCACGGTGACATTATTCAATTCAAGGCGCTGCCGGTTGCGCTCTGCCAGCGCCACAGCTTCGAGGATGCGATCAACGGCCGTGACCTTCCAGGCCGGGCGTTCACTGGCCAGGGCCAAGGCGATGGCGCCGCTGCCGGTGCCCAGGTCCAGCACGCTGGCCGGGGTTGCAGGCAGCAATTGCAGGGCCGTCTCCACCAGCAGTTCGGTATCCGGACGCGGGATCAACGTGTGCGGGGCCACTTCCAGATCGAGGTTCCAGAAACCTTGCTGCCCCAGAATGTAGGCCACGGGTTCGCCCGCACGGCGGCGTTGCAGGAAGTCGGCAAAGGTCAGTGCGGCTTCGCTGCTGACAATTTTCTCGGGCCATGTGTGCAGGTAACTGCGCGACTTGCCCAAGGCGGCTGCCAACAACAGCTCTGCATCCAGACGCGCCGTCGGTGAATCGGGCAATTGGGCGGCGCGCAACAAGCTGGCAATGATGGTCATTTATTCACCCAGGGCTGTCAGTTGATCAGCCTGATATTCCGCTAACAACGGTTCGATCACGGCTTCGACGCCGCCTGCGAGCACTTCATCCAGTGAGTACAACGTGAGGTTGACGCGATGGTCAGTCACTCGGCCTTGGGCAAAGTTGTAGGTGCGAATGCGCTCGGAGCGATCTCCCGACCCCACCAACAGTTTGCGTTCACTGGCAATCGCGCTCGCGGCGGCGCTGGTTTGCTGGTCGTTCAATTTAGCTGAAAGCCACGACATCGCCCGCGCACGGTTTTTATGCTGGGAGCGTTCTTCCTGGCACTCCACCACAATGCCCGACGGCAAGTGCGTGATGCGGATGGCGGAGTCGGTCTTGTTGACGTGCTGACCACCCGCGCCCGAAGAACGGTAGGTGTCGACGCGCAAATCGGCCGGGTTGATCTCGATCGCTTCTTGTTCGTCAGGCTCAGGCAATACCGCGACGGTGCAGGCCGAGGTGTGAATACGCCCTTGGGATTCAGTCGCCGGGACACGCTGAACACGGTGAACGCCCGACTCGAACTTCAGCTTGCCGTACACGTTCTCGCCTTCAACCCGCGCAATGACTTCTTTATAGCCGCCATGCTCACCGGGGTTTTCCGACAGGATTTCCAGCCTCCAGCCACGCCGTTCGGCATAACGGGAATACATGCGAAACAGATCGCCTGCAAAAATCGCGGCCTCATCGCCCCCGGTGCCCGCCCGGATTTCGAGGAAGACGTTGCGTCCATCGTTCGGGTCCTTGGGCAGCAACATGCGCTGCAGGTCACCTTCGAGCTCAATCAGTCGCTCTTTGGCTTCGCGCACTTCCTCGACAGCCATTTCACGCATGTCGGGGTCGCTGTCCTTGAGCAAGGCTTGAGCACCTTCCAGGTCGCCCTGAACCTTCAGCCACTGGCCGTACGCGCCAACAATGGGCTCAACTTCTGCGTATTCCTTGGAATAAGCGCGGAATTTGGTTTGGTCGGAGATAACTTCGCCATCGCCAAGCAATGCGGTCAGTTCCTCAAAACGGTCCTGGAGGATGTCCAGCTTATTAAGCAATGACGCTTTCATTACGATTTTTTATCCGCAGAGCTATGCGATGAGCCCTCACCGAGGGCAAAAAGTTCTTGTGCCATGGCCAGCGCATCGAGGCGGCCTTCGGCGGAAAGCTTTTTCAACTGCACGCTGGGCGCGTGCAGCAATTTATTGGTCAGACCGCGCGCCAATTGGGCCAGCACGTCTTCAGGGTTGCCGCCATTGGCCAGCATTTTCAACGCTTTTTGCAGCTCTTCATCGCGCAGGCGTTCGCCTTGCTGGCGGTAGGCCTTGAGCACATCCACGGCCGCCAGCTCACGCAAACGCACCATGAATTCTTCGGCGCCGATGCTGACCAACTCTTCGGCGGCTTGAGCAGCGCCCTGGCGGCTCTTGAGGTTTTCAGCCACTACTTCATGCAAGTCATCGACGGTGTAGAGGTAAACGTCGTCCAACTCGCCGACTTCTGGCTCGATATCGCGAGGAACAGCAATATCGACCATGAAGATGGGTTTGTGCTTGCGCAGCTTCAGCGCGCTTTCAACCGCGCCTTTACCGAGAATAGGCAACTGACTGGCCGTCGAGCTGATGACGATGTCGCTGTGCACCAACTCTTGAGGAATGTCCGACAACAACACGGCATGCGCGCCGAACTGTTCGGCCAACAGACTGGCACGCTCCAGCGTACGGTTAGCAACCACGATACGTTTGACCCCCAAGTCATGCAGGTGTCGGGCGACCAGGGTGATGGTTTCGCCAGCCCCTATCAACAATGCCTGACTGCGCTGCAAGTCACTGAAAATCTGCTTGGCCAGGCTGACCGCGGCAAACGCCACGGAAACCGGGTTTTCGCCGATGGCCGTGTCGGTGCGCACTTGCTTGGCCGAGTTGAACGTGGCCTGAAACAGGCGCCCCAGCAGCGGCCCGACGGTGCCCGCCTCACGCGCCACCGCATACGCCGACTTCAACTGGCCGAGAATTTGCGGCTCGCCCAACACCAATGAATCGAGGCCAGCGGCCACACGCATCATGTGACGAACGGCAGCATCGTCTTCATGGATGTAGGCGCAAGACTTCAATTCTTCAAGGTCGAGCTGATGGTAATCGGCCAGCCATTTCAGGACGGTATCGGCTGAAATCTGGTCTTGCTCTATATACAGCTCACTGCGATTGCAGGTTGAGAGGATCGCAGCTTCACGACTGTCGGTCAGTCGGCAGAGCTGCTGCAAGGCCTCAACCAACTGCTCCGGGGTAAAAGCCACGCGCTCGCGGACGTCTACTGAAGCAGTCTTGTGGTTAATACCGAGTGCGAGGAAGGCCATTCAAGATCGCTGATGATGACGAGAAGCCGGCAATTGTCCTACTTCGCCAGATTCAGAACAACCATTGCTGACTATTGTCTCTATAGTTAAGGTCTGTTGACGCCCAATTAGCCATCATCTGCATCCTGATATCGATAGTCGCAGCCGTTAGGTTTGCCCTTTCGCATGTGTCATGATGCCCCGACCGCAGGTAAGTCGCCCTTCTCTTATATGAATAGATCCTCCGCGTTGCTCCTTGCTCTTGTCTTCCTCAGTGGCTGCCAGGCCTTGGCTCCCACGTCGCCGGATGAATCGTCCGCGGTTGAAGACACCACTTCTGTGCCCGAAAAGCCAAAGGTCTACAGCTCTTTCAGCGAAGACACGCTGTACAGCCTGTTGAGTGCCGAACTGGCAGGGCAACGTAATCGTCTGGACATTGCGCTGGACAACTACGTGACCCAGGCCATCAATACTCAGGACCCGGGCATTTCCGAGCGCGCATTTCGCATCGCCGAGTACCTGGGCGCCGATCAGGCCGCACTCGACACGTCGCTGATCTGGGCCAAAAACGCACCGGACGACCTTGAAGCTCAACGCGCCGCCGCCATTCAGCTGGCGCGCAACGGCCGTTACGACGATTCCATCGTGTACATGGAAAAAGTCCTGCAAGCCAAGGGCGATACTCACTTCGACTTTTTAGCGTTGTCAGCCTCTGAATCAGACCCCGAAACCCGCAGCGGCATGTTGAAAAGTTTCAACAGCCTGCTCGCCCGGCATCCGGACAACGGTCAGCTGATTTTCGGTAAAGCCTTGCTCATGCAGCAGGATGGAGACGCCGAAGGCGCACTCAAGTTACTGGAGAACAATCCGCCGCAAGCCGGTGAAGTCGCCCCCGTGCTGTTGCGGGCCAGAATCCTGCAAAGCCTCAATCGCGGCGATGAAGCCCTGCCGCTACTGAAGAAAAGCATTCAGCAATACCCGCAAGACAAACGCCTGGCGCTCACCTACGCCCGCGCGCTGGTTGAGCAAAACCGCATGGATGAGGCGAAGGCGCAATTCGCCAGCCTGGTCCAGCAATACCCAGAAGACGACGAACTGCGTTTTTCTCTGGCGCTGGTGTGCCTCGAAGGCAAAGCCTGGGATGAAGCCGAAGGGTATTTGCAAACGCTGATCGAACGCGACAGCCATGTCGACGCGGCGCACTTGAACCTCGGGCGTATCGCTGAAGAGCGCAACGACCCCCAAGGCGCGTTGATCGAATACGCTCAAGTCGGCCCCGGCAATGACTACTTGCCCGCTCAACTGCGACAGGCCGACATCCTGATCAGCCACGGTCGCGGCACAGAAGCCTCTGCCAAATTGGCGGCGGCCCGCGACGAGCAACCCGATTACGCCATTCAGCTGTTTTTGATCGAAGCAGAAACGCTGAGTGCGAATAATCAGACAAACCGCGCATGGGATGTCCTTCAGCAAGCGCTGAAACAGTACCCGGATGACCTGAACTTGCTCTACTCGCGCGCCATGCTCGCCGAGAAGCGCAATGACCTGCCTCAACTGGAGAAGGACCTGCGTGCCATCATCGCCCGCGAACCTGACAATGCCATGGCATTGAACGCGCTGGGTTACACCCTGTCAGATCGGACAACACGTTACGCCGAAGCCAAAGCGCTGATTCAACAGGCTTATGACATCAACCCCGACGACCCTGCCGTGCTCGACAGCTTGGGCTGGGTCAATTACCGCCTCGGCAATTTGAATGAAGCCGAGCGGTTATTGCGTCAGGCGCTGGATCGCTTCCCGGACCAAGAAGTCGCCGCGCATTTGGGCGAAGTGCTTTGGGCCAATGGCAAACAGCGTGAAGCCAGGCAAATCTGGGCCAAGTTCCTTAAAGACAACCCAGAAAGCCCTATCCTGCGCAAAACCGTTTTGCGCTTGACCGGATCCGAGACTCTTTAAATCATGCGTTATCGCACCCTGCGACACCTTATTGCCTTTAGCCTAATCGCCTTGCTGGCCGGCTGTTCCATGTTTGGCGCCCGTGAATCGGTCGAAGGCCATGGCAGCCCGGCATTGTGGTCAGCGCATAAACAGCATTTGACCCAACTCGACGGTTGGCAGATCAACGGCAAAGTCGGCATCCGCGCCCCGAAAGACTCCGGCAGCGCCACGTTGTTCTGGCTGCAACGCCAGGATTATTACGACATTCGCTTGTCAGGCCCGCTAGGCCGTGGCGCTGCCCGCCTGACCGGGCGCCCGGGCAATGTCACGCTGGAAGTGGCCAATCAGGGCCGCTACGAAGCCTCTTCTCCTGAAGAGTTGCTCGGCGAACAGCTGGGTTGGAGCCTGCCCGTGTCGCACCTGGTCTGGTGGGTTCGCGGCTTGCCGGCGCCGGGCAGCAAAAGCCGCGTTGCCTTGAATGCAGACAGCCGCCTGGGCCAACTGGAACAGGACGGCTGGAAAATCGAATACCTGAGTTACGTCGAGCAGAACGGCTTCTGGCTCCCTGAGCGCGTAAAACTGCACGGGAAAGATTTGGACGTCACCCTGGTGGTGAAAGATTGGCAACCCCGTCAGTTGGGACAATGACATGCAAAACGATCCACTGATTTTGCCCTCCCCGGCAAAATTGAATTTGATGCTGCACATTCTCGGCCGCCGTGAAGATGGCTATCACGAACTGCAGACGTTGTTTCAATTCCTCGACTATGGCGATGAAATGACGTTTTCAGTGCGAGAGGACGGTGAGATTCGCCTCCTCACTGAGTTTGCAGGCGTGCCGCACGACCACAACCTGATCGTGAAAGCGGCTCGACAACTTCAGGCGCAATCAGGTTGCACGCTGGGCATCGATATCCACATCGATAAAATTTTGCCCATGGGGGGCGGAATCGGCGGCGGAAGTTCGAATGCCGCCACCACATTACTGGGCCTCAATCATCTGTGGGGGCTGGGCTGGAGCGAGGATCAACTGGCGGCACTGGGGTTGAACCTGGGCGCGGATGTACCGGTTTTCGTTCGCGGGCATGCCGCTTTCGCTGAAGGGGTTGGCGAAAAACTGTCACCCGAATACCCGGAAGAACCGTGGTACGTCGTGCTCGTCCCGCAAGTCTCTGTAAGCACAGCAGAAATTTTTTCGCATCCTTTGTTGACACGTAACTCTTTGCCCATTAAAGTGCGCCCCGTTCCCAAGGGAAACAGCCGAAACGACTGCGAAGCAGTAGTAACGGAGCTTTACCCAGATGTACGTAAGGCTTTGAATTTGTTAGGTAAATATACCGAAGCAAAATTAACTGGAACTGGAAGTTGTATATTTGGGGCCTTCCCAAACGAAGCAGATGCTGATAAAGTCCTGCACCTTCTTGCAGACACCCTTACAGGGTTTGTAGCGAAAGGAAGCAACGTTTCGATGTTGCATCGCAAGCTACAAGATCTGTCAAAGGAAACGGGTACACGGTACTCGTAGCAACAGATACAGGGGCGTCGCCAAGCGGTAAGGCAGCAGGTTTTGATCCTGCCATGCGTTGGTTCGAATCCAGCCGCCCCTGCCATTTCTTATACTCATCCAGGTTACCCTCAGCCTTCAGGTACTGCGCGTGTCCAAGATGATGGTCTTTACGGGGAACGCTAACCCCGATCTGGCTCGGCGTGTCGTACGTCAGCTGCATATCCCACTCGGTGACATTTCTGTCGGTAAGTTTTCCGACGGCGAGATTACCGCTGAGATTAATGAAAATGTCCGCGGTAAAGACGTTTTCATCATTCAGCCGACTTGTGCTCCGACCAACGATAACCTGATGGAACTCGTCGTGATGGCTGATGCCTTCCGCCGCTCCTCAGCGACTCGTATTACTGCTGTTATTCCTTACTTTGGTTATGCCCGTCAGGATCGCCGTCCGCGTTCCGCACGTGTGGCTATCAGCGCAAAAGTTGTGGCTGACATGCTTACCGTTGTCGGCATTGACCGTGTTCTCACGGTTGATTTGCATGCTGACCAAATCCAGGGTTTCTTCGATATTCCTGTAGATAACATCTATGGCTCCCCAGTTTTGGTGGATGACATCGAAGATCAGCGCTTTGAAAACCTAATGATCGTGTCCCCGGATATCGGCGGCGTCGTGCGTGCACGTGCTGTTGCCAAATCCCTGGGCGTTGATCTGGGTATCATCGACAAACGCCGTGAGAAAGCCAATCACTCGGAAGTGATGCATATCATTGGTGATGTCGAAGGGCGTACCTGCATTCTGGTTGATGACATGGTCGATACCGCCGGCACTCTGTGCCACGCGGCAAAAGCCTTGAAAGAGCATGGTGCTGCCAAAGTGTTCGCCTACTGCACACACCCTGTGCTGTCGGGTCGGGCAATCGAGAATATCGAAAATTCCATGCTGGATGAGCTGGTGGTGACTAACACCATTCCGCTGTCCGCTGCCGCACAAGCCTGTTCGCGTATCCGTCAACTGGATATCGCACCGGTTGTGGCTGAAGCGGTTCGCCGCATCAGCAACGAAGAATCGATCAGCGCGATGTTCCGATAAGGGCCCTGCCCTTCTCGAATGCCTCGTTGACGAAAAGCGCCCCGCCCCAACAGCCTGTTGGGGCGGGGCTTTTTTGCCCATACCGTCCATAGCGCTGGTCGCAAACGCTAGGCCGGATGTGGTTATTTTGGAGATACAACATGAACGAATTTACTCTGAATGCTGAAGTGCGTTCCGACCTGGGGAAAGGTGCGAGCCGCCGCCTGCGTCGTCTCGCAAGCCTGGTTCCAGCTGTCGTTTACGGTGGCGAAAAAGCCCCTGAATCCATCAGCCTGCTGGCTAAAGAAGTTGCCAAACTGCTCGAAAACGAAGCGGCTTACAGCCACGTTATCGAACTGACTGTTGGCGGCACCAAGCAAAACGTAATCATCAAAGCGCTGCAGCGTCACCCGGCCAAAGGCCACGTGATGCACGCTGACTTCGTACGCGTTGTTGCCGGTCAGAAGCTGACTGCAATCGTTCCAGTTCACTTCGTTGGTGAAGCTGCTCCGATCAAGAAAGGCGGCGAGATCTCGCACGTTGTTGCTGAAATCGAAGTTTCCTGCCTGCCAAAAGACCTGCCTGAATTCATCGAAGTTGACCTGGCTAACGCCGAAGTCGGCTCGATCATTCACCTGTCGGACATCACCGCTCCTAAAGGCGTTGAGTTCGTAGCACTGGCACACGGTAACGACCTGGCAGTAGCCAACGTTCACGCTCCACGTGTTGCACCAGAAGCTGAAGCAGAGTAATTCATTACTCTGTCTGGAGTTTTGAGGAACATCGCGAGCTAACACGCAGCGAGTAAAGCGGACAAGATCGCGAAGTTTACTCATGTAAACCCGCTTTTTTGTCCGTTTTCGCCGCTGCTGTCAGCGGCGATGTTATCCACAACTCCATAGAAGGGCCCTTGTCGTGACCGCCATAAAACTGATCGTTGGCCTGGGAAATCCAGGCACCGAATACGAACAGACCCGGCATAACGCAGGGGCCCTTTTTGTTGAGCGTCTCGCGTCCGCGCACGGGGTTAACCTCGTTGCAGACCGTAAGTATTTTGGCCTGACCGGTCGATTCAGCCATCAAGGTCAGGATGTTCGTCTGTTGATTCCCACCACCTATATGAACCGAAGCGGCCAGGCCGTTGCGGCGCTTGCCGGTTTTTTCCGGATTGCGCCGGAATCCATATTGGTGGCCCACGACGAACTCGATCTCCCGCCAGGTGTTGCCAAGCTCAAACTGGGCGGCGGCCATGGAGGTCACAACGGGCTGCGTGACATCATCGCGCAACTGGGGAACAACAATAATTTCTACCGTCTGCGGCTCGGCATTGGCCACCCAGGCGTCGCCAGCATGGTCTCCAATTTTGTCCTGGGTCGCGCGCCGCGCGCCGAACAGGAAAAACTGGATGCCAGCATCGATTTTGCCCTCGGCGTGCTGCCGGATATCCTCGCCGGGGAATGGAACCGTGCGATGAAAAACCTGCACAGCCAGAAGGCCTGACTCTACTCCTCGGGGAAAACACCATGGGATTCAATTGCGGCATCGTCGGCCTGCCTAACGTCGGTAAGTCCACCCTGTTCAACGCCCTGACCAAATCCGGTATTGCGGCTGAGAACTTCCCCTTCTGCACGATCGAACCGAACACCGGTATCGTGCCGATGCCCGATCCGCGTCTGGACGCGCTGGCTGCCATTGTGAACCCGGAGCGGGTGCTGCCGACCACCATGGAGTTCGTCGATATCGCGGGCCTGGTAGCTGGCGCCTCCAAAGGTGAAGGCCTGGGTAACAAGTTCCTGGCCAACATTCGTGAGACCGATGCCATCGCTCACGTAGTCCGCTGCTTTGAAGACGAAAACGTGATTCACGTTTCCAACAGCGTTGACCCGAAACGCGACATCGAAATCATCGACCTTGAACTGATCTTCGCTGACCTCGACAGCTGCGAAAAGCAGTTGCAGAAAGTGGCGCGCAACGCCAAAGGCGGCGACAAAGAAGCCGTGGCTCAAAAGGCTCTGCTGGAGCAGTTGATCGCCCACTTCACCGAAGGCAAACCAGCCCGCAGCCTGATCAAGAACATGTCGGCAGACGAAAAAGCCATCATCCGTGGCTTCCACCTGCTGACCACCAAGCCGGTTATGTACATCGCCAACGTCGCTGAAGACGGTTTCGAGAACAACCCGTTCCTCGACGTGGTCATGGCCATTGCCGAAGAAGAAGGTGCACTGGTCGTTCCGGTCTGCAACAAGATCGAAGCGGAAATCGCAGAACTGGAAGAAGGCGAAGAAAAGGACATGTTCCTGGAAGCGCTGGGCCTCGAAGAGCCGGGCTTGAACCGGGTTATCCGTGCCGGTTATCAGATGCTGAACCTGCAAACCTACTTCACGGCAGGTGTTAAAGAAGTACGCGCCTGGACTGTAAAAGTAGGCGCAACGGCCCCGCAAGCCGCCGCCGTGATTCACACCGACTTCGAAAAAGGCTTTATCCGCGCCGAAGTCATCGCCTACGACGATTTCATCCAGTACAAGGGTGAAGCCGGTGCCAAAACCGCTGGCAAATGGCGTCTGGAAGGCAAGGACTACATCGTTAAAGACGGTGACGTTCTGCACTTCCGCTTCAACGTGTAAACACCACACGTAAAAAACCGCGCTCAGGCGCGGTTTTTTTTGGCTCTGAGTTGGACGGCGGCACCTTGGCGCACGCTATCGGCACGCGAAGGTCTATGGTTATCACCACCATTGTTCAATTTCAGGAGCCTGAATGATCGCCCGCCCCAACTTCCTGACACGCTCTATCGATTCGCTGGTCGAAAAAATCAAAACCCGCTGGGCCTCCGGCTGGCGTGATGCGCTGGCCTCAGCCATTGCCGCCGCGCTGGCGTGGATTCTGGCGGTGCATTTCCTGGGGCATGAACACCCGGTGTTTGCAGCCATCAGCGCTGTCGTGTGCCTGGCGCCCGGCCTGCCCAGCCATGGCAAACAGGCAGTAGGACTGATGGTCGGGGTGGCCACCGGGATCATCGTGGGGGAAGCCGCGCTTTGGCTGCCTGACGGCTATCCCCTGCTGCGGATCGGATTTGCCACGTTTTCCGCCATCGCCATTGCAGCGCTGTATGGCCTGGGCGCTGTCGTACCGATTCAAGCGGGCGTCTCGGCCGTGCTGATGCTGGCTGTGGGGCCAGAAAGCGCCGGTGTTGTGCGCATGATGGACGTGCTGGTGGGCGCGGGTGTCGGGCTGGTGTTCAGTCAGATCCTGCTGACCCCGAACCCCATCGGGATCATCGACAGCTCGGCAAAGGACTTGCTGGAAAAGCTGGCGAAAGGTTTCGGTAAAAGCCTGCAATCACTGGAAGAGAACGACGCCAACAAAGCCAAAAATGCCGTGCTGATCTTCTCGGCCGCCCATGACAGCCTGATTGCTCTGGAAACCGGCATCAGCAGCGCCCGTAATACGGCGCGCTGGACGTTACGCGGGCGCTTTGTATCACGGGAAGTCAAAGACATTGCCAGCCGCTACGAACGCCATGCCGTGCGCCTGTACGCCAGCTCGCTACTGTTCGCCGAGGCCTTTGCCGATGCCTTGCGCAAGGAACAAGGCCCGCCTCCAGCGTCATTGCACGAACGGTTGGCCAGTGTGGCGTCAGGCTGCGCGGCCATCGCCAGCGACAACCAGCGCCCGGTATTGCTTCCCGTGGCGCCCAATGAAGTGGCCGATGCGGTGTCCGCGCCGTGGCAACTGTGCCTGCAACACATGAGCACGGTTGAAAGTGCCCTGCTGACGTTTGGCTTCACCACCCAAAACGACAAACCCACTGTTTAAGCGCTGAGGCTGATTACCTGCGCGGATCAGACCTTTTTGGTCCGCGGCAGGAAAATCGCCAGCACACCCAGCAGCGGCAGGTATGAGCACAAGGTGTACACGTATTCGATACCGTGAATATCCGCCAGATGGCCCAACAGCGCCGCACCGATCCCGCCAAAACCAAACATCAGGCCAAAGAAGATACCGGCAATCATGCCCACATTGCCTGGCACCAATTCCTGCGCATACACCACAATCGCCGAGAACGCCGAGGCCAGTACAAAGCCGATGATGACGCTCAACACGCTGGTCCAGAACAAGTCCGCATAGGGCAGCAGCAAAGTGAACGGCGCTACACCCAGAATCGAGAACCAGATCACGGCTTTACGCCCGATGCGGTCGCCGATCGGACCGCCAAAAAACGTACCGGCCGCCACCGCACCGAGGAACAGGAACAAGTACATCTGCGAATTGGCGATGGAGACGCCGAACTTCTCGATCAGGAAGAACGTGTAGTAGCTGGTCAGGCTCGCCATATAGAAATATTTGGAGAACACCAGCAGCCCAAGCACGACCAACGCGCTCAACACCCGATTTTTAGACAGCCCGTGGGTGGCCTTTTGCCCGGCTTTGAGCTTGAACAGGTTTAAGTGGCTGCGATACCAACGACTGATCGCATACAGCAAGCCAACGGCGAACAGCGCAAAGAGGCCAAACCAGGCCACATTGTCTTGCCCGAATGGAATGATGATCGATGCTGCCAGCAAAGGACCAAACGCAGAACCGGCATTACCGCCCACCTGAAACGTAGACTGTGCAAAACCGTAGCGCCCGCCTGAGGCCAGACGCGCCACCCGTGAAGCCTCGGGGTGGAAGGTCGACGAACCGATGCCCACCAGCGCGGCGGCCAGGAGGATCAAGGGAAAACTGCCGACCTGGGACAACATCAAAATCCCCACCAGCGTACACACCATGCCCGCAGGCAAGAGCAACGGGTTGGGATGGCGATCGGTGTAATAACCTACCCAGGGCTGTAACAGCGAGGCGGTCATTTGGAAGGTCAGGGTAATCAGGCCGATCTGGGTAAAGGTCAGGTCATATTTGGCCTTGAGCATCGGATAGATCGAAGGCAGAACGGCTTGAATCAAGTCATTGATCAGATGCGCCAGCGCCACTGCACCGATAATGCGTAGCACCAACGGGCTGGTTTGAGGCGTTTGTGAGGCAGTCGTTGTTGTTGTTTGAGCGTTGCTAAGGGCCATGAGACTTTCCGTACATCAGGTGAATGCGCACTTGCAGGTCGGTCAATGTGCCATTTTTTAACAGGATATTGCCATCCAAACGCCGTAAATTCTTAAGCGGTTGATTGAACAAAGAATTTTTTAAGATATTTGCTTGACACATGCCCTGCTCGAAGGAATAATGCGCGCCATTGGCTACATAGCTCAGTTGGTTAGAGCATAGCATTCATAATGCTGGGGTCCGGGGTTCAAGTCCCTGTGTAGCCACCAAACGCTTGTTTACAGATGTCTCAATGAGTCTATAAACAGTACAAGAAGCCCGCCTAGTGCGGGCTTTCTTGTGTCTGGGGGTTTCTCCTTGTCTCTCTCCATACCTCCCCCTCCGTGCATCCCACGTCTACCTCCGTCGTTACGAACTCGAATCGACGTGCCCCCCCCAATCCAGCGCAACCCATTCAAAACACCTACGCAGCACAGTCGCTACTCCATCGGCGCTAACCGCTTTCTGGCCTGATAAGGCCCCTTGAATAACGTGCCCAAAGCTATCGCACATGCCCCCACCGCACTGGTGAGCCGCAGGCAGCCTCGTGCTCAGCAAGGTGAGGTTTTCGCCTCTGCATAAAAAGATTGCCGATGGATTGTCAGTTGATTTTTTTCAGCCTATCTTGAATAAAACCTATACAAGTCGATTGGGCTTGTACAAGTATTTAGATGAGGGTTGATACTGACCCAAAAGGCCGACGCAGAACCCTCTACCGGGACTGCCCACCGAACGCACCGATGGCGCGATGCTTCGCACGCGTGAGCCGCGTGCTTCAGGGAGAAAGGCAATGAAACGATTACTGCTGTTACTGGCGCTGGCCCTCAGCATCACCAGTTGTACCGGTGTGGATGTCGCCCGGTACGCGGATCAGCAACCGGCGTTGAATCTGGAGCAGTTTTTCAGCCAGCCCGTCAAAGCCTGGGGGATGTTTCAAAAGCGCAGCGGTGAGGTGGTCAAGCGTTTCGAGGTCAATATCGTCAGCCGTCGCGAGGGCAACAACCTGATTCTCGACGAGCGCTTCCTCTACAGCGACGGCACCCGCCAACGCCGCGTCTGGACCCTCACGCCCGAGGGCCAGGGACGCTGGAGCGGCCGCGCCGAGGATGTGGTGGGTATCGCCAACGGCCAAATCGCCGGAAACACGTTGCACTGGCGGTACCGCCTGAACCTGCCGGTCGATGATTCGACCTACGAAATGAGCATGGACGACTGGATGTACTTGATGGACGAAGACACGTTAATCAACCGCACCAGTATGTCCAAGTTCGGGGTTGAGGTGGGTCAGGTGACGATATTCTTCCGCCGTCAGGGCGCCGGGGTGAGCCAATGAACCACGTCGTGACCATGACCTCCCTCGACGACAGCTATCGCGCGCTGGTGATCGGCGCCAGCGGCGCCCTCGGCACGGCGTTTTGCGAACACCTGAGGCAAGATCCGCGCTGCGCCGGGGTTCGTGCGATAGGGCGCCATACCGTGCCCGAGCTGGACCTTGAACGTCCCGAAACGATTGCCAGCGCCGCCACCGAACTGGCAGCCGAAGCGCCGTATCACCTGATCGTACACGCGGCCGGCCTGCTCCATCGCGAGGGGATCAAACCGGAAAAAAGCATCAGCGCCCTCGAACCCGAGGCGCTGCAGGCTGTGTTTCAAGTCAACACGCTGGGGCCGGCCATCGTGTTGCGCGACTTTCTACCACTGCTCGCACCGCGCGGCGCGATGGCGATGCTCTCAGCAAAAGTCGGGAGCATTGGCGACAACCGTTTGGGCGGCTGGTACGCCTACCGTGCTTCCAAGGCCGCGCTGAACATGCTGATCAAGACTGCCTCCATTGAACTGGCGCGCACTCGTCCGCACAGCCGCTTGCTCAGCCTGCACCCGGGCACGGTCATCTCGGGGCTGTCGCATCCTTTCCGCGTCGCCGACACCGCCCGTCCCGCAGACGTTGCCGCGGCCCGATTACTGACCTTGATTGACCAGTTGACTCCGGCCGACAGCGGCCATTTCTTTGCTTACGATGGACAACGCCTGCCCTGGTAGGCAAGGAGTGAAGCATGAACCTGCACACCCTCACCCAACATGCGGCCAACAGCGAAATACGCGAGCTGGAGCTGCTGTCACTCGAAGGTGGTGTTTATCTGGCACGAATCCGCCTGGATCACGGCCAGTTCACCTTGCTTGACGAGGCGGCCCAGCCGATGCACCTGCGCTCAATCCCCCACCTGCGGCAGGTGCTGCACACCGTGCCGGCATTTCCGTGCGTGCTGGTGCAGCACTGCGTGCACGACGAAATGTGCGGCCGCGATACTGGGCCTGTCGGGGAACTGCGCATTCCGTTTTCGCTCTCCACACCGTTGTGAACACGAAGTCGACGCGCGTGAGCGGATGAGCGTTTTTCGCTGGTTTGGGCGCCCCCTTGCCCTTGGACCTCAGAGGTGACCGTCGCGTCAAACCCCGGTTGATAAAGACCGTGTACCCATACCGAAAAATGGCTTGCCGCACGGTCAGCCATTTTTTTTGCCTGGGGCAAATCCCCCGTCTCAATCGTCCGCCACGGCCTTTTAAGAATCGTCTGATTAAAGCCCGGTCCTGCCCCCGATAACCTGCACTGGCTGAATCTGCTCCTGACCGACTCCACGAAGAATGGGTTGGGCTCGAGCCTCATCTCCAGTTATCAGGATTATTACTATGAAGCGTACTGCTCTGCTCATCGCGATGACGGCATTCCCGGCGATCTCGTTCGCCGCCAGCCAAAACACCATCACTTTCAAAGGCCAGGTGTCTGACCAGACGTGCCAGGTGTCGGTCAACGGTAACGCTGGCAGCCCGATCGTGGTGTTGCCCACCGTGGCATCCAGTGATCTGGACACCGCAGGCAAGTTCGCCGGTGAAACGCCTTTCACCATCGCCGTGACGGGTTGCACCGCCCCCACCACGGGCGACCTGAACATTCGCACCACGTTCCTGGGTGCCAACGTCAACACAGGCGGCAACCTGGGCAACACCGGAACGGCGCAAAACGTTGCAATCCAGTTGCTGGATGCCAGCGGTGGCACGCCGATCACCCTGAGCGGCATGACGTCGGTTGAAGGCCTGGTGCTGAAAAAAGACGAAACCGCCACCAGCCACGACTTCGCTGCGCGTTACATCAGCACCGGCGCTGCCACGGCCGGTACCGTTTCAGCGTCGGCTCAATACGCCCTCGACTACCTGTAAGCGTAACCCCCTGACCTGCCGTCTTCGCGCCTTGCGAAGCGGCGGGTCCGCACCTCGCTTGTCCTTTTCTGTTTTCCCAGCCTTTCGGAAGGAGTTGGCCATGACCTGCCTGAAACGCTTAGCCCTGTCCGTCGGTTTGCTGATCGGCGTAACGCTTGCCCAGAGCGCGATGGCCAGTGTGGTCATGAGCGGCACGCGGGTGATCTACCCCGCCGCCATTCGCGAAAAAGCCCTGCAACTCACCAGCCATGACGCGTACCCCAATCTGGTGCAGATCTGGGTGGATAAGGGCGACCCGGCGTCGACCCCACAAACCGCTGACGCCCCTTTTATCGCCAGCCCGCAGATTTTCCGGATGAACCCCAAGGCCGGGCAAATCGTGCGTCTGGTGTACACCGGCAAGGACCTGCCGCAAGACCGTGAGTCGGTGTTCTACATCAACTTCATGCAAATGCCCGCGCTCAAGGCTCACGACATGGAAGCCAACAAGCTGATGCTCACCGTGAGCAGCCGGATGAAGATCTTTTATCGCCCGCAAAGCATTCGCGGCAACCCCGAAGACATCGCCAGATCGATGACCTTCACCCTGCAAGGCAGCGGCTCGAACCAGCACCTGAGCGCTGAAAACAACAGCGGTTATCACGCGGTTATCCGCCAGGCCAACCTGCTGGTGGGCGGCAAGCCGGTCAACGTGGCCAAGGCCGTGATGGTCCCGCCCTTCTCCAAGGTGCAATGGCCGGTCAAAGGGGCCAGCGCCGGCAATCAACTGCGCCTGACGCTGGTGAACGATTACGGCGCCGACGTCACCACCGACCAGCCTGTTCAGTAACCTCGGGAACTACACATGTCCGTGGCTCAATACATCCCCTGCCGGATCCGCACCCGCGCCCCGCATAGCCGCTGGTTGTGGGCCATGTTGCTGGCGTCGTCGTCGATCCTGTGTGGCGCATTGACGGCGGGCACGGCACAGGCTCAAACCGATTCAGCCAGCACCAGCGACGACTACCAGTTCGACGACAACATGATGTTTGGCGGCGGCTCCCTGTCGCGCTTTAACACCATCAACGCCATTGATCCCGGCCACTACACGGTCGACCTGTACCTCAATGACCGTTTTGTCGAGCGCGTGCCGGTGCAGTTTGTCGCCGTGGCGCAGGGCGATGTGCAACCTTGCCTGCCACGGGCGCTGCTGGAAGGCGCGGGCGTGCTGGCCACGGCGATCACCGACACCCCCGGCAGCCAATGCCCGTTGCTCGGGGACACGGTCAAAGGCGCCAGCAGCCATTTCGATTTCGCTCAGTTGCGCCTCGACATCAGCATGCCGCAAAGCCTGATGCTGCAGGTGCCGCGCGGCTATGTGTCACCGCAGAACCTGGACGCGGGCAACACCATCGGGTTCATCAACTACAGCGCCAACCAGTACCACGTCAGCCGCAGCGCCAGTCATGCCCAAGACTCGGACTCCAGCTATGTGGCGCTCAACAGTGGCCTGAACCTGGGCATGTGGCGCCTGCGCCAACAAGCGTCCCTGCGCTATGACTCGAAAAACGGCAGCGACTGGAACGCTACCCGCACGTATGTGCAACGTGCTCTGCCCAGCCTGCGCAGTGAACTGACGGCGGGCGAAGGTTACACCTCGGGGCGTTTCTTCTCCGGGCTGGGGTTTCGTGGGGTACAACTCACCTCCGACGAACGCATGTTGCCCGAATCGGTACGCGGCTATGCGCCGACGGTGCGCGGCATTGCCAAGACCAACGCCAAGGTCACTGTGCGCCAGAATGGCAATGACATTTACGAAGCTACCGTCGCGCCGGGGCCGTTTGAAATCAGCGACCTGTACGCCACCAACTACAACGGCGACCTTGACGTCACGGTGCAGGAAGCCGACGGCAGCATCAGCCGCTTCAGCGTGCCATTCTCGGCAGTGCCGGAATCCCTGCGTCCGGGCACCTCGCGCTACAGCGCGGCCGTGGGCAAGACCAGCGACGTGGGCGATAACGACCTGTTCAGCGAATTCACCTATCAACGCGGCCTGACCAACACCCTCACGGCCAACACCGGCTTGCGGGTCGCGGACGGCTACCAGGCGCTGGTGTTCGGTGGCGTCTATGCCAACTGGCTGGGGGCGTTCGGCCTTGATGCCACCTACTCGCGTGCCGACATGCCGCAAGAAGGGCTGATCGATGGCTGGATGGCACGCCTGTCGTACAGCCGCACCTTCGCACCGACCAACACCACGCTGTCGATTGCCGGTTACCGCTACTCAACCGCCGGGTATCGCGACCTGGGCGACGTGCTCGGTGTGCGCGAATCCCTGAACAAAGGTGAGACCTGGGACTCGGCCAGCTACCTGCAACGCTCGCGCTTCGAAGTGTCCGTGAACCAGAGCCTGGAATCCTACGGTTCGATTTATGTGTCGGGCTCGACTCAGGATTACCGCAACGGCCGCGAGCGCGACACGCAACTGCAATTGGGTTATGCCAACACCCTGCAAAACTCGGTGAGCTTCAACTTGTCGGTCTCGCGCCAGTCCACCGGCAGTGTCGAGAACACCCGTAACGGCGGCTATGACGGCCACAACGCGGGCAATAACGTCAACGGCGGCCGCTGGAACCCGGCCTCCCCCGGCACGACTGAAACAGTCACGTTGCTCTCGGTCTCGTTCCCGCTGGGCAGCCCGTCGAAAAGCAACACACCGACGTTGAGCAGTTCCGTCAGCCACAGCTCGACGTACGGCAACGTGTACCAGACCTCAATGTCCGGCACCGCCGGGGCCGAGCAGACCCTGAGCTACGGCGTGGATGTGTCCCGGGACGCCGAACAAAAACAGAACACCTGGAGCGGCAACCTGCAAAAACGCCTGCCCAAGACCAGCCTCGCCCTCAGCGCGTCCAAGGGTGAAGACTACTGGCAGGCGTCCGGCAGCGCCCGCGGCGCGGTGGCACTGCACAGCGGCGGCGTGACCTTCGGCCCTTATCTGGGCGATACCTTTGCGCTGATTGAAGCCAAAGGCGCCAGCGGTGCAAAAGTCATGAACAGCCAAGGCACGACCATTGATGATTCGGGTTATGCCCTGGTGCCAGCCCTCACGCCTTACCGCTACAACACCGTGGCCATCACCCCGGAAGGCATGAACCAGAAAACCGAACTCGACGATGGCCAGCGCCGGGTGGCGCCGTACGCCGGTGCCGCGGTCAAGATCACGTTCAAGACCCGCAGCGGCAACGCCCTGCTGGTCAAGGCCCTGCTGCCCGACAACCAGGCCGTACCGATGGGCGCGGATGTACTCGATGAAACCGGCAGCGTGATCGGCATGGTGGGTCAGGGCAGCCAGGCCTACTTGCGCAGCGAGAAGCCAGCAGGCGCCTTGACCTTGCGCTGGGGCGATCGCCCTGAAGAGCAATGCGCCCTGCACTACGACGTCTCCGGACGCGATCTGGACCAGCCCTTGCTGCGTGTGACCAGCGACTGCCGCCCAGTGGATTCATCGCGTTAATTCACCCCCGAAAATCGAGGCTTTCTTATGTTCACCTTACGCCCACGATTGAATCAGTTACTGCTGCTGGCGCTGACACTCGGCTTGCTTCCCACGGCTGAGGCCACGTGCCGACGGGTCTACAACGGCATCACCGTGCTTGACCCTTACTCGGCGCAAATCAACTTTGGCCGGGTCAACCTCACCAGCACCTACCTGCAACCGGTGGGGACGCCGCTGGGCACGACGATTGTGGACAGCGCCACCGCCACGGGCCTCAACAGCGAGACGGTGCTGTGGGAATGCGACCTGGCGGACAAGGACGAGCTGTATGAAGTGTTTGCCACCAACGGCGATGACCGGGTCGGTGGCTACTGGGAAATCGGCAACGGCGCCGGTACCGCGACCAATGACGGGTTGCCCGGCTACTACGCCACCTACTTCCCCTATGTCGGGCTCAAGCTGACGCACCTCAACTCCGGCAAAGTGTTCACCCGCTACTGGCAGCAAAGCAAAATCACCCAATACGACGTGGTCGGCACCAAGCTGCAAATCAAACCCAAGCACCTGAGCATGGTGCAAGCGGATCTGGCCCGCGTCTCCAGCCTGCCGCCCACATCCGGCAGCGGCAGTAACTATTGCGGCGGCATGGCGGCTGCCAGTGGCAGCGGCACCTACAGCTACACCTGCACCCAGCCCAATGGTTATGTGCAATTTCAGGGGCCAGGCTATAAGTCCGACACCGTGGGCACCGACTCCAATACCCATTATTCCTTCTGGGGCCAGTACAACGGCATCGGCTTTGGCATGCGCAGCGCGGCCTCCATCAGCTACACCGCCACCTGCGTCGCGCGCAATGTCACGCCGCTGGTGGTGTTCCCGCCGGTCACGGCCCAGGAACTGAACGACAACATGACCCGCGAAAGCGATTTCAGCATCGAGATTGAATGCAGCGATCAGGCGGTGTCGGGGGTCAACACCAATCAGACCGCGCTGGGCGTGCAAGTCTCTTCAGCTGCGTATGCCAAGGCCGTGGAGCTGGGGTTGCTGACCGGGACACAAGGGGTGACGCATCTGGTTTCCAACGGCTACGGCACCGACCCCACCATCGCCACCGGGGTAGGCATTGCCCTGAACAAGGACGGCAAAGCGATGAATTTTCTGGGCACCGGGATCGCCGGGGGCGGAAATGCCAGCGGCTGGTACCCGGTCAAGGACGGAGCCAGCGCCAACGGCAGCGCAGCCTCGGGTTACACCACGTACACACAGACACTGACCGCGGTACTCAAAACCCTGCCGGGCCGCAAAGCCACACCGGGCAAGGTGAATGCCACCGCCTATGTTCTCGTTAAGGTGCAGTAATCATGACTCAAAAAATAACCCTCATCCTCACGCGCCTGATGCTGATCGGCCTGCTGTTTGTGTTCATTCTCCCGGCGCAGGCGGGCGTCATGGCGTCCCGCACGCGGGTGATTTACGAACAAGGGCAAACCGAACGTTCGCTGATGCTGGCCAACATCAACCCCTATCCGGTGGTGGTGCAAACCTGGGTCAATGATGGCGAAGATCAGCAAGCCCCCGAGAAAAGCACGTCACCGATGATTGCCTTGCCCTCGGTCTTTCGCATGCAGCCAGGGGCGGTTCAGGGGTTGCGCATTCTTTATAACGGCGATGCGTTGCCCAAGGACCGCGAATCGGTGTTTTGGCTCAACCTCTATGAAATCGCCCCGAAATCCGGTGCCACGCCCGCCCCTGAAGCGGCTGTAGCGCTGGCCATGAACACCCAGATGAAAATTTTTTATCGCCCGAAAAACTTGCCCTCCACCCCGGATGAAATGCCCGCCAAGCTGACCTTCACGCTGGAGCAGCAGGGCGAACACTGGGTGCTGGTGCTGCGCAATCCGACCCCGTATCACGCGTCGATGGCGTCACTGCGCCTGGTCGACCGCCACCAAGAAATGGCGGTGCCGCAAACCCTCGACATGATGGCGCCGCCCTTTGGTGAAAAGCGTTACCCCATGGCCTCCGGCAGCCAGATTAACCCTCAAGGGCTCAACGTCAGTTTTACCTGGGTCGATGACGGCGGCCACTTCCACACCGGCACCGCCCCGGTGCTCCACCCCTGAAACCGCCACGGTTCAAATCAGATTCATACTGATGCAGAAGGTCAGCAAGGCGTGGTCGTTTTCCACATCCAGCTTGCGCATGGCGGAGACCTTCTGCGAACTCACGGTCTTCACGCTGCGGTTAAGCGAGTGAGCGATATCACGCACATTCATGCCCGAGGCAAACCGGCGCAGCACCTCAAACTCCTTGACTGACAGACTGGCAATCCGCGCCTGCACCGCATCTGAGCGCTCGACCACACTGGCCGCCCCCTGACCGGCTTTGCTGTGCCATTTATCGCCTTTGGCCAACGCACCGAGCGCCAGCGGGATCTGGTTCAAGTCGCCGTTTTTCAAAATAATCCCGCCCACCCCCAAGTCATAGAGTCGCGACAGGATCAGGTTGTTGGTGAGCATGGTCAGCACCAGAATCTTGACCTCGGGGAAGTGCCGGATCAGGTATTCGATGAGCTTGACCCCGTCACCGTAGGTTTCATCCCCCGGCATGCTGTAGTCGGTGACCACAATGTCGGGCCGCAAGCGCTGCAACTGCTCGATCAGCTCTGTGGAGGTCTGAGCCTGGCCCACGATCTCATAACGCTCGTCGCGCTCGATCAGCTCGCTAACGCCCATCAGCACAATCGGATGGTCATCTGCTAATACGACTTTTATTTTTGGCACAGGTACATCCTGTCAAAAGAGCCATCACACGGTGAACGGCTCAATCGGTGGCGTGGGAAAACGAAAATATCAGACAGCGGCGACGGCACGCTTGATACGCGCCAACAACACCTCGATCTGATTGTGCAAAGACTCATCCAGTACATGACCTTCGAGGCGGCGCTCAAGTTCGCCGCAACCTTCGGCCAGCGCATGGGCCTGAACCACGGCCAGCGCACCACGGATGCAATGCAGCCGCGCTTTGAGTGCGTCACTGTCACGCCCCGTCAACGCTTGCTGCGCGGTGGTGATGTCCGCGCCCATGGTGTTGATAAACAAGTCACGCATGCGCGCACTGACCACAATCGGGGCGTCGGCGGGCGCGTGATCATGCCCCATTGCAACGGTTTTGGCCTCCGGCAACACGTCTGGCGTGCCGATGTCGCACGCGCGGTTCAGCTCGGTCCATAACGTTTGCAAGGTCATGGGTTTGACCATCCGTGCGTTCATGCCGACGGCGATACACCGCTCGCCTTCCTCGCGCATGGCGTTGGCAGTCACCCCGATGATGGGGATGTGGGCATCCTGCTGGCGAATGGCACCGGCCAATTCGTAACCGTTCATGATCGGCATGTTGACGTCAGTCAGCACCACGTCGAAGGCGTCCGGTGACCACAGGCTGAGCGCTTCCTGCCCGTGGGACGCCAGCACCACGCGACAGCCCAGCTCTTCAAGCTGCTCTTTGAGGATGGTCTGGTTGATCGGGTTGTCTTCGGCCACCAGCACGCGCAGCGCCAGCTTCTCGCGGATCAAAGGCACCCGCCCGGTGTCGGCAGCGACCCGCCCGAGTTGGGCCAGCATCACCGCCCGTGCCAGCCCACGGATCATGTGCACACCCACTTGCCAGCCCTGGGGCGTGTGCTCGGGCTGCCCGGCACCCGGCACGCCAATCACGCGCGGGCCGTCCCATTCCAGCGACCCATGACGGCCCGGCAGCAAATCCACTAATACCGCGCCCGGCGACAGGTTGATCGGCCCGGCAGACGCCACCAGTGCCTGTGCGCCCCAGCGGTTCAACCAGCCGCAGGTGGTTTCGGCCAGCTCGGTGACCGGCGCACGCACGTACACCGGCGACGGACGCAACTGCAAGTCACTGACGGCCGGTAACGTCCCCTCCAGAATCGGCAGGCTCAGCAGCAAACTGAAACTGCTGCCCAGGCCCGGCTCACTGACCACGCGCAGTTGCCCGCCCATCAACTCGGACAGGCGCATGCAAATCGACAACCCAAGCCCCGTACCGCCCGCCGAGTGGCCGTTGAACACTTGATAAAACGGTTCGAACAAGCGCTGTTGCTGGATTTCGGAAATCCCCACGCCGGTGTCGGTGACTTGCCATTGCAAGGTCACGTGCTGGGTGTCGCGCTGCACCACTTTGAGGCGCAGCACCACGCGCCCATAGTCCGTGAACTTGATCGCGTTGTTGAGCAGGTTATTAAGGATCTGGCGGATGCGCGACTGGTCGCCATCCAACTGATCGGGCACCTGGGGGTCAATGCAGGCATAGATTTGCAGCCCCTTGCCTTCGGCCGCTGCCGCGTAGGCATCCACCACGTCCTCGACCATGTCGAGCGGGCAGAACCGCCCCGGCTCCAGCGCCATTTGCCCCGCCTCAATCTTCGACACATCCAGGATGTCGCTGATCAACTGCAACAAGGTGGAGGACGAACGCGAAATGGTGTTCAGGTACACCTGCTGGCGCTTGTCCAGTGGCGTCAGTTCCAGCAATTCAAGGGTGCCCAGTACGCCATACAGCGGCGTGCGGATTTCGTGGCTCATGGTGGCCAGAAAGGTAGTCTTGGCCTGGCTGGCCTCTTCGGCCTGTTGCCGGGCGCGGGTCAACGCGGCGGCATCGTCCTTGTGCCCGGTCACATCGCTGAAAGCGCACACAATCACGTCCTGCCCCTGGTAGCGCGTGCTGCTAAAGCTGACGTGCAAGTAGCGCCCACCCACCTCAACGCACGCCTCCCCCATATCGGCTTGCTGCTCGCGGATCAAGCGTGAGATGTACTGAGAGTTGCCCAGCCATGCTTGCGCCCGTTTGTTGGCCAGCAACATCCGGTTATCGGACTGACGCACCACGCACAAACCGGTGGGCGCGGTGTCGATCACCGCGCGGCTGAAGATTTCGCTTTCAATCACCTGCCGATGCGCCTGCTCGGCCGGGCGCACCACGCGTAACCGATACCAGCGGTTCACCAGCCAGCCCACGTAAACGCAGAGCAAGGCAACGCCGAAAATGCTCAACAACTGCCATTTTGCGTAATGAAAAAAACTGTCGTAGCTGATCCGGTACACCGCCGTCCAACGCTCGTCACCGTCGCTGGCGACTTTCATTTCCAGCCCGCTGGAGGTGAAGCGCATGCCGTCGGGCCGCGTGTTGTTTTCATCACGACGCCCCAGCAACACCTCGCCCGAGGGTGCAATCAGGGTCAAATCATCAAACGCCGGGGTGTCCACACTGGTGGGGGTTTCCGACAGGCGCCGCACATTGATCAACGCGGCCAGCAGTACTTCGCGATCATCACCTTCAACCCGCAGAAACCGGGTCGGCAAATTGATTTTTATAAACCCGAACACCTTGGCGTTGCCTTCACTGACATTGCCCGTATTGGCCCAATACACCTGCCCTTCTTGCAGCGCGGATTGGCGCTCCTTGAACAGTTGCAACAGGCCTTTGCTGGTTTCCAGATACGACTCAAGGCTCAGGATCGCCGCATGCCCGCGACGGGCGCCGATGGCGGGCACGGCAAGGGTGAATTCATGCCCGGACGGCAACAGAAACAATTGCGGTGAAGGGACCACAGAGCCCGACCAAAACTCGCTATAGAAGTTGGCCAAGTGCATGCCCAGTGAAAAGGCCGTTTGGCTAACCGTCTCGCTCGCGTCGCTTTGTGCCAGGTTGAAGGGGGTCGAAAACGAAAACTCTTTGCCTTCGTAAATGTTCACCCCGGCGCCATGAAACACCAACCTGCTTTGCAGCGGGGTGATGTTCTTGGTCAGTACATCCTGGGCGTCATTGACCGCAGTGTTGACGTTGCTTAAAAACAGACGGTTTTCATTCAGGCTCTCGACCAGCCGTGAAAAATGGTAATCGACCTTGTTCACTTCCACGTCCAGCAAACGCTGCAACGCCCACGCACAGGTGCCGACCAGCACGACCGCCACCCCGACCAAAATCAGGACGCCACGGTTCAAGCGCATGGAGCTCAATGCGAGTTTGCCCAGTGAGGTGCTGTCGGTGGTCATGGTACGTCCTGTAATTTACGTGAGGGTCTGACCGGCGCTGGCTCGAAGTTTAGTCGAGCGCACGCCGGCCGATGCGTGCGGTCTTCACCTTTTAGAAACAACGGGATGCCGAGGGTGAGGTCAGTGCAGACGCGGCGGTGCGTCTTCGTGCAGCAGGTGACCGAAGTGGCCCGATGATACGGCACGCGAGATGAGAAAACCCTGCACCCGGTCACAGTTGAGCTTGCGTAACAAGGCCAGCTCTTCCTGACTTTCAACCCCTTCGGCCACCACTTCTAGCCCCAATTGCCGCCCCAGCGCAACGATACTGGCCAGCGCCGACGCTAGGTTCTCGTTTTCCACACACCCGTGTACCAGCGCCCGGTCGATTTTCAACTCGGTGAACGGCGTGGACACCAAGTTGAAGTACGAGCTGAATCCCTGGCCAAAGTCGTCCTGTGCCAGCCCGAACCCTTTCATGCGCAACCGGCAGGCGCCCGCGTAATACTTGCTGATGTCCTGCGTGGTCGAGCACTCCATCAGCTCAAAAGCGAGTTTCGCCGGGATCCCGCCTTGCGCGCGCACGTAATCATGAAGCGCATCCGCCAGGTCATCGTCGTCGAGCAAATGGGTGGGCAAATTGATCGACACCGGGATGTCGTACCCCTGACTGGTCCAGCTCGCCTGGGCAGCAATCGTTTGCTTGATGAACAGCAGCAACAGCTCTTTTTCCAGGCCCAGGCTCACCAGCGAGGGCAGGAAATCAGCCGGCATCAGCAACCCCAGTTCAGGATGGACCCAACGCGCCAGCGCCTCGGCGGCCACGATATGCCCGTCGTGCAGGGATTTTTTCGGCTGGAACCACGCCTGTAACGCCCCGCTGCGCATGGCGTCACGCAGGGTTTCGCGCTCCAGCACCAGTGGCTCGCGGGCGACGGGTTGATCGGTGGTGATCAATTTATCCAGCGTGGTCATCAACGTACGCACCGCCAGCGGCACGACCGGCTTGGACAACTGCCCCACCACGCTCAACCCCATGCTTTGCGCCACCAGACTGGCGCTGACAATCATCCGCCGCGAAGCCGCGCTCATGATCGCCAGGGCAGGTTTGTGTGGCAAAGACGCCAGCCGCTGAATCAATTGCACGCCGTCCATGCCCGGCATCAGCAAGTCGGTGAGCACCAGATCAAACGGTTGTTTTTGCAGCCACTCAAACGCTTCATTGCCGTCGCGGGCGGCTTCGACACGAATGTTGCCCAGGTCGCGGAACAAGTTGAGCAAGTATTCATGCTGGAAAGGATGGTCCTCCACAATCAGAACGCTATACGGCATGAGACTTTCTCCCGGTTTGCTCAAGGCAGGTAAATAGGGCACTGAGGCCAAAGGGTTTGACCAGGCATTCATTCATGCCCACCGCCAGGCAGCGCTCGCGCTCTTCGTGCTGAGCGTTGGCGGTCGCGCCGATGATCGGCACGCTGCTATCGCGTTGGCGCAATTGCGTGGCCAGTTCATAGCCGTTCATGCGGGGCATGTTGACGTCGGTCAGCACCCGGTCAAAGGTCGACTGTTGCCACAGCGCCAGCGCCTCCAGCCCGTCCGAGGCCAGATCCACCGTGCAGCCCAGCTCTTCAAGCTGATCCTTGAGAATCAACTGGCTGATGGCGTTGTCTTCGACCACCAGTACATGCAGGCCCAGCGGTTTGTAGACACGGGTGCCCGGCCCGACAGGCCGCGCATAGGGGCTCAACCCCTGAGCCTGGCTGACCGCGCGACGCAGGTCTTGCAAGTAGCTCAAGTTGACGTGCCATTGCGGTGTTTCTTGCTCGGGCGGGGCAAAGCAAACGTTGCCGCAGGCCACGATCACCGGCCCCGGCCAGTCGGGCGCAAGGTGCTGCTGGTATTCGCCGGGGTGCAGTTCAACCAGCACGGCGCTGCTGTCGCTGATGTCCATGCCCGCCCGCAACACTTGCGCCCTCGCGCCCCAGCGGCGCAACCAGCCACAGATGTTCTCGGCCATTTCCTGCATCGACGACACCACAAACACCGTTTCTGGCAACAACTCGACCAGCGCACTCACGGGCGTCGCGTTGCTCTGCTCAAGCGGCAAGGTCAAGGTAAAGCTGCTGCCGAGCCCCGGCTCGCTGACCACCCGCATGCTGCCGCTCATCAGGTACGTCAGGCGCTGACAAATCGACAGGCCCAGCCCGGTGCCGGTAATCACATTGGCGCGGTTGCCGGTCTGGTAAAACGGGTCGAACAGGAACGGCTGGTCTTGCTGCGCGATCCCCTGCCCGGTGTCTGTGACTTGCCACAGCACGGTGACGCGCTCGTCGATCCGGCTTTGCACGTTGACCCGCACCACGATCTGCCCGCTTTCGGTGAATTTGACCGCGTTGCTCAACAGGTTGTTGAGGATCTGCCGGATACGCGGGCTGTCCCCGATCAATTGATCGGGCAAGTGCGGGTCGATGTGTGCGTACAGCTGTAACCCCTTGCTTTGCGCGGCGGCCGAATAGCCGTTGACCACCTCTTGAATCAGGTCCAGCGGTGCGAATTCATTGACTTCCAGCGCCAATTGCCCGGCCTCGATTTTCGACACGTCGAGCACGTCGCAAATCAACTGCAACAAGGTCGACGACGAATTCTGAATGGCGTGCAGGTATTCCTGTTGCCGCGGGTTGAGCTGGGTGCGGCCCAACAATTCCAGGGTGCCCAGCGCGCCATATAAAGGTGTGCGGATTTCATGGCTCATGGTGGCGAGGAACAGGGTTTTGGCTTCATTGGCCTTGTCAGCCTCTCGCTTGGCCTGCTCCAGCGCCAGTTCGACTTCCTTGTGCGCACTGATATCGCTGAATGCACACAGCAACACGTCTTCACCCTTGTAACGGGTGGCGACAAAACTGATGTGCAGATGACGCCCCGCCACCGAAAATTCATCGATGCGGTGAATGCCGTCGTTGTTGTACGCGTGATCGATCCATTCATGGCACAGCTCATCGCGTTCACGGCCGCGCCCCAGCCAATGCTGGGCGAGGGTGTTTTCCAGCACCACGGCACCGTTGGCGCGACGCAGCACACACAACGCGACAGGGGCGGTCTGGATCACCGCGCGGCTGAACGCCTCGCTTTCGATCAGGGCCTGTTTGCGGTAAATCGCCGGGGTGATTAACTGCCGCTCAATGCGCCGCACCAGCAAGCCCATCCCGAGCGCACTGCCAAACCCCAGCAGCAGGGCAATCAACAACGGCTCGCGCATGGCCAGCAGCAAGTGGCTGAACTCCATCGAGTACACCACGTGCAGGTCGGCATACCCCAATTGGTTGCGCATGATCAGGTAATCGGGCAACAGCCCGTCGCCGGTAAAACCAAAATGCCGATCACCGGGAAACCGTTGCAGGGCCTGTCGCAGGCCAGGGTTCAAGGCACTGGCGAAGATTTCTTCCCCCCGTGCATTGAGCACGACAAAGTCACCCGCGTGCTTGCGGTCCATGGCCGCGGAAATATCCGCGCCTTCGATCTCCAGTCCGAGCCAGCCTGACGCCGGGTCACGCTTGTCGAGCAAGGTAAACAGGTACAGCGCCGAGCTTTCTGTCATAACCAGATTCGGCGTGGCGTTAAACCAATGCTCACCGGTGACCGTCGCCTGCGAGTGCTCAAGCGCCTTGAGCTGACGCAATACGTCTTGGTTCACTGCCACGGGGTTGAGTGCCGCCTGCGTCAGGCGCTCGGCCTGCAAAGCGTTGCCCGCCTTGACGTACAGCAGGTTTATTTTTTGGCTGCGCAGGTAATCCAGTTCGCGGGACGTTTGCCACAGGCTCCACGAATGGACGCCCTGCCCCAACACCAGCTGGAACTCGTCGCTGTCTGCTTGCGCTTCAGGGGGGGCGGGTCTGGTGTTGCGCACCGCCGACAAGCTCAAGTTCTTGAGGAGAATTTCATGGCCGGTAAAAAAGCGCTGGGCTTCGAGAATGGCGCCGCTCATGTAGCCGCGACGCTTGGATATCTCCCGGTCAAAGCTGGAATTCACATAGACATAGAGCCCGCCGAACAACGAAAGCAGCAACGCCACGAAAAAAGAACGCAGCAACGTACGCGCTGCGATTGAGGTCGAGAACGAGGCATCTAACGGACGGAAAAACTGTTTGAGCTTCATGCTGCCAGCCTAGGGAGCCAGCAGCATGTGAAACATCAGACAAACCTTAAAAAAACGGTTCAGCCAAGGCAGGGGGAGAACACCAAAACGGGTTAGCCCGCGCACACCGCTGCGAGGTCCAGGCGGCCATCTTTCATCGGTGGGCACCAGTAATAGCCGCCATTGAGCGGTCGGCTGTAGCGGTACAGACCATCAATGATGCCGTCTTCCATGCCGCTCATGCGGCGCAGTTGCACTTCAAAGGCGTTGAGGGTGCGACCGAAGGCGACAAACATCAGGCCCGACTTGCCGTTTTCAGTCCACGGCATCGAGCGGCGCACGATAAAGGCCTCAGGTGTGAAGCTTTCCTGGGCAGTGCGCTTGACGTGGGCGGACGCTGGCGCGTCGTCCAGTTCCTCGTTGTCGCTCATGCGACGGCCCATGATGTTGTCTTGCTCTTCGGACGGCAGCGCCGCAAAACCGTTCAAATCATGCTGCCACTGCTGGATCGCAACAAAGCTGCCGCCGTCCAGGCCCGGGCCTGCATGGGCAACGATGGCGGCCTCAACCGCTGCATCGTCCACCGGGTTTTCCGTGCCGTCTTCGTAGCCGGTCAGGTCGCGGTCGGTGCCGTAGCGGAAGCCTTCCGTCACTTGCAGCAGGTTGAAGGCTGACGCCAGCGCCGTCTCGATTTTTTGGCTGCGATGCAGCAGCTCGCCACGGTCATCACCCAACAGCCACAACCACAGGGCGTGCTGGGTCGACGGGTTTTCAACCATGGCATTGAGTGCCGGAAAGACGCGCAAGCCTGGAACCTTAGCCCCCAACGCCATTACCAGCGGCGAGCCAAACCCCGCCACCACGCTTTTGCCGTCCACCCACTGCGACAGAACGTCGAGTGCAGCCGGCAATGCTTCTACTGACTTGAGGGCGAAAAACAGGTAACGCGCTTGCGAAGGGATAGGTTTAGCCAGAATGCTCGACTGGTAGAGACTCATAGAAACTCCTTTGGAAAGCGCAGAGTTTACTCCCAGACGTTCTTTTTCCGTCACTCGAAGGTTACTTTTCTTATGCGCAACCCTCGTGCATCACGACTCAGGTCGACAGTTGGTTGGCGAATTGCCCGACCGCATCCACCACTTTTTGCGCGCCGTCCTGAATTTCGACAATCACCGTGCCCGCTTCCGCCGCCAATGCCAGCCCCTGTTCGGCCTGCAATTTGCCGTCGGCCATCAGGGTCACGGCGTCACGCGCCATGTCCTGGTTTTGACGCACCACGTTGATGATCTCTTCCGTGGCTTTGCTGGTGCGCGAGGCCAATTGCCGCACTTCGTCGGCCACCACCGCAAAACCGCGCCCCTGCTCCCCGGCGCGGGCGGCTTCAATCGCGGCGTTGAGCGCCAGCAGGTTGGTTTGCTCGGCAATCGCGCTGATGGTTTTGACGATGCTCCCAATCACTTGCGACTGGTCGTTAAGGGCTTCGATGCCATCGCCGGCCTGCTGCATGTGTTTGGCCAGATCCCGCATGACCTCAACGGCCTGGGTCACCACCTTGGTGCCGCGCTGGGCGCTTTCATCGGTTTGCAAAGACGTGCTGTAAGCGATACCCGCCGCCTCTGAAACCGCCTGCTCCCGGTGGACCTGATCGGTAATCACCGTCGCGAACTTGACCACTTTGTACAGGGTGTTATTGGCGTCACGCACAGGGTTGTACGAGGCTTCAAGCCAGACGTCACGGCCATGGCTGTCAACGCGCTGAAAACGCCCGGCAACAAATTCACCGGCAATGAGCCGCTTCCAGAACGCCTCGTATTCAGCGCTGTTCTGCTCCTGAGCCGTGCAAAACAGGCTGTGATGCTTGCCCTGAATTTGCGCCAGGGTGTACCCCATGCCGTGCAGAAAACGATCGTTGGCCGTCAGCACTTCGCCAGCGAGGTTGAACTCGATCACGGCCGTGGAACGCAACAGGGCACTCATCAGGTTTTCGTGGTCGCGGGAGGTTTCGATGGTGCGCGTCAGGTCGCTGGAGAAAATCGAAATCCGCAGCACACGCCCGCTGGAATCCAGAATCGGCTGCATGATCGAGCGCAGCCATGCCTCCTGGCCATTGCCGCGCAACAAACGCACGGTGCCGCTGAAATGCTCGTTGCGGGTCATCGCCGTTTTGAACCGACGGTAATGTTCGTCGTTTTTCAGGTGCGCAGGCACCAGCTCATCAATGTGCCGCCCCACCAGCGCACTGTTTGCATACTGCATTTCTTGCGTGAAGTTGTGATTCGCCGTCTCGATGCGCCCATCCGCTCCCAGCGAGAGCACCAGCATTTCGCTGTCCAAGCTCTCTCTGACTTGCTGCAGGCTGGACAATTCTTCACGAAGAGCCGCTAGCTCTTGCTTCATGCGTTTGTTAAACATGGGATACCTGAGGGAATGGGGGCTGCATACCACGACATCGGCGTCAGGCCGATTTTCTAGAGAGGGTGAGACGACCGCTCATCAAAAAAATTCACCTTTTAATGGATCCACATCAGTCCACTGGCAGATAGCCCTGAACCGATGGCGGCGACCGTCAATTGGAGTGAATTTTTTGAAAGCCACAGACTCACTTACTCAACACAGGGAGAAATGTCTGAATCATGAACTCGGCAAAATTATTCATTATTGATTACACGCTGCATGGCGAGCCCAAGTCATTCATCATCCGCCACGCCGCGCTGGACAATCTCACGGCCTGGTACTGGGCGGGTTGTGACGCTGGGGTTGAACGCATTGCCCGCAATGAACGCGAAGCCGCCAAAAAGCTCGATCGCGCGCAAATGGAACGAAAAGGCGTTGCCAACGTGAAATGGCGCCTGGCTTCAACATGAAGGGCAGTGGCGCAAACGCGCAGTCCACGACTGCGCGAGTCTGCACTCAGCTCATTTAGCGTTTATCGCCGCAATGGCAACCGCTGGATGACGCACACCCCTGACCGTCGGGGTGATGATCGGCGCACGCCTTGCAGCAGTACTGTTTCCCGTCGCGCTCCACCCCTTGGGCACCCACTTTGCAGTTGCAGTCCGGACAATCACACGTTTGCTCTTTCATCGTGAACTCCTTGTAGTCAGGTCGTTACACAACGGCACCATTGCCGCTTACAGGCAGTGACTGTAGACCTCGCGAGTTGGTTCAAAGCGACTGCCCATCGGAAATCCCCGTCGATTGATTTACTGTATTGGCCCGCCGCCGCTGATGCCTTGACGCTCTGCAAGGCTGCGCGCAGGCGTCACCATAATCATAAGAACAACGAGGTACTTCCCATGGCCGCTGAGATTGAATCCAGCCGTTATGCCCGCTTTGCCCTGCGCTGCTCCAATTGGGCGGAGCGCTGGTTCCCTGACTCCTGGGTGTTTGCCGCCGTCGCCGTGATCACCGTGGCACTGGCCACCCTGGCGATGGGCGCCAAACCCACGGATGCCGCGAAGGCGTTCGGTGACGGCTTCTGGAGCCTGATCCCCTTCACCCTGCAAATGTGCTTCGTGGTGATTGGCGGTTACGTGGTGGCCAGCTCACCGCCTGCGGTCAAACTCATCGACAAACTGGCACACGTCCCGAAAAACGGCCGACAGGCGGTGTGCTGGGTCGCCCTGATTTCGATGGTGGCGTCGTTGCTCAACTGGGGGTTGTCGCTGGTGTTCGGCGGGTTGCTGGTGCGCGCGCTGGCCCGCCGCACGAACCTGCGCATGGACTATCGCGCCGCCGGTGCAGCCGCCTACCTGGGATTGGGGGCGGTGTGGGCGCTGGGGCTGTCATCCTCGGCCGCGCAGTTGCAGGCCAACCCCGCCAGCCTGCCGCCTTCGATTCTGGCAATCACCGGGGTGATCCCGTTCACTGAGACCATCTTCCTGTGGCAGTCCGGTGTGTTGCTGGCGGCGCTGGTGGTGGTGTCGCTGATCGTTGCCTACGCCACGGCGCCGGGGCCGGAATCGGCCCGGGATGCGGCGGCCTGCGGCGTTGATCCGGCCTTCAGCCTCCCCAAACTGCCGGCGCGCACGCGACCCGGCGAGTGGCTGGAATACAGTCCGGTGCTGACCCTTTTGCTGGTGTTGATGGCGGCGGGCTGGTTGTTCCACGAGTTCTCGACCAAACCGGCAATCAGCGCCATTTCAGGCCTCAACACCTACAACTTTTTGTTTCTAATGCTCGGTGCATTGCTGCACTGGCGCCCGCGCAGTTTTCTGAATGCCGTGGCCAGCGCCGTGCCGACCACGACCGGGGTGCTGATCCAGTTTCCGCTGTACGGCTCGATTGCGGCCCTGATGACCGTGGTCAAGGGCACAAACGGCGAAACCCTGGCGCATCACATCTCCACGTTCTTTGTGCAGATTGCGTCCCACGATACCTACGCCGTGTTGATGGGCGTGTACTCGGCGGTGCTGGGGTTCTTCATCTGTATGGACCGGGGACATAGCGAACACAATGTTCGGAGACATCGCGAACACTTTTAATAGGACACATTGACCCCTTAGGAGGTGTGATGTGTCCTGGAAAGAGGTGTCCGCCATGGATCTTCGTCTCGAATTCGTTGCCTTGGCTTTGGCTGAGGGCGCTAACATCACTGCATTGTGCGAGCAGTTCAATATCGGCCGC